>JAFTZH010000025.1 GCA_017464565.1 Clostridia bacterium
GAAAGATATATTACCGACCGTTATCTGCCCGACAAGGCTATCGACCTGCTCGACGAGGCGGCATCTCACCTCTCGCTGAACAGCTCGGTGCTCAACGAGGCGCAGCAGATAAGAGAGGATATGCTATCTCTGAAGGAGAAACGCGAGGCGGCGGAGGCGGAAGCTCCGTCGAGCGATAACGAATCGCAAAAGCTTTACGAGGAGATAACAAAGATAAAGGCGCAGGAGCTTCAGCTCTCGCAGAGACTGCGCGAGATAGAACCGTCGTGTGAGAACGTCGTGCTTGAGGAAGGCGATATCGCAAGCGTTATCGAGGTCTGGACGGGTATACCCGCGACGAGTATAACTCAAAACGAATTTCAAAAAATAGACACGCTCCGTGAACGACTGCTTGAGAGAATAGTCGGACAGGACGAGGCGGTTGAGGCGGTATCAAAGGCGATAAAGCGCAACAGAGCGGGAATTTCCTATAAGAGAAAGCCGGTGTCCTTTATATTCGCGGGACCTACGGGAGTGGGTAAGACCGAGCTTGTAAAAACGCTTGCGGCAGACCTTTTCGATTCTCCCGAAACGCTTATAAGGCTTGATATGTCGGAGTTTATGGAGAAACATTCGGTCTCCCGCATCATAGGCGCGCCTCCCGGATACGTCGGCTACGACGAGGCGGGACAGCTTACCGAGAAGATACGCAGAAGACCCTATTCGGTAATTCTTTTCGACGAGATAGAAAAGGCACATCCAGACGTGCTGAATGTTATGCTTCAGATACTCGACGACGGAAGAATAACCGACGCGCGCGGAAAAACGGTAAACTTTGAGAATACGATAATCGTTATGACAACCAATGCGGGCTCTGATAACTCGGCAGTAACCGTCGGATTTGCGGCGGATAAGCAGACTTCCGCGTCAAACAAAACCTTCAAGGCTCTCTCGTCCTTCCTGCGCCCCGAGTTTCTTAACAGAGTTGACGAGATAATCACCTTTAATTCTCTTACCGAAAAGGACTTTTCTTCTATCGCGAAGATAATGCTAGATGAGCTTGCGAAGGCTTTGGAGGAGAAGAATATCGAGTTCAGATATACCGACGAGGCGGCGGCTCTTATTGCGAAGGAGTCATATTCGCTTCGCTTCGGCGCGAGAAATATGAGAAGATATATCCGTTCCCACGTAGAAGATCAGCTCGCGGAGCAGATCATTTCGGACTACGATTCCAATATAAGAATTGCGTCGCTCTCTGTCGGCGGCGATCAAAAACTTGTTGTTGAGTGTATTTGATTATGAACGAAAAATGGTTTTCTCGGGAGATATCCGACATTGAAAAAAAATTAAAAACCAACGCCGCCTCAGGACTTTCTCCAAAGGCGGCTCGTTCTCGTTACAGAAAGAACGGCGGAAGCTCGTTCTATTTAAAACCCAAGAGGAGCGTTCTGTCTATGCTCGGGGAGATAATGGCGGATTTTACGCTGATATTGCTGATAATATCCTCGATAATGGCTATCTGCTTTACCGAATATACAACGGGTATCACGCTGACCGTGATTATAGTTCTCAATCTTGCGGCGTGTCTCTTCCTGTGCTTCCGAACACAGCGTTTGTTTGAATCGCTCTCGGCGTTTTTCAGACCGTCGGTTACGGTTATCCGTTCGGGAAAGGCGTTTACGATAGACCCCGAGCACGTAGTAGAGGGGGACGTCGTTATTATAACCGAGGGTGATATCCTTTGCTTTGACGCAAGACTCGTAACCTCCGACAACTTGAAGCTTTCGGTAAGAGTTGACCGAGACACCGAGGAGGAGTGCGAAAAGCTTGCGGAGGGGTGCGTCAGGGAAAACGAGAACGATATCCGAAAAATGACTAATATGGTACACGCCGGCTCGCGTGTCGTATCGGGAAGCGCGAGAGCCATAGTAACGGCGGTCGGAAGATATACTTATTACGGCGCGATGACGGGAGGGGTGAAGCTGCCCGAGGTGCGCGGAGTGCCTCACGGACTCAAGCTTCTTCGAAAATACTGCTCGTCTCTCGGAATGATACTTACTTTGCTTATTCTTCCGTTCAGCGTATTGAGCCTTCTTTTCAGCCACGGAAACGTTACTCTTATGACTACCTTTACCGCGGCGCTCTCTATCGCGGCGTCCTCTATGTCCCAGCTTGCCTGCACGGTTTGCAGAGTATTCTTCGAGCGTCAGGCGAAAAGCTGTCTTTCGGGTCAAAATCCCTGCGTGCTTCGCAGCTCCGACGTTATGGACAGGCTGGTGTCGGTCGAGTATCTCTTTATGCTTGACGGAAGCGCGGTAAGCGACGGTGTGCTTCATTTTTCAAAGGCGGTGTGCGCCGAGGGCGAGATGTCGGTATTCAACGCGGTAAATCCCGCTGTGAAAACGCTTGCCGAGCTTGCGGCGCTCTATAACTCGGCGGAGAGCAAAACGCTTACCACGGGTATTCACGCCCCGGGAAGATTTTCGGGCGCGCTCCGCGAATTCTCGGAAAAAACGGGAGTGGACAGCGAGGCTCTTAAAATAAGATGTAATATTTCGGGATACGTTACGGGAAATTCAAAGGATAAAACCGACAAGCTGTTTTATACCGACAGGGGAAAGAAATATATTTTGAGCGTATCTCAGGACGTAAGCGCGCTCGCTTCCTGCAAAAGCGCTTATTACGGATCTTCAACGTTAGTTATGAGCGAGGATAAGCGAGCTTCTCTCGCCGCGTCGTATGAAAAATATAAGAAAGAGGGAAAAAAAGTTCTCGTGTTCACTCTTTCCGAAAACGAATTTTCGGGAGAGAGCACGTTCGCGGGAATGCTCGTGCTTTCCGAGTACGTCGATTCGGCGTTTACGGGAGCCGTGGAGGGACTTAAAGCGCTCGGTGTGAGGACCGTGTCCTTCGTCAATCTGGACGCGGGAGCTGACGAATACGAGGTCTCGGCACCCGTAATCGGACATACGGCGTCTCTTTCGGATTTTATCGCCAACAAGGTTCCCGTTACGTATATGCTCGGAAGAGTCGGAACCTATCAGAATTTTTCTCCCAAGCATATAGACAAGCTTATAGCTCATATCCATTCGATGAACAAAAAGGTGGCGGTCATCTGCTTCTCGGACACATATAAAAAGCTTTTGGAAAAGCCCGACGTGTTTATAAGCTGTTCGGAATTGCAGTACCGTTTTTCGGGACGCTTTGAGGAGGAGATAGAGGCTATCGAGCTGCCGGGAAGCGCCGAGAGTCTTTCCTGCCGCAGAGACGTTAAGGCGGAGGCGGACGTTATAATTCCGAGACCGTCGGAAAACCGAGGAGGGCTTTTGTCTCTGAAACGCGCCTTTATGCTGTCGGGCGCGGCGTATAACAATCTGACCTGCTTTTTCAGATACGTGCTTTGCAGTCAGTTTATAAGGATAGTTACCGTACTTCTTCCTATGATATCGGGAAGCGTTTTTCTTGACGCTCGGCACGCGCTTTTCTGCGGATTTATAATAGATATCCTCGCTATGCTTACTTTCGTGTTTGAAAAATGCGGGGTAGAGACGGCTGTGGGATTCAGAAATCTTTCGGGAGAGTTCCGCGCGCCCGTAAGAAACAACGCTGGAATTATTATAGCCTCTGGCGCGGGCGGACTTTCGGCGGTGATATTGCCTAATCTCGTGGGTGCTTTGGGTTTTGCGGGACAGTATTTTTATCAGACCGAAACCCTTTTCATTTCGGTGATACTTTTACAGATAACCGTTATGTATTGTATAAGAATAGAGAATTTCAAACGCTTCGGGGCGCTTGAGCTTAACAAATTCGCGGCGGCGCTCGATATTTTCGCGGTGCTGTTTATCACAGCCTGCTTTATCATAGAGCCGCTCGGCGTGCTATTCGACGTGTTTGAGATAACCTTCCCGTATCTCGTTATGACCTTGATACCCTGCGCTCTGTGCGCTCTCTTGTATTTTCTTATAGGAAAGCTTCGTATCAGAACCGAATAACGAAAAACGCGGGGAAGAAAAGAATATACGCATATTCCGCAAGCATAGATTATATGGGACGGTACCTTTAGGCGCCGTCCCGTATCTTTAAAAAAAGGAGGAGCTTATGGAGCGGTTCAGTACCTGCGAATTGCGTGAGAAAGAGGTTATAAACGTGTGCAACGGAACGAGGCTTGGCTGTCCGTGCGATTTTGAGTTTGACGCCTGCGACGGAAGAATAACGGCACTGATAGTGCCGAGAGGAAGCGGATTTCTCGGTCTCGGAAGGGGAGACGATATAGTTATTCCTTGGTGCAAGATAGAGTGCATCGGCGCCGATACGATACTCGTTAAATTATCTCCCGAGGATTATTTGGACAGAGACAGGGACAAGAAAAAAAGAAAAAACTTCTGGTAATTGTAAATAATTTGTTAATTGTAAAAAGCCGGCTTGAAGTATTATAATAGATATGGTATAATATCCGCATATGCGTTGGCTTAAATTGCCACGCAAATTCAAATACACACACGTGGCTTGACAGCGTAACGGTGTTGCCCGCGCGGGCAATTAAAGCGCAGAACTACGTGGTGGAAAAACCGAAGGAGGACATTAAAAATGTCAGTAATTTCAATCAAACAGCTGCTTGAAGCAGGCGTCCATTTCGGACATCACACGAGAAGATGGAACCCCAAAATGCAGGAGTACATCTTTACCGAGAGAAACGGTATCTACATCATCGACCTTCAGAAGACCGTAAAGAAGTTTGAGGAAGCTTACAACTTCGTACGCGACGTCTCCGCTGAAGGCGGCACGATTCTCTTCGTAGGAACGAAGAAGCAGGCTGCAGACGCTATCAAGGAAGAGGCTCTTCGCTGCGGAATGTATTACGTAAACGTTCGTTGGCCCGGCGGAATGATGACCAACTTCAAGACTATTAAGAGATCTATCAGCCGTCTCAACAGCCTTGAAAAGATGCAGGAGGACGGAACCTTCGATCTTCTTCCCAAGAAGGAGGTTGCTATAAAGCAGAAGGAAATGTTCGACCTTGAAAAGAACTACGGCGGAATCAAGACTATGGAAACCCTTCCTTCCGCAGTATTTATAGTTGACCCCAAGAAGGAGAGAAACGCGGTTCTTGAGGCAAAGAAGCTCGGTATTCCGGTAATCGCTATCGTTGATACCAACTGCGATCCCGACGACGCCGACTACATTATCCCCGGAAACGACGACGCTATCCGCGCTATAAAGCTCATTTCCTCCGCACTCGCTGACGCGGTTATCGAGGGAAGACAGGGCGAGCAGATGGAAGAGGCAGCAGAGGCAGAGACCGCCGAGGAGGCTGCCGAGACTGTTGCGGCTGAAGCAGACGCAGAGTAATTTATAAAAATTATCATAACGAAAGGAATATATAAAAATGGCTAACATTACGGCTAAGGACGTTGCGGCGCTCAGAGCAAAGACCGGTATCGGTATGATGGAGTGCAAAAAGGCTCTCGTTGAGGCTAACGGCGACGTTGAAGAGGCAATAAAGATACTTCGTCAGAGAGGTGAGCTTAAGGCAGAAGCAAAGGCAGCGAGAATTGCCGCTGACGGTATAGTTGATATTATGAAGGAAGGCAACGTAACCGCGATGATCGAGGTCAATTCCGAGACCGACTTCGTTGCAAAGAACGCATCCTTCCAGGAGTTCGTAAAGAATATTCTTAAGACCATAATCGCAAACAAGCCCGCTGATCTCGACGCGCTTCTCGCAAGCACCTACGTTGACGGAAGCGCGACCGTTGAGGCAAAGCTCAAAGAGATGATCTTCGTTATCGGAGAGAAACTCAGCATTCGCCGCTTCGTAGTTGTTGAGGGTGTTACCAGCACCTACATTCACGGCACGGGTTCTATCGGCGTTATAGTTTCCTATGACGTTGACGCGGCAGTTGCAGAGACCGAGGCTTTCGCTGCTTTCGCAAAGAATATCGCTCTCCAGGTAGGCGCTTATCCTACGCCTTATCTTGACAAGGATTCCGTTCCCGCCTCGGTTATCGAGGAAGAGAAGAACATTCTTATGGCGCAGATAGCAAACGATCCCGCAAACGCAAAGAAGCCTCCTCAGATTATCGAGAAGATGGTTTCCGGAAGAATAGGAAAGTTCTACGACAACAACTGCCTGCTTGATATGGCTTACGTTAAGGACGACGAGATTAAGGTTGGCAAGTACGTTGAGAACACCGCTAAAGAGCTTGGTACTTCTATAAAGGTAACGGGCTTCCACCGCTTTGAAAAGGGCGAGGGAATCCAGAAGAGAGAAGAGAACTTTGCTGACGAGATAGCAAAGCTTACCAACAAGCAGTAATTTAATAATGGTGAATATATTTCGGGGAGAAACTTTTTGCAAAAAGTTTCTCCCCGAACCTTTCTTAAAAAACTTTGAAGCGTTTTATGCGAGGGGGGACTTTTGAAAAAGTCCCCCCTCGCACTCCCCTTCAAAAACCTTAAAGCAGGTATGATATGAATTTTCGCCTTGCTGTCTGTAGAAAGCAGGACAAATACATAAACAAGACCCAAGCCATAAGGATTTTTGGAGTAGGGGTGTGGGGGAGAACCTTTTTTCAAAAAGGTTCTCCCCCACATTATAAAACACATATACCTTACTTATTCAATTTTTCAAGTGCTGTCAGGACACCTGAGAGGTTCTCACGATATTTTGCCAGCTTCGCACGTTCAGTATCTACGACCGCGGCGGGAGCTTTGGCTACAAATCCCTCGTTGGAGAGCTTTTTTTCAAGCCGCTCTATCTCGCCGAGCAGCTTCTTCTGCTCACCCTCAAGCCTTGCGCGCTCCTTTTCGGTATCGACGAGGTCCGCGAGCGGCAGGAATACAGTCGCCGAATCGGTGATTATCTGTATTGCACTGTCGGCGTCGATTATACCGTCGAAGCCTTCTGCCACCTCGACCTCGGACGCCGAGGCGAGACGCTTGAAGAATACTGCCGAGCGTTCGTTGAAGCTGTCGGCGTGTTTTGTGGCGATATATACCTTCGCTTTGCGCGAGGGAACTACGTTCATCTCGTTACGCCTTGCGCGTATCGCTTTGATAGCGGATATCGTTCTCATCATCGCCTCCGAGTCTGCTTCAAAGCAAAGCGAGCCTGTGTATTCGGGATAAGAGGATATCATAATACTCTCGTCGGTATGCGGGAGAGACTGATATATCTCCTCGGTGATGAAGGGCATAAACGGGTGCAGAAGCTTGAGAGTACCGACGAGAACGTAAGCGAGAACGTTTTGCGCCGTAACGTTTTCGGGAGTATCCTTTTCGGTAAGGCGAGCCTTGCAAAGCTCAATGTACCAATCGCAGAAAATATCCCAAGTGAAATCGTATATCGAAGCGAGAGCTACACCGACCTCAAATTTGTCAAGCGAGGAGGTAACGTTGCTTACGAGCTTGTTGAACTCGTTGAGTATCCATTTGTCCTCTTGAGCGAGAGCGTCGGAGGAGGGGAGCCTTATCTTGTCTATTGTCAGATTCATTCTTACGAAGCGGGAGGCGTTCCAAAGCTTGTTGGCAAAGTTTCTTGCCGCCTCTATCTTTTCGTCGGAGAAACGCATATCGTTTCCGGGAGAGTTACCCGTTGCGAGTGCGTATCTGAGCGCGTCGGCACCGTACTTGTCGATTATCTCAAGAGGGTCGATACCGTTTCCGAGGGACTTTGACATCTTGCGTCCCTGCGCGTCTCGGACGAGTCCGTGAATGAATACCGTACCGAACGGTTCCTTGTCCATATGTTCGAGGCCCGAGAATATCATTCTCGCAACCCAGAAGAAGATTATATCGTAACCGGTTACGAGAACGCTCGTGGGATAGTATTTCTTAAGATCCTCGGTCTGCTCGGGCCAGCCGAGAGTAGAGAAGGGCCACAGGGCAGAGGAGAACCAAGTGTCGAGAACGTCGTTTTCCTGACGTACCGACGCCCCGCACTTCGGACAAGTGCAAATATCTGTCTTGGAAACGGTCATCTCTCCGCAGGAGTCGCAGTAGAACGCGGGTATACGGTGACCCCACCAAAGCTGGCGGGAGATGCACCAATCGTGAACGTTTTCCATCCAGTTGACGTATATTTTGCTGAATCGTTCCGGCTCGAATTTAACTCTGCCGTCGCGTACTACCTCAAGAGCGGGCTTTGCCAAGGGCTCCATTTTTACGAACCACTGGTTCGAGGTGAGAGGCTCGACGGTGGTTTTACAGCGATAGCAGGAGCCGACGTTGTGTGCGTGGGGAACGGTCTTTATAAGATATCCCTCTGACTCAAGGTCAGCGACGAGAGCCTTGCGGCACTCGTATCTGTCCATACCCTCGTATTTGCCGGCGTAAGCGTTCATAGTAGCGTCGTCGTTCATAACCTTTATCTGTTCAAGATTATGTCTCTGACCTACGAGAAAGTCGTTAGGGTCGTGAGCGGGCGTTATTTTAACGCAGCCCGTACCAAAGCCTATCTCGACGTAATCGTCGGCAACGACGGGAATTTCACGGCCGACTATCGGCAGGATAAGCGTCTTTCCGATAAGATGCTTAGTGCTTTCGTCGTCGGGGTTTACCGCGACCGCCGTATCTCCGAACATAGTTTCGGGGCGGGTGGTAGCAACCTCAACGAATCCGTTCTCGCCTTTTATGGGGTATTTGATGTGCCAGAAATATCCTTCCTGTTCGGAATACTCAACCTCGGCGTCGGAAAGAGCGGTTATGCAGTGAGGACACCAGTTGATTATTCTGTTTCCTCTGTATATAAGTCCCTTGTCGTAGAGATTTACGAAAACCTCTCTGACCGCCTTTGAGCAGCCCTCGTCCATCGTGAAGCGCTCGCGGGACCAGTCGCAGGAAGCGCCGAGCTTTTTGAGCTGGCTGATTATTCTGTTGCCGTACTGATTTTTCCAATCCCATACGCGCTCAAGAAATTTTTCTCTGCCGAGGTCGTAGCGGGTGATTCCCTCGTTTACGCGGAGCTGTTCCTCAACCTTTATCTGCGTCGCTATTCCCGCGTGGTCGGTTCCCGGTACCCAGAGCGTGTTGTAGCCCTGCATTCGTTTATAGCGTACGAGGATGTCCTGAAGCGTCTCGTCAAGGGCGTGTCCCATATGGAGCTGTCCCGTTACGTTTGGGGGCGGAATGACCACCGAGAAATGTGGAGCGTTGTTTTTCGGGTCGGGAGTGAAATATCCCTTTTCCGACCAATTTTTGTATATTCTGTCCTCAAATTCAGAGGGGGAATATACTTTAGGCAATTCGTGATAAGAATTCATAATAAAGACCTCCTTAAAATATAAAAAGAAAACCCCACTGCCCGTATATCAGGGCGTGGAGTACGCGGTACCACCTGATTTCGCGCGCAAGCGCGCATCTCGTTGCGCTATAACGTGGCGACCGTTGCGGGCTGCTTTTTTCACCCGTACCGCTCATACGGCGACTTCGGCGGGACCTGACGCAGACTTACACCAACCGTCTGCTCTCTTTGCTCAAATTTACCGCTTACTACTCCGAATCAATGCGTTTGAAACAGTATAACATATTTTTTTTTCAAAGTCAAGGCTTTTTTTCTCCGAATAATTATTATTTTGAAAAAATATTAAAAATAAAAATGAAAAAAGACTTGACAAAATATGAGCTATCTGTTATAATAACAGAGTCGCTGGTATGGCTCAGTCGGTAGAGCACGTCATTGGTAATGACGAGGTCATCAGTTCGATTCTGATTACCAGCTCCATACAAAAAGGGAGAAACCGTTATGGTTTCTCCCTTTTTTGCGCTGACGTTGGCGGGGGAGGAGCTTTTTGAAAAAAGCTCCTCCCCCGTATAAATCATATTAATTTATTTCGCGTATTTTTTCTTAACTATAAGCTTTATTACGAAGAGCGTAGCTACCGTGAGAACTATTCCTATAGGAAGAGCTATCCAAGCGTTCTGAACGAATCCCGAGAATATGTACATTACGAAGGATATCGCCGCAACGGTTATCGCGTAGGGAAGCTGTGTAGATACGTGATTGAGGTGGTTGCACTGACCTCCGGCGGAGGACATAATCGTAGTGTCCGAGATTGGCGAGCAGTGGTCTCCGCATACGGCACCCGCGAGACACGCGGAAATACCGATTATATAAAGGGGATTGGTGGGGTCTACAAATATAGAAGTTACTATAGGAATGAGTATTCCAAACGTACCCCAGGAGGTTCCCGTAGCGAAGGAGAGACCGCAGGCGACGAGGAATATAATAGCGGGCAGGAAGTTGGCGAGGCCTGCTTGACCGCTCATAAGATCGCCGATGAAATATTTTGCTCCGAGTATGGAGGTCATATTCTTAAGAGCGGTAGCAAAGGTAAGAATCATAATTGCGGGTACCATTGCTATAAAGCCCTGTGGAACGCAGTCCATAGATTCCTTGAAGCTTATGACTTTACGGCAGAGCATATAAACCATAGTTATAACCAGCGCAACGAGACCGCCCCAAGGCAAGCCTACGGTTGCGTCGGTATTTGCGAAAGCGTCTATAAAGTTAGCTCCGTCCATAATTCCGCCGACGTAAACGAGAGCGAAAACGCAGGAAACTATGAGGGCGATTATTGGGAATACGAGGTCTATGACCTTACCCTTTGAGGAGGGAACGACTTCAACCGATTCGTTTTTCTCACCGCAGGTGTAAAGGTCGTTGTTTTCTATCGCGTTTATCTCGTGGATACGCATAGAGCAGTAATCAAAATTCATAAGAGTTATCGCTATTATGAATACGAGCGTGAGCAGAGAATAGAAGTTGAAGGGAATTGCCTTGATAAAGAGGGCGAGTCCCTGACCGTCTTCGGCGTAGCTTGATACAGCCGCCGCCCAGCTCGATATGGGAGCTATCATACAGACGGGAGCCGCGGTAGCGTCGATAAGATACGCGAGCTTTGCGCGGGATATTCTGTGACTGTCGGTAACGGGGCGCATTACCGAGCCTACCGTCAGACAGTTGAAATAGTCGTCAATGAATATCAGAACTCCGAGTACGAAGGTAGCAAGCATAGCTCCCGCGCGGGTTTTGATATGAGTTTTTGCCCAATTTCCGAAAGCGGCAGAGCCGCCCGCTTTGTTTACGAGTGCGACGATGATGCCAAGCTCAACGAGGAATATGAATATTCCCGCGCTTCCCGCAACGGCGGAGATAAGACCGTCGTTTATTACAGAGTCAAGCGTTCCCGTGAATGAGAAATCGGAATACATAAGCGCACCGGCAACGACTCCGATAAGCAGCGAGCTGTAAACCTCTTTGGTAATGAGCGCAAGACCTATTGCTATTACGGGAGGCAGGAGTGCCCAGAGAGAGCCTCGAACCGAGCCTTCGCCCGCGCAGGTCTCACATTCGAGTGTTCCTGCGGCTTCGCAATCCGAACATTCTTCAAATTGTTCTTCTTCAATTTCTATCTTACCCTCGCCTTTACAGGTTTCGCATTCAACGATGCCGTCAGCGCCGCAATCGGGACAGCCCACGGTCTTCATAGAACCGTCGGTTACTGCCGAAACAACGAGCAGGGCGACAATTGCGACAATCGCGACGATAAGAACGATTTTCTTTGCCTTTGTCATAAAACCTCCAAAAAAATAAATATTTGTGGCGTGATATACGGAAAGAACCTCCGTACAAATACATAGATTAATTTTAACACATAATTTGCCATTTTGCAATACTTTTTTGTTAAAAAAGACATAATTCGAGCGGAAAAGTTAGTTTGTGTATGGGGTTGTTTTATGTTTATGGGGGAGGAGCTTTTTCCAAAAAGCTCCTCCCCCAAACCCCCTCCGCAAAAAACTTAAACGTTGGGTATGTTTTTTATATTTTGTCTTGCTTCCTACGGAGAGCTTAATTCGGATTCCTCTCATACTCGGGCTTGTTCGTGGGAGAGTGTCATTCTGAGTGAAGAACACGAATGGTCTTCGTCTCCTCCTGAACCATATGGAAATATATTCGTTCCTTTTTTATAAAAAACGATTTTTAAAGCCCTTTTTCGATTTGTGTTTTTGAAAATCAATTCGCTTTTATTTGATATTTTCTTATGAAATGTATACCGATTTTTCGGGAATTAGTTGCCGTTTACACTCGTTTTAATGTAATATTTTTAAAGAAATGTAAATTAATGTAAATAGGAAAGAGATATAGACATTTATAGTTCCAAAATCGGAAAAAATAAAAAATATTTTCGGGAAATTCAAAAAAAACTGAATTAATTTTTGAGGAATTTTTGTATTTCTCTTGCGATTAAATATAAAGTGTTTTATAATAATAACACCACAAAAGTGGAGCGAAATGGTGCAAAGTGTTTAAAAGTGTTTAAAAATCGCTTCAAAAAAGACCGAAAGGAGGCAAAAGATAATGTTATCGGGAGAATTCAAACACAATCTTGACCCCAAAAACAGATTGTTTATACCCGCAAAACACAGAGAAGAGCTTGGAGAAAGCTTTATGATAGCCCGAAGCATTCGCGATAACTGCCTCCAGGTATATTCGATGAGCGAATGGGAGAAATATATAGAGCCTATAAAGAAGATGGATAGAAAGGATTCCGAAATTATTTTGAGAAGCCTTCACAGAAACGCGGCACAGGTATCTCCCGACTCACAGGGAAGAATAGTTCTTCCCGCCTCTCTTATTCAGCACGCGGGCATAAGCAAGGGCGCGGTCGTGGTAGGCTGCGGAACTTATGCGGAGATTTGGAGCGAAGAGGTATACGAAAAGACGCTTGAAGAGGAAAACCTCGACGATATCAAGGCGGTTCTCGAATCGTTTGGACTTTAAGAGAGCTGACGATGGAATTTTCACATTATTCTGTACTGCTTAATGAAAGCATTGACGCTTTGAATGTAAATCCCGACGGAATATACGTTGACGGTACGGCGGGAGGCGGAGGACATTCCTTTGAGATAGCGAAAAGACTCCGCGGAGGAAAACTTATAGCGATAGACCAGGACGCGGACGCGATAGCGGCGGCAGGAAAAAGGCTTGAGTGCTTCGGAGACAGAGTAACACTCGTACGAAATAATTTTTCAAAGCTTGCGGACGTGTGCACTGAGCTTGGAATAGACGCGATAGACGGATTCCTTATCGACGCGGGGGTTTCTTCCTTTCAGCTTGACTGCGCGGAAAGAGGCTTTGCGTACAGCGCGGACGCTCCGCTTGATATGAGAATGGATACCCGCAATTCACTTACTGCTCAAAAAGTGGTGAACGAATACGGAGAGCAGGAATTAAAAAAGATACTTTTTGAATACGGAGAGGAACGGTTCTCTCCCGCGATAGCGGCGGCGATAGTCAAAGAGAGGAGCAAGGCCCCGATAGAGACTACCTCGCAGCTCTCGAATATAATAAAGGGCGCGATACCCGCTTTCGCGAGAGAAGGCGGTCATCATCCCGCAAAGAGAAGCTTTCAGGCAATACGGATAGAGGTCAACCGAGAGCTTGACGTTATAGAACCCGCGATAAGAGCGGCGGAGAGGCTTATGAGAAACGGCGGACGAATAGCCGTGATAACCTTCCACTCTCTTGAGGACAGGATAGTGAAGCAGACGTTCGCTTCTCTCGCTTCGGGCTGTACCTGTCCGAGAAGCTTTCCCGTTTGCGTGTGCGGCAAAAAGCCGTCGCTCAAGATTGTAAACAAGAAACCCGTTCTTCCAAGCCCGAAAGAGCTTGAGGAGAACCCGCGGTCAAGGAGCGCAAAGCTTCGGGTTGCGGAGAAAATATAAAAATTTCATTATTTATATATAGAGAAAATTACGGAGGTAAAAAATGGCTGTCAATTATACTAACGATTCTTATAACCGTTGCATAACCGAGCTTCGCGCGAGATACGTCGGAAGAGGCGTAAGCGTGAGCGCGAAACGCACGGCGGCAGAGCAGGAAGCGAACGAAAGCAAAAATATGCTTGCTGCCCGCTCCGAGTCTTACGTAAGCTTTGATCGTGTCAGCGGAATATCCAACGAATACCGCAGCGGCGAATATAAGGGCAGCAAATATATGACCTCCGATGATTTTGTAAGATATTTCAGAAACAGAAATACTTATAATATACCGATAGCCCTCAGAAGCGCGCAGCAATCTATGCAGTCAAAAGCGCAGAGACCGCAGACGGCGGTTACAGCCAGAGGAGCGAAGAAGGATTCGCTTGCGGCATCTGACGGCACCTCAAAGGAGGGCCATTTAAAATCACGCATTGAGACGTTCGTAACCAAATGGTTTCCCAAAGAGCCCGTCGCGGGAAGAAGCGAGGGAGAGAAGTTCAAGCTTCCCGTTTCCGCTATCGGAAGTATGGCGGCTTTCGCTCTGTCTCTCGGGCTTATAGTGGGCGGTTCCGTTATGATAGGAAGCGCGTCGGGAGAGGTTGGAACTCTCAACAGCACGATATCACGGCTTGAGGCTGAACAGACCGAGCTTCAAAGCGCGCTCGATCTTAAGTACAATATCCAAGATATAGAAGAAGACGCAAAGAGCCTCGGAATGATAAACAAGGAATACGCCGAGAAAGCGTACGTTGGCGTTTCCGAGGAAGAGGATATAGAGATATACGAGGACGAGAATACGAACGTCGGATTTGCGGCGCTGCTCAGTGCTTTTGGTATTAATATTGATTGACAGCGAATAAAGGATTGCGACCTCTCATAATATATAATGTTACGGCTTCATTCCACGGGGAAAGGAGAGAGGTACGATGGAAAAGGGCTCGATAAGCACCTCCGCGCTGAGGCGGTCTTTGATACTTGGTATAGCGATATTTTCGGTTTTCGGTCTGCTTATGCTGAGGATACTCATAATACAGACGGTAGATTTTGAAAAATATCAGAACAAGGTAATCAATCAGATGACCACCGAATCTCCCGTTCCCGCCGACCGAGGCAAGATATACGACCGAAACGGCGACGTTCTCGCTACAAATATCACGACCTACCGAGTTTTTATTTCACCCTCGGGAATACTTGCGGCGCAGAATGAAGCGGGCGCCGACAGTAAAACGCAGTATGCGGAGATAATAGCTTACGGGCTTCAGCAGACGCTCGGCGTATCCTACGACGACGTTTATAAGCAGGCTACCGAATATACGGAATATCTCGACCGAACGATAAAAAGAAAGGTTGACGAGGAAACCGCCGACGTCGTAAGACAATTTATAGAGGATTACGAGCTTGGAACTATGGTGTATCTCGAAGCGCAGAGCACGAGATATTATCCCGGCGGAACGCTTGCCGCCCATATGATAGGCTTTACGAGCAGCGACGGAATAGGTCTTTACGGACTTGAATATCAATATAACGAGTACTTAAAAGGAATAGACGGATATTATATAACCGCGAGAGACTCATACGGAAACGAGATGCCGTACGAGTATTCAAGCTATATAGACGCGGTAAGCGGATATAATCTGACTACCACGATAGACACGACGATACAGAATTTTCTTGAGGAACAGCTTGAAGCGACGGTTACCGAGACCGAGGCGCAGAACAGAGCGTGCGGAATAGTTATGAACGTTAAGACGGGAGCCGTTTTGGCTATGGCTACCTCATCACCCTTCGACCTTAACGACCCGTGGACGATGGACGCGCTTTCGTATCAGGAGCTCGTTACGAGCGGATATACTCCCGATTCTGAAAAATATAACGAGCTTTCACGCGAGCTGCTTATGACTATGTGGTCGAATAAGGCGATAACCGAGAGCTATATTCCCGGTTCAACCTTTAAGATAATCACCTCGTCTATGGCTCTTGAGGAACAACTCGTAAACCTTAACGAAACTCTTTCCTGTTCCGGCTCGCATACGGTAAGCGGAATAAGGATAAAATGCCATAAGGTAAACGGACACGGTACGCTGACCTATTCACAGGGACTTCAGCAGTCCTGCAACGTATGGTTTATGACGCTCGGACAGCGCATAGGAATAACGAATTATCAGAAATACGTAAAAGCCTTCGGATATTATGAAAAAACGGGCATAGACCTTCCCGGTGAGGGAAACAGTATATTTATATCGGATATGAGCGAGCTTGACCTTGCTATCTACGCTTTCGGACAGAATTTCAACGTTACTCCGATACAGCAGATATGCGCGGTCGCCGCGGTTGCAAACGGCGGAACGCTCGTAACCCCCTACGTCGTCGAATCAATATCCGACAACGCGGGGAACACCATTTACCGCCACGAGACCGAGGTTAAGCGCCAAGTTGTGAGCGAGGCGGTGTGCGATACTCTCGCAACGGTTCTTGAAGAAGGCGTTTCGGGAGACGGCGGCGCGAAGAACGCGTACGTCGCGGGTTACAGAGTAGCCGCAAAAACGGGTACGTCGGAGAAAAAGACCGAGGGCTCGGAGGGAATGTATATATGCTCCTGCGTGGCTTTCGCTCCCGCGGACGATCCTGAAATAGCGATAATAATAATAGTTGACGAGCCGACTAAGGGAAGCCTTTACGGAAGTACCGTGGCGGCACCTTATATATCGGCGGCGCTTGAAAACATTCTGCCTTATTACGGCGTTGAGCCGATATATACGGCGGAGGAGATAGAAAATACGGCGGTCAGAGTATCCAATTATAAGGGATACAGCCTTGAATACGCCAAGACGATAGCCGAAAAGCAGGGAATAAAAGTAGAGATAGGCGGAGGAACGGGAGACAGGGTTACCTCGCAGATCCCCCCCGCGGGAACCGAGATAGATAAGGACTCGGGTGTAGTAGTTCTGTATTTCGGCAACGCCGAGCCTACGAACGAGCTGATAGTTCCCGACCTCGTGGGCAAAACGTCGGTGGCGGCAAATCAGATACTTGAAAATATGGGACTTAACGTGCAGATAGACGGCGTAAACAATCCGTTCGTCTCGGAGCACAACGTTCCTTACGTGTTCTCACAGTCGATCGCTCCCGGTACCGCGGTAGCGCCGGGTACCGTCGTAACCTTGGAATTCAGATATAACGACGGAGACGAGGAGCCCGATTATTTGAGCTGACGGCTGCGGTTGCCGAGGAAGTTTAAAGAATAAACTTTCGGAGGCATATATGATAGCGTCGGAATTATTTTCAAAAGCGGGAATAAAATGTCCGCAGAATGCGGAAAATATTGAAATCACAGAAATAGTAACCGATTCGCGAAGGGTGCGCGAGGGAAGCCTTTTTGTCTGTATAAAGGGACTTCATTTCGACGGACACGAGCGTATCGGGGACGCGATAAAAGCAGGTGCCGCGGTTATAGTGGCAGAGCAAGTGCGTGACGATGGTGTGGGTGGTGCCGCAGCAGTTTATGTTGAAAACACCAGACGGGCCGCCGCTTTGCTCTATAACGCTTGGCACGGCGATCCGTCACGGAGTATGACCGTCGTGGCGGTTACGGGTACCAACGGAAAGACCTCTCTTTGCTATATACTCAAAAGTATATTTGAGCGGGCGGGCTTTCGCTGCGGACTTATAGGAACGGTCAGATGTATGAGCGGGGACAGAGTGCTTCAAACGAGCAATTCAAACCCTCTCGCTAATATGACTACTCCCGATCCCGACGAGCTGTATAGGCTTCTTTCGGTGATGAGGGATGACGGAGCGGAATACGTTTTTATCGAGGCGACCTCGCACGCCCTGGCACTGTCAAAGCTTGACGCTCTGACCGTGGATACGGCGGTGCTTACGAATTTCACACGGGATCATCTCGATTTTCACGGCTCTATGGAGGAATACTTCAAAGCAAAGGCAAGGCTTTTCGGTATGTGCCGAAGAGCGGTAATAAACGCCGACAGTGCGTGGGCGGAAAAATTTACGGCTTCTGCCGACTGCAAAGAGATATTTACCGTATCGGCAAAGACCTCTGCCGATTTCTCGGCGGAGAGCGTTGAATATCTTAAAGACAGAGGCGTAAGATACGATTTTAATTACGGCGAGGGAAGGACAGAGATGAGCATATCTCTGCCGGGAAAATTTTTTCTCGACAATTCGCTGGAAGCGGCGGCGGTCGCTTATACTTACGGGATAGCTCCGAGCGTTATAGCGGAGGCTGTAGTATCCTTCGGCGGAGTGGACGGAAGAATGGAGAGAGTATCTCTCGGAGAGAACGCCGATATATCGGTGTTTATAGATTACGCGCATACGCCCGACGCGGTAGAAAATCTTCTTAAGAGCGTCAGAGCGTTTAGGGAGAATGAGCAGAGGATAGTTCTTCTTTTCGGATGCGGAGGAGAAAGAGACAGAAGCAAGAGACGGGAAATGGCGCAAATAGCGTCAAGACTTGCCGATTTCGTTATAATTACCTCCGACAACAGCAGAGGAGAAGCGCCCGAGCAGATATTTTCCGATATCCTGAAGGGAATGGATAAGGAAAAGGAGTTTGCGCTTATAGAGGACAGACGGGCGGCTATCGAATACGCAGTATTTAATTCAAAGAAAAAAGACGTAATAATCCTTGCGGGAAAGGGACACGAGCGGTACGAGATAAACGCTCTCGGCAGATTGCCGTTTGACGAAAGAGAAATCGTTCGGAGTGCCTACGCAAGATACAAAGCTATCTATTATTGAAGCGGAAAGGGAGAAGGATATGAAGGTCAACGTTGGTTGGAACAAGCTGACTATGGCAGAGCTGGCGCGGATATGCGGCGGTATGCTTTGCTGCGTCGGCGGCGAAGATAATAAAGACGTTTCGTTTGATTCGGTATGTACCGACTCCCGTGAGACCGCCGAGGGCGCTCTTTTCGTCGCGATAGACGGAGAGAGAGTAAACGGACACGACTTTATCGGAGCCGCTCTGTCCTCCGGCTCGGGCTGCGTTCTCTGCGAGCGTATTCCCGAATCGCTTACCGACAGAAAATACGCCGCGGTCGTAGTGGATGATTCGATAAAGGCTATGGGAGAGCTTGCGAAGGCTTACGACAGACGCCTCAATCACCGCAAGGTAGCTATTACGGGAAGCGTCGGCAAAACCACTACCAAGGAGTTCGTCGCCGCCGTTCTTTCCGAAAAGCTCAGGGTACACAAGACCGAGGGAAATTTCAACAGCAATATAGGTATGCCCCTCTCTATGCTTTCTATGAAGCACGATACCGAGGTATCGGTGCTTGAAATGGGTATGAGCGATTTCGGAGAGATAGATTATCTTTCGAGAATTGCCGAGCCCGATATCGCGATAGTTACGAATATAGGCTCCTCACATATGGAAAATCTCGGCTCGCGCGAGAACATATGCAAGGCTAAAATGGAGATAGTAAACGGACTTAAAAAGGGAGGAGCTCTGCTTCTCAACGGAGACGAGCCGCTTCTGCGCGAGTATAATAATCCCGATTACACGCCCGTTTACGTCGGAATAGACAATAAGGACTGCGATTTCAGAGCGGTCAACCTCAGAAGCAATCTTACCTCTACCGCGTTCGAGGTTATATACGGAAACAAGGTAGTCAAGAGGGTTACCATTCCCGCGCTTGGAAAGCACAACGTATACGCGGCGCTTTTCGCGTACGCGGTAGGCGTCCGTATGGGACTTGACGACGAGACTATAATGAACGGTCTTAAGAATTTCACCCCCGTAGGTATGAGACAGAATATATACGAGCTTGAAGGTATCACCGTTATAGAGGACTGCTACAACGCAAGTCCCGAATCTATGCGCGCGGCTATCTCGGTAATGAGAGACCTCAAGGAGAGAAACGGAGGCAGAATGACGGCGCTTCTCGGAGATATGTACGAGCTTGGAGATAGCTCCGAGAGACTTCACGAGGAGGTCGGACTTGAGTTCGCGAGACTAGGCGGAAGCGTGCTATACACCTTCGGCGCGTCTGCCGAGCACATAGCTCTCGGCGCGGTGCTCGGAGGAGTTCTGAACGAGAATATATACCGCAACGGTAACGTAAAGGATCCCGCGCTCAGCGGAGAGATGATACTCGGAAGCATCAAAAAGGGAGATATACTTCTCATAAAGGCGAGCAGAGGAGCTGCCGCCGAAAGAATAATCAATTATCTGAAAGAAAACAGAGACAGAATATGCCTCTGATAAAATCGAGGCGGTGGCAGAATGTTTAAGGAATTGTTCGTAAATTTTTTAACGGTTGTTTTTATATCCTTTCTGCTGACCGTTATAATATCAAAGATAGTAATACCTATACTCAGAGGTCATAAAATAGGACAGGAGATAAGACCCGAGGGACCCGCTTGGCACAGAACGAAGGCGGGAACACCCACTATGGGCGGTATCTGCTTTATTATGGCGATTCTTGCTTCTCTTGCCGTTATGACTGTAATATACGCCGTAAGAGGAGAGCAGAACGAGCTTATCCCTCTGGCGCTCACTCTCGGTCTTGCCGTGGCAAACGGACTCGTCGGCTTCGTTGACGATTACTGTAAGCTTATCAAAAAGCAGAACGAGGGTCTTAAGGCTTATCAGAAATTTCTGCTTCAGATACTCGTGGCGGGAATATACGTTTTCGCGCTTACCGCTCTCGGTCATATAGACACCTCTCTGTCGATACCCTTTACCGATATCTCGCTTGAGCTTGGCTGGGTATATTACGTTTTCGCTATAATCCTTATAGTAGGTATAGTAAACAGCGTTAATCTGACCGACGGCATAGACGGACTCGCAAGCTCGGTAACGCTCGTCGTGGCGGGCTTTTTCGCGGTGGTAGCCTTCAATATGCTCAACGTGCCGCTCACGCTTATGTCGGCGGCTCTTATCGGAGGACTTCTCGGATTTCTTATATTCAACGCGCATCCCGCCAAGGTCTTTATGGGAGATACCGGTTCGCTCTTTCTCGGAGGGGCGGTAACGGGTGCGGCGTTCCTTATCAACGAGCCGCTGATAATAGTTATCGCGGGCGGCGTTTACGTCGCGGAGGCTCTGTCCGACATTATTCAGGTCGCGAGCTTCAAGATAAGAAATAAGCGCGTTTTCAAGATGGCTCCGATACATCACCATTTTGAGAAATGCGGCTGGAAGGAAGGGAAGATAGTAGCTGTCTTCAGCACGGTTACTCTTTTTCTGTGCGTTATAGCTTGGTTCGGTCTTTAATACGATTTTCGGAGGTGTGCCGTTATGGATAAGGATAAAGAAAATCAAAATATATCGGCAGAAGAAGCGTCCGAAAATACGAAAGAGACAAAAGATAAAAAGCAGAGCACTGCGGTTCGTATAATAAACGATTACAAAAGAAAAAAAGAGATAGAGAGCGCGTATAACGACGTTATTTTCAGCGAGCCTCTCAGCGGAGTGCCCGAGGAGAAGCCCGAGCCGCTCAGACGCGGCAATATCGACGTGTGGTTTTTCATATGGGCGATGATGCTGATTTGCTTCGGCGCGGTTATGTCTTACAGCGCGAGCGCGGTTTACGCCGAGACGAGATACGACAGTTCTACTTATTTTTTGGTACGCTATATAGCCTTTTCGGCAGTAGCCATAGTCGCCACCGTTCCGTTCGTGCTTTTTGCGCGCCCTTGGTTCTGGAAGATATTCGGCGCGGCAAGTTACGCCGTCTCGATTCCGCTTCTTATATGGGTAGCGGTAGCGGGCGACAGCGGCGGCGGAGCGCAGAGATGGATAGAGATAGGTCCTATAACGATACAGCCCTCGGAGATAGCGAAGATGGCGATAGTTATGGTGCTGGCGCTCTATCTTTCAAAATATGAAAAGGAAGTTAATTCAAGACATAAATTCGGCGGAAATTTCAAGCACGGATTTCTTATACCGATGATATTCGTAGGCGTGCTTTGCGCTCTTATAATCATTCAGCCTCACCTGTCGGGAACGATAATCGTCGGAATGATAGGAATGGTAATGATGTTTCTTGGCGGAACGCGTCCGAAATGGCTTCTTATTTTTCTCGGAATTATTGCCGTTGCGGGCTGTATATTCCTGCTGTTTTTCGGATATTCGGTAGAGCGTATACAGATATGGCTCAATATTGAAAATATGGACCCCCTCGGAGATGCTTGGCAAACGCTCCAGGGACTTTACGCGATAGGCTCGGGAGGATTTTTCGGCGTCGGACTCGGAGGCAGCCGGCAGAAGTTCGGATACGTTTCCCAGCCGCAGAACGACTTTATTTTTACGATAATCTGCGAGGAGCTTGGATTCGTCGGCGCGTTCTTCGTAATATTTTTGTTCTCGCTCCTTATTTGGAGAGGAATCAAGATAGGACAGAGAGCACCCGATAAATTCAGCGCGCTCGTCGTTTGGGGACTGACCTTCAAGATAGCGCTTCAGACGGCGCTGAACATAGCGGTGGTTACCAACTCTATGCCCAACACGGGAATATCGCTTCCGTTTTTCAGTTCGGGAGGAACCTCGCTTATGCTGCAGATATTCGAGATAGGAATAATACTTTCGATATCGAGATATTCGGCGCAAAAACAATAAAAGACTTAAAATAGCCCCGCTTTCCTGAAATGACAGCGGGGCTGATTTTTGATTTACGTTCATAGGAGGATGCCGTGAGAATTTTAATGACGGGCGGAGGCACGGGAGGGCACGTAAACCCCGCGCTCGCGATAGCCGAGATAATAAAGACAAATCAACCCAATTCCGAGATAGCCTTCGTCGGAACCGAAAAGGGAATTGAAAACAAGCTCGTTCCCAAGGCGGGATATAAGCTGTACCATATCAATATACAGGGAATACGCCGTTCGCTCTCTCCGTCAAACATTAAAACGGCGTACCTCGTGCTTACCTCTCCGCGCGCGGCGAAAAGGATAATAAAGGAATTTAAGCCCGATATCGTAATAGGCACGGGAGGCTACGTTTGCTGGCCCCTGCTCAAGGCGGCGTCGGATATGGGGATACCCTCTATGGTGCACGAATCCAACGCTATCGCGGGAGTTGCCGTAAAGCAGCTTAAAAACAAGGTGGACGTTATAATGACGAATTTTGCTTCCACCGCGGACTCTCTCGGAGCCAAAGCCAAGACCGTAAGGGTCGGCAATCCTATAAACGCGGGGTTCGGACGCTTGAGCAAGTCGGAGGCGAGACGGATTCTCGGTATACCCGAAAGCGTAAGGACGGTAGTGCTGTCCTGCGGTGGAAGCCTCGGAGCTTCAAGGGTGAACGAAGCGGCTCTTGAGCTGATGGAGAATTTTTCAGCTAAAGATAAGGATGTTTTCCACTATCACGCATTCGGACGCATAGGAGCCGGAAATATGCCCGAGGAGCTTCGCAAAAGGTCTCTTGATAAGTGCGAAAATCTTCGCGTATCGGAATATATATACGATATGCCTGCGGTTATGTCGGCGGCGGACGTGGTGATATGCCGCGCGGGAGCTATGACGCTATCCGAAATAGCCTCTATGCGTAAGGCGGCGGTTATAATCCCGTCCCCCAACGTTACCGATAACCACCAATATAAAAACGCGAAGGTTCTTGCCGACGCGGGCGCCGCGGTGCTCGTGGAGGAGAGTGAGCTTGCGTCAAGACCTCTTTCCGCCGAGGTGAGAAGGCTTGCGGAGAGCGCTGAGCTTCGCGCGGCTATGGAGGAAAAGATAGCCGAGTTCGCGTCTGACGACGCGGGCAAAGCGATATACCGTGAGATATGCGCTCTGACGAGTGAAAAAAAGAGTAAGTAAAATTTTGGAGGATAGCCGTGAAAAAGCGTGCGTCGGGTAAGGCCGAAAGGGTAATAGAAATAGACCTTATAATGTTTATAAAAGCGGTTGTTATCGTCGTGATGTGCGCGCTTGCCGTCGCGGGACTCGTGGGGCTTGTAAGGAGCTTTATGAGGGTTTCCGTGTTCGAGATAAGCGGCGATTATCCGTACGAGAGAGAGGATATTATCAACGCGGCGGGAATAAAATACGGCAGCAAGCTTTACGGCGTCGATTACGAGACGGCTGCAAAAAACATAAAGGCAAAATGTCCGTATATCGACAAGGTGGAGATAGAGAGCAAATTTCCAAACAAGATAAAAATAACGGTAGAATCTCTGACTGCCTCGTGGTACGTTGAGATAGTAGGAGATTATTACGCGCTTGACGCGAATCTCAAGGTGCTTGAGGAGACCGCCGACAATTCAAAATTCATCAAGGGAAAGATACCGCGGCTCGTTCTGCCAAACGTAAAAAAGGCGGTCGTAGGCTCGGTGCTTGAGTTTGGAGCTAACGACACCGAGATAAGATTTGCCAACGAGTTTATGGAGATGCTTAAGATGACGACCTTTACGTCCCGCCTTACGCTGGTGGATATAGAGCATCGCTTTGAGATATACATTCAGGTGGACGAAACGATAAACGTGTACGTCGGAAGCTCGGAGAGCGCGGCGTCAAAGCTTGACGCGGTGGAAACGGCTCTCGGAGACTCACGGCTTGAAAATTGCGTAAGCGCGGAGATAGACGTGTCGGATCCGTCTATGGTCTACGTAAGACCGGTTTACGATTACGGAACGTCGGGAAACGGCGAGCAGGATAACGAGGGAGAGGCGGCTTGAGGGCCTCTCCCTCGTTTTATTACCGAAAAAAGAGATAAAAATTTGTAAAAATATAATTAAATTTAAAAAAAGGTATTGCAAAATATTGAAAAATATATTATTATATTAATATATAAATATTGTTTTGCATAGTACGTATGAAAAACTAAAGCAATGATAAAATTTGGGAGGATATAAAAATGACTTTTGAACACGATGACAGCTGCGAATGCGGCGTATGTATCAAGGTTATAGGTGTCGGAGGCGGCGGAAATAACGCTGTCAACAGAATGATTTCTAAGAACATAAAGGGTGTTGATTTCGTTACTATCAATACCGACAGACAGGCTCTCGGCCGTTCAAGCGCACCTACACAACTTGTTATCGGTGAAAAGATTACCAAGGGCTTTGGCGCAGGTGCCAAACCCGAAATCGGTACCCGCGCGGCTGAAGAATCTGTTGAGGAGCTCAAGGCTATCCTTGCAGGCACGGATATGGTATTTATAACCGCCGGAATGGGAGGCGGTACGGGAACCGGAGCGGCACCCGTCGTAGCGAGAATCGCGCACGAGATGGATATTCTTACCGTTGCCATAGTTACCAAGCCCTTCTTGTTTGAGGGACCGAAGAGAATGAATCAGGCTATCGAGGGTATCGAGGAGCTTCGTCAGTACGTTGACTCGCTGGTGGTAATCCCCAACGAGAGACTTAAACAGGTTTCCGATACGAGAATAACTCTCTTTAACGCTTTCGAGGCGGTTGACGACATTCTCCGCCGCGGTGTTCAGAGTATATCTGACCTTATAAACGTTCCCGGATTTATCAACCTTGACTTTGCGGATATTACGTCGGTTATGGCTCATTCGGGTCTTGCTCATATGGGTATAGGAAACGCTACGGGTAAGGACAAGGCAGAGGTTGCCGCTAAAATGGCTATCTCCAGCCCCTTGCTTGAGACCTCCATTAAGGGTGCTACGGGCGTAGTTATCAGTATATACGCTTCTCCCGATGTCGGACTTGAGGACGTTGACCTTGCTTCCACGATGATAGCCAACGAGTGCAATCCCGAAGCTAATATCATTTGGGGTGTCGCGTTTGATCCCGAGCTTGAGGACGAAATGAGAATCACCATAGTCGCAACGGGATTTGAGAGAAAGCCCGAGGATGCCGTTCGCAACAATCCCGTCGTCGTAAAGAAGGCAGAAGAGAAGGTTGAGGAGCCTGCGGCAGAGGAAGAAAAAGCAGAGGAAGAGAAGCCTGAAGAGGTTCAGGCAGAAGCTCCCAAGGCTAAAGCAAAATCCTCCGACGAGTTCGACCTTGACGATTTCTTCGGAGACGTTTTCGGTAAGAACTGATAAATTATTGATAAGCTTTCCGCAGACCGATTTATCGGTCTGCGGAATTTAATTAAATTCGTTTTTGATTGGAATACTTTTGAAATGACAGAAATTATATCGTATCTGACTTCGCTTTCTCTGTGGGGAAGCATAGTGAATTGCCTAACGGTAATTCTCGGCTCGAGCGCGGGGCTTATAGTTCGGCGCTTTATGAAAAAAGGCGCGGAGGGCGGAAGGCTCAGCCGTATTGCCGACGCCTTAATGAAGGGAATAGCGCTTTGCGTTCTGCTTATAGGTATAAGCGGAGCGATAGAAACTCAAAATATAATTATAGTTATTATATCAATAGTGATAGGCGCGGTTATCGGAGAGCTTTGCAATCTCGATGCGGGAATAGAGAAGCTCGGTAATAAGATAGAGGAAAAAACCAAGGGGCGTTTCGGTAACGTAACGCAGGGCTTTGTAAGCGCGTGCCTGTTGTTCTGCGTCGGCTCGATGACCATTGTCGGATCGCTCAACAGCGGACTTTCGGGAGACCATACTATGCTTTATACCAAGTCGCTGTTGGATTTGATATCCTCATTCGTTTTTGCGTCAACGCTCGGCTTTGGGGTTTTGTTCTCGTCGGTGTTCGTGCTCGTTTTTCAAGGCAGTATAACCTTGCTCGCGGCTTGGATAGCTCCTTTTTTGAACGCGGTGACTATAACCGAGATGACGGCGGTCGGCTCGTTGCTTATAATCGGACTTGCGCTCAATATGCTCGGTATCACCAAAATAAAGATAATGAATTATATCCCCGCGATATTTATTCCGATATTCGTGTATTTGATAATATAAAAAGCAGGAGCAACCTACTTATATATTGATAAAGCACAGAGCTATGAAATGAGCTCTGTGCTTTTTGTGCTTTTTTCAGAAAATCCCTTTATTATATTTTATCATAGCGTAGAAGCTGAGGATAAGACCTGCCGCTATACCCGCGAAAAGCAGACAAAGACCTGCGGGCAATATCCAAAAAAGCGCGAATTTGTCGTGAAGCCAAAGAAAGACCGAAAAGAGAATTACCGAAGCACCGACCGCAAGCGTTCCGCCGCCGACAAGACGCCCAAAAACGCGCTTGTTCTCCTCGGTTACTCTCTGTCTGTGATACCAATGGATAGAGGACAAATTTCCGCGCATATTCAGTATCCCGAGTACGCAAATGAGAGCGCCGAGCGCGATAACTATAAGATACGTAACTACCATTTAAGCCTCCCCGAATTTTGCGAGAAGCGCCTCTACCTCGTCTTTCGTGGGTATAGAGGGTGCCGCACCCTTGCGGGATACCGCAACTGCGGACGCGGCGGAGGCTATCTTAAGGGCTTTGGCGGGCGAGCTTCCGCCCATTATCTCCGCGAAGAAATATCCCGTAAAGGTATCTCCAGCGGCGGTGGTGTCAACGACGGGAACGTTGAATATTCCGTGGCTCGCGCGCTCGTTCTTGTAGGCGTAAAGCGCGCCGTGCTTTCCGAGAGTGAGAACTATCTTTATCTCGGGATAGGAGGAATTGAGAGCCGCGATGATATCGTCTGCCTTTTCCTTGCCCGTTATTTCCTGTCCCTCGGTCTCGTTGAGTATTATCCAATCTATAAGAGAGAGGTCAAGCTCCTTTATCTTGTCGTTGAAGGGAGAGGGGTTGAGCGCTATAATTATACCTTTCTTTTTAGCCTGCTCGACTATGTAGGGGAGATTGTTTATCTCGTTCTGGAGCATCATCATATCGCCCGCTCCAAAGCCCGCGAGAACCCCGTCAACCATATCGTTTGATATAGTATGGTTAGCGCCGCCGTAAAGGAGAATACAGTTCTCACCGTGCGAGTTTACCTGAATGATAGCGTGTCCGCAGGAGATATCGTCTCTTACGGTAACGAAATCGGTACGTACGCCCGCGCTCTTCAGCATATCGGTGAGCATAGCGCCTTCTTTTCCGATGCTTCCCGCGTGATAGGTGTCGGCGCCCGCCTTGGAGAATGCTACCGACTGATTAAGTCCCTTTCCGCCGCAAAAAAGATTGAGCGAGTCGGAGGATATCGTCTCGCCCGCGCGGACGAAATGCTCTACCGAATAAACGTAGTCGATGTTCAAGGAACCAAAATTCAAGATTTTCATTTTTCCACCTCTCGTTAGGAATATTTAGCAATATAAAGTATCAATTGATTATACCATTAATCAAGCGTAAAGTCAATGTCTCATTTTTACAATTTTTTTACCGAGGATATATCTTTTAGGTAAAATTTATTCTGACTTTCCCGAAAGATGATTTACGAATTGCTGTGCCGTTCTTCCCGATATGCCTCCGTGACGCATCTCCCATTTGTGAGCCTCCGCGATTATCTCCTCGTCGCTTGCCGATATAGAGGGATGCTTTCTCGCAAGCTCAAGCACGATGTTCTCAAATTCAGCCTTTGAGGGCTTGAGATATCCGATAGTCAGACCGAAGCGGTTTACGAGCGAAAGCTTTTCCTCGACGGTCTCCGAACGATGAATATCCTCCTGATACTGCGTGTCGTTTCTGTCCTTGAAGCTCTCCTTTATGAGATGCCGTCTGTTTGAGGTTGCGTATATGAGTACGTTGTCGGGCTTTGTTTCAACTCCGCCCTCGATTATAGCCTTGAGATATTTATACTCGGTTTCGTTGTCCTCAAACGAGAGGTCGTCCATATATATTATAAATTTATAATTGCGGTTCTTTACCTGTGAAATGACGGTTGAGAGGTCCTTGAACTGATGCTTGTATATCTCTATCATTCGCAGACCTCTATCGTAATATTTGTTGACTATTGCTTTTATGCTCGTGGATTTTCCCGTACCGCTGTCGCCGTAGAGAAGTACGTTGTTGGCGGGCTTTCCGGAGATAAAGGCTTCGGTATTGGCTACGAGCGCGTTCTTTTGAAGCTCGTATCCTACGAGGTCGGAGAGCATTACCTTTTCCATATTCGTGATAGGGGAGAGAGCTACGCTGCCGCCGTCGTATTTGAGTCTGAAGGCTTTGTTAAGTCCCAGCGTTCCGACGCCGTGGCTCTTATAAAATCCGCTCACCGCCTCCAAGACCTCACTACCGTTCCTTGCCGCTTCTATCTCACGGCTGAGCGCGCGGACCTTTTCGCTGACGTTCTTGTTGTATATCTGCTCTCTTTTGGGGATAGCCTTGTAGTCGGATATTATAGAAAAGCAGTTTATATCAAGCTTCTTTTCTATCTCCGAAAAATCGTAATCGAAAAGCTTTTTAAATATGGAAAAATCGTTCTCGGCAAACAGATTTACCGTTCCGTCCTGCTTTCCCGTTTTTTCATAGGTAAAGCTGAAGGGATTTTCGTTCGTGATGATGAAATATGTGAGATAGTTGTGCCAGAGATTGTTGTCGAAGCCGTATTTCGTCGCAAGCTCCAGAAGCCGTCTTATTTCGGTGAAGATATCGTTTTTCAGATGCTCCGGCGTGTCCGCTCCGCTGTGAAAGCGCTCGAATATGTTTCCGAGACGCGAGAGGATACTTTCTTCGTTCGCTTGACGGTATATGATGAGATTTGAAAGCAGTTTGTCCATAAATAGCCTCTGTTATGATATATATTATTAAAGTAAATTATATCGAATTTGACTCTCAAAGTCAACGGTATTTTTAATTATGAAAAGAATAAAAAAATAAAGCTTTTTCCTCCAAAGGTATTGACAAAAAAGAAAAGCTGTGATAGAATACAAAAGTATTCAGGATAATTGCTTTGCTCTCACATACGTATGCGATCAATCACTATTTTCTTGATCGCCGTAGGTGGGTTTTGTTTTTATATGGGTACAAAAATTTATACGGAGGTACCCAAAATGAATAACGGTACTGTTAAGTGGTTCAACGCTGAAAAGGGATATGGATTTATCTCGAACGACGAGGGCGGAGACGACATTTTCGTTCACTTTTCCGCAATCCAGTGCGACGGCTTTAAGACGCTCAAGGAAGGACAGAAGGTTTCCTTTGATGTTGAGGCTGATCCCAAGAACAGCAGCAAGATGAGAGCTGTAAACGTACAGCCCCTTTAATTGCAGACGAAGAAGCGGTGTGTTGCAACGCAACACACCGCTTCTTTTATGACCGGCGGGCTTTTCGCGCGGCTATCCGCTCTCTTATTACCGAGGCTATCTCGAGTGCGAGAATAGCTATAATGATAAGGGAGTGAATAGTAAAGTTTTTCGGAAAAACGAAGAATGCCGTGAATAAGAACATAAACGCGATAAAATACAGGACGCGCTTTTTGATACCGAGCGTTCCGTAGACCCTTATATATTCAAGGAAGGGAAGGAGCGCGAAGATTATTACGTAAAAATAGGATATGCTCGGAATAAGCACCACTATCGCGAAGCAGATAGAAAGACGAGAGAGTGTGTTCTTCGTAGCTATGGCGGCATAGGTGCTTATCGCAAATACGAGAGCCAGAGTCGTAAGGTTTATTACCGAAAAAATGGCCGATTCTGCCGAAAGGCGCGGAACGAACAGGTGCAAAAGCTTATAAAGCTGAGCCGATATCGACAGATTATTGGTTTCAAGAAGTCTTACCTCGCTTGACATAAAGCCGCCGAGGTTGTCAATAAATGGAGAGACGTCGTTGAAATCGTTGCGGAACAAAAAGAAGGACGCGCCGAATATAATAGCAAAGTAAACTCCGACTCTGAACGAGGCGAATATCTTTTTGTCTTTAAGAAGAAATACTCCGAAGAACAGAGGATATAGCTTTATAGCTCCCGCGAGAGCGAGCGATATATACGACAGTTCCCGCAGAACGGGATTTTTGCTGTCCTTTAATATCAGGAAAATCAATAGGAATATCAGGGCGAAATAAATCGTGTTTCCCCGCATTATCGCGTAGACGAACGGCGCGCTGAACATAATTATAATCGCCAGCTTCAGCATATTCCGTCCTTTAAGACCGAACAGCTTTGCCGTAAGCAGAATCGTAAGAAGCGTGCAGATTGCGAAAAAGAGAAGAATGGCTATCCAGAATTGCGGGTAGAGAATTACCTCCGACGTAAGCTCGTCCGCGGTAAGCTTGCTGAACTCGTATCTCGCGAAGATGTCCTTGCATATAAGCGCGAAGGGATAGAGAATGGCAATCGCGACCGGCGGGTAGGACGAGTCTCCTACGACGTAAGGGCTTTCCTCAAGCGAAAAATTCATAATGACGACGAAATCGGAGAAGATGCCGAGAAGCCAATCGAATTTGCTGCTTCCGTTATAGAGCGAGGCAAAAGCAAAAACGTAGTAGAGAATTATGGCAAGCATTGCCGTTACCGTGCCTATCGTCAGCACCGTGAAGAAGGTATTGAATATTTTTTTGTTTGAATCGTAAAATTTTATTTTCCCGTCGGGAGAGAGCAGGGGGGCTGCCGTATCCTCGGAAGGATTGTCTCCGAAGAAGGCAGAAATCTTAGAGAATAAAGATTTCATAAACGAATCCTCTCCAAAAATTGAATGTTGAATGATATCTTAAATATTTATATAAAGATTCTTTTGTTAAGAACGCGATATACGTATATTATTATATCACAACAGATTTAAGGTGTCAACCGTTTTGAGCGGTTTTCGTATACTCGTACAAAGAAGCGCCCCTCCGCGAATTTCGCGGAGGGGCACCGAGCTTTGAACTGACGGGAAATTCATTCGTTTTTTTTCTGACAGTCTTTATCGAAATATAAAACGAATCAAATTCCGATATTCAAGACCTTACTTATTTGGAGGTCTTTATCTGATTTTCGTAGCTCTCGATCATCTTCTTGACCATCTGACCGCCGATGCTTCCTGCCTGACGTGCGGTGAGGTCGCCGTTATATCCCTGAGTGAGGTTAACGCCTACTTCGCTTGCTGCCTCCATTTTGAACTTTTCAAGAGCAGCCTTTGCCTCGGGAACAAGTGTCTTATTGCTTGCCATAATTTAATTCTCCTGTTCTGAAGAGTCGCATTCGTTCTTACGCTGTAAGCACCGACGCAACCCGTCAAATCTATCTATATTGAATTGAGCGTCGGTTACTTTTCTTTTTCGCCGTGCTCTGTTATTATTGTTAGCAAAAGTCTTTTCTTTATTATCGGCAATTTTAGGAATAATAATTACAATTTTTTGACCGGAAGCTTAAAAATCCCCTCTTTCTTATTGACTTTGCAAAACGCTTATGTTATAATAAGATGTTTAATTGTATTCCGCCGCGATTCAGAATACGTTTTTTAAATCGCAAACCAATAACTATTTTTAAGGAAGGTATAAAATGAAGTACGAGGAATTGTCTTCAAAACCCGATTTTTCCGAGATACATCCTGCGACACTCGGATTTTGGATGGATAATAAGGTTTTTGAAAAATCAGTTGAAGATAAAAAGGGTGAGGAGATAGTCTTTTACGACGGACCTCCTTTTCCGACGGGTAAGCCTCACCACGGCACCGTTCTCGTTTCCTTTATAAAGGATATGATAGCGAGATATTGGACTATGAGAGGCTACAAGGTGCCGAGAGTATGGGGATGGGACTGCCACGGTCTGCCGATAGAGAATCAGGTAGAGACTCTGCTCGGTATAAACGATAAGAACCAGATTGAAAAAGAGCTCGGAATAGATAAATTCAACGAAAAGTGCTTCGAGGTCGTTTCAAATAACAACGACGCTTGGAAGGAATACGTCGATCAGATGGCTCGCTGGGTAGATTATGACGGCGCATACAAGACGATGAATACGAGCTTTATGGAAAGCGTTATGTGGGCGTTTAAGACCTGCCACGATAAAGGTCTTATTTACCGCGACTACCGCGTAACGCCTTACTGTACGCATTGCGAGACCTCTCTTTCTATCTCGGATACGAGAGAGTCTGACTCCACCCGTCCTCGTCAGGACAGATGGATAATAGCGAAATTCAAGAGTAATCTCAAGGAAGCGGGCAAGGACGTTTATTTCCTCGCTTGGACGACCACTCCGTGGACGCTCCCCTCAAACCTCTGCCTTGCGGTCGGAGAGAAGCTTGATTACGCCTTCGTGGACGTCGGAGACTGCGTATACGTCGCTTGTAAGAACGTTCTTCCGAACTTTAAGAAAATATTCGGAGACGAGCCCGCCATACTCAAAGAGGTAAAGGGAACCGAGCTCGTCGGAGAGAGATACGAGCCTCTTCTTCCTTATTTTGCCGATAAAGCCGCGGAGGGCGCGTTCCGCGTCGTATCCGCCGATTACGTCGGAGCAGAGGAAGGCGTTGGTATCGTTCATACAGCTCCCGCCTTCGGTGAGGACGACTATTGGACGTGTAAAAACAACGGTATCCCGCTCGTCAACCCCGTTGACGCGAAGGGAAGATTTACCGAGGAGATAACCGATTTCTATCCCATTCAGGAGGAAAAGACTGTTATCGAGATGAACCCGATAATCATTCGCTTCCTTTACGATAACGGAAAAGCCGTTGCCGACGGAACGATAGAGCATAACTATCCTCACTGCTGGAGATGTAAGCGCCCGCTTATATACAAGGCTATGGACGCTTATTATTTCAATATCGGCAAGGTTAAGGAAAGACTTATCGAGTGTAATGAGGAAATAAACTGGGTTCCCGAGACGGTAAAGCACGGAAGATTCGGAAATTGGCTTGAGGGCGCGAGAGACTGGAATATCTCCAGAAACAGATATTGGAGCACGCCTATTCCGATATGGAAGTGCGACGGCTGCGGAGAAGAGGTAGTTCTCGGAAGCATAGAGGATATCTATAACGCGTCGGGCATCAAGCTTGACAATCTTCACAGACAGTTCGTCGATAAGGTTACCTTTAAATGCAAGTGCTGCGAGGGTACTATGAGAAGAGTTCCGGAGGTGCTTGACTGCTGGTTCGAGAGCGGAAGCGTTCCGTTCGCGCAGAAGCACTATCCTTTTGAAAACAAGGAATGGTTTGAGGAGCATTTTCCCTGCGATTTCGTCGTCGAGTACACGGGTCAGATAAGATGCTGGTTCTATTATCTGCACGTTTTGGCTATCGCGCTCTTTGATAAACCCGCTTTCCGCAACTGCGTGGTTCACGGAACGATACTCGCCAAGGACGGAAAGAAGCTCTCAAAGTCGTCAAAGAACTATACCGACCCGATGGAGCTTATGAAGAGATACGGAACCGACGCGTTCAGACTTTATCTCTATCAGACCAAGGCTATGCTTATCGGAGACCTGCTCTTTGACGAGAGCGGTATTCAGGACGCTTATCAGCAGCTTCTTCTTCCTTATTGGAACGCTTGTAATTTCTACATTTCGTACGCCAATATAGATAATTTCCACCCGTCAGAGCTTACTCCTCCGAAGAGCGACAATCAGCTTGACAATTGGATACTCGCAAAGCTCTACGACACCACGAAGGCGATAACCGAAAATATGGACGCTTATCAGGTCGATAAATATATCGAGAGCCTCGCGTCCCTTATAGACGGACTTACCAACTGGTATATCAGACGTTCGAGAAGAAGATTCTGGGAGACCGAGTTTACCGCTGACAAGGAGAGCGCTTACAATACGCTGTATTACGTTCTCGTCAACACCACGAAGCTTCTCGCTCCCGTCGCACCTATCATATCCGAGAAGATATACAAGACTCTCACGGGAGAGTTTTCGGTTCATCTTGCCGATTGGCCCGAAATTCCCGCAAGCTACGCCAACGACGAGCTGCTTCGTAAGATTGAAACGGCGCAGAGACTTATCGGTATTACGAGAAGCATAAGAAACAAGAGCAGGATAAAGAACAGACAGCCTCTCAGCCTGCTTCGCGTTGCTTCCTCAGACTCCGATACGATAGCGGTCGTGGACGAGTTCAGGGAGACTATCAAGGAAGAGCTTAATATCAAGAATATCGAAATACTCAACGACGTAAACGATATAGCTACCGTCAAGTACGACCCTAACTTCAACGTAATAAGAGAGAAGTATCCTAACGAAATACCGCTTATAATCAAGGCGGTAAAGAGCGGAAAATACGCTATCTCGGGAGACAAGGTAACGCTTGATATCAACGGAGAGCAGAGAGAGCTTGACGCCGATATCATTCTCGTAACCTATCTCGCAAAGGACGGTCTGCACGTCGCGAGCGACCGTGAGATAATAGTTTCTCTCGACCTCACCATTACCGAGGAACTCAGACAAGAGGGAATCGCGCGTGAGATAATCAGAAGTATTCAGGACGCGAGAAAGCAGATAGGCTGTGAGATAATGGATAATATCACGATAAGCCTTAAGGGTGAGTACCCTGCGTCGTGGGTTGACGTTATCTGCGGCGAGACCTTGAGCCGAGTAGGCGAGATAGACGTTCCCGATACCGTTATAAATATCGACGACGTTATCGAGGTCGGAATAAAGAAATAAAAATCAACTTATGGGGGAAGAACCGCGGTTCTTTCCCCATATAAGTTTGAGCGCAAGGTGCTGTTAAAATGTAAAAAAATAAAAATTTTTTCGGCACGGTACTTTTCAATTTTCAAAAGATATGATATAATTAGAATGTATTTTTATTTTTGCTGATTCGAGGTAATCATATGAGTGGATTTTTCGGTGTTGCGTCAAAGGAAGATTGTGTGTTCGATTTGTTTTTCGGAACGGATTATCATTCGCATCTCGGTACTCGACGGGCGGGAATGGTGGTCTATAATTCCGAAAGCGGATTTGACAAATCTCTTCACAACATAGAGAACGCTCCTTTCAGAACTAAATTTGAATCTGAATCCAATACGATGAAGGGTAATATGGGTATCGGCTGTATATCGGATTACGAGCCTCAGCCTATTCTTCTTCGCTCTCATCACGGTACTTTCGCTATAAGCACCGTAGGTAAGATAAACAACTCCGACGAGATACTGAGGGATATTATCGGAGACAGAACGCACTTTTTTGAAATGAGCAACGGGGATATAAATCCCACCGAGCTTGTAGCGGCGATAATAGACTGTAAGGAAAATCTTATAGACGGTATAAGATACGCTCAGGAGATAATCGACGGCTCGATAAGTATTCTTCTTATGACGCCGAAGGGAATATACGCGGCAAGAGACAGACTCGGAAGAACGCCGATAGCCATCGGAGAGAAGCCCACGGGATACTGCGCTTGCTTTGAGAGCTTTGCGTATCATAATCTCGGCTACAAGGATTATAAGGAACTGGGACCAGGGGAGATTGTCGTATTTGACGCCGACGGAGTAAAGACTCTCGCAGCTCCCGGCAGCGAGATGAAGATATGCACTTTTCTTTGGGTTTATTACGGATATCCGTCGTCGTCATACGAGGGAATAAGCGTTGAGAAGATGCGCTGCAACTGCGGTGAGCTTATGGCAAAGAGAGACGACGCAAAGCCCGATACCGTAGCGGGAATACCCGATTCGGGCTTGGCTCACGCAATAGGATACGCAAACACTTCGGGAATACCATTTTCACGTCCGTTCATAAAATATACGCCTACTTGGCCGCGTTCCTTTATGCCTGCCAATCAGAGCAAGCGAAATCTTATCGCCAAGATGAAGCTGATTCCGATACACGACCTGATAGAAGGCAAAAAGTTGCTCTTTATTGACGATTCGATAGTCAGAGGAACTCAGCTTCGCGAGACCACCGAATTTTTGTATGAGAGCGGAGCGAGCGAGGTACATATAAGGCTTGCTTGTCCTCCTCTTTTGTTCGGATGTAAATACGTTAATTTCTCGCGCTCCAATTCAGATATGGAGCTTATAACGAGAAGGGTTATAAATAAGCTTGAGGGTGAAAATCCCGATATCGAGGTGCTTAAGGAGTATGCCAATCCCGATACCGAGAGATATAAGAAAATGGTCGAGATGATACGGGAGGAGCTTCACTTCACGTCTCTCGCTTATAATCGCCTTGACGATATGGTGGAGGCTACGGGACTCCCCCGCGAGAAGCTTTGCACGTACTGTTGGAGCGGGGAAGAATAATATTTGAATTTTGAGCACGCAGATGCTTAAAAATATAAATAATAAAAAGGAGAAAGATTATGGGAAAATATTCGGGAACACAGACCGAGAAAAATCTTGAAGCGGCATTTGCCGGAGAATCGCAGGCGAGAAATAAGTATACTTATTTTGCTTCGGTCGCAAAGAAGGAAGGCTACGAGCAGATAGCGGCGCTTTTCCTTAAAACTGCGGAGAACGAGAAGGAACACGCTAAAATGTGGTTCAAGGAGCTTGAGGGTATCGGAGACACGGCAGAGAATTTGGCTCACGCGGCTGACGGAGAGAACTATGAGTGGACCGATATGTACGAGGGCTTCGCAAAGACGGCTGAGGAAGAGGGCTTTACCGCTCTCGCGGCTAAATTCAGACTTGTCGCGGCTATCGAAAAGCAACACGAGGAGCGTTATCGCGCGCTTCTTCGCAACGTAGAGACCGCCGAGGTCTTTGAGAAGAGCGAGGTCAAGGTATGGGAATGCCGCAACTGCGGACACATAGTCGTCGGCAAAAAGGCTCCCCAGGTATGTCCTACCTGCGCTCATCCCCAGAGCTATTTCGAAGTACACGCCGAGAATTATTGATAAGAGAAAGAACGGAGACGGCAAAGCCGTCTCCGTTCTTTTGTTATTGATGAAATATTGACAATAAAGAGCAGCGGTGATATAATTATTATAAAGAAAGAATAAACTGTGTCATTCAATATGCTGAGGAGACCTGTTATGAAGATAATAACTATAAGCCGTGAGTTTGGAAGCGGCGGAAGAGAGCTTGGCAAAAGGCTTTCTGATGAAATGGGACTTGCCTATTACGACAGAGAGATAGTTTCCTCGATAGCGGAGCGCCATTCTCTCGATGAAAATTACGTTTCGGGCGCGCTTGAAAGAAGCGTTTCGCAGAGCTATCCGATACATTTCGCCAGAACCTTTTCCTATACAGCGAGTATTGGAGTGAATAATTCGGTCGGTCTGTTCGCGGAGCAGACGAAGCTGCTCAAGGAGCTTGCCGAAAAGGGAGACTGTGTTATCGTCGGACGCGCGGCGGACGTTATCCTTTCCGAGTATAATCCGTTTAATTTGTTCGTATACGCCGATATGAGCGCAAAAATCGCGCGGTGTATAGAGCGTGCTCCCGAGTGTGAGCGTTTGAGCGAGCGGGAGACCGCAAAGATGATAAGAAGAATAGATTCCGAACGCAAAAAGATACACGGAATGATATCCGACAGAACGTGGGGAGACAGAAGAGGCTATCATCTGTGTGTCAACACGACGAACGTTGATATAAAAAAGATAGTTCCCGAGCTTGCGAGATATATTAATATCTGGTATGGGGAAAAGTAAAGTTGGGGGATTTTATATGGGGGAGGAGCTTTTTGAAAAAGCTCCTCCCCCAAACCCTCTCCGCAAAAAGCTTAAATGTTTTGTGTTCATTTTTGGGTTTTTGTCTTACTCTCTATAGGAAGCAAGACAAAAATCAAAATTCAAACCCAACGTTTAAAGATTTTTGAATAGGGGTTAGGGGAGAAACTTTTGAAAAAGTTTCTCCCCTAAAAAACCAACACCAACTATCTTAATGGTATTCATCTTTATATAAAAAACAATGAACCTGCGTCAAAGAGCTTTTCGTCCGAAAGAGAGACGGCACGCTTGCCGTATTTTTCGCAAAATTCCTCAATAGCCTTTCCATCGGGATGAAGCGCAATATTTCCCAGGAAATAAATATCCTCTCCAAAGCTTCCGGCGCAGCCGCCGATAAAGCCCGTATCGTATCCCGTAAGCGTAATACTTCCCGACGATATACGCAGAACGTCAATGCCGTCCTTGGTCATCGCTTGACAGAGAGATGGGTCGGAGCTTATAGCGGCGCCGTCTCCTATCGGGCATACCGAGCATTTAGCGTAGCCTTGCTTCACCTTGTGTATCGGAATATTGTCTTTCTTCGCGAAATCAAGTATAAGGCGCGACGTTCCGCTTTCTCGGCAGTAAAGCGAGCCGCCGAGAATAAAGGCGTTAAACAGTATATCGTGTGGATATGCCGAGCCTACGCATTCGTCCGACAGAACGAGTTCATATCCCTTGTCCGCAATTTTCGAAAGCTCTTTTGCGGCGGTTTTGAAATAATCCTTGTGGCAGAACAGCTTGCCGCCGGCAAAAAAGATAAGCATATCGGGGTGAGCCGAGGTTGGCTCCTGAAGGGCGGAGAAGGGGGGCAGAGCTATTATCTCAAACCCGAGAGACGATAGATTTTCCATACATTTCTTCGGCACTCTTGAATCTATAATTACAGCTTTCATAATATTTCACCTGTAAAAGCAAAAAGCGAACGATTACGTTCGCTTTTTGCTTTATGCTTTTTGATGCTCTCGTTGGAGAGCAATTTTACGATAATGATACGTAATTAAGCGCGGGTAACTTTGCCTGAACGAAGGCAACGCGAACATACGGCAACGGTCTTAGGCGTACCGTCAACGATTGCTTTTACCTTGCGTATATTGGGCTTCCAAGTTCTGTTGGTTTTACGGTGCGAGTGTGAAACAGCCTGACCGAACACAACGCCTTTTCCGCAAATACTGCACTTTGCCATATTGACACCTCCTCAATGTGCGGTAAACACATCTATATAATTATTATAAAAATCATAGAACATTTGATATTATAGCATAAAATTTTTAAAAAAGCAAGAGCTTTTGAAGATTTTTTTTAAATATATCCGTTAAATATGCTTCTAAAGGCAAAAATCAAGCCGCTGAGTATCGGTTACCATATGAATTTAGATATTTTTCCAAGCAATACACCGTGCTCTATCGGAGCGGATACCTCCGCTATGATTCCTCGTCTTGAGCCTTTAAAGAGAAGAGAGGCTCCCTCCGAGCGTTCAAAATCGTAGCTTCCCGAGGCTTGAGCGAGCGCGTCGGAGAGATTTCCGCTTACGGCTCTTGCCGATTTTATAGTTCCGCTCGACGAAAGAGAGCGAACGTAATCGAACATTCCGCGCAAGCCCTCAAAGTCGGGTATACCGTTATCGTTTTCGTCGTATGAAAGGAAGTATACGAGGTTGTCCTCCGCGGTGAAGCTTGAGGGAAGAATTATATGCTCGTTTCCGCAATGCGCGGTACAGGAGACGAAAATTCCGTCGGCATCGGTATATTCGGTTTCGGCGGCGTTCGAAATACACAGCTCGGTAAGCGTGCGGTAAATTCCGAGAATACTCGCGAGAGCGTTCCCGTCAGCGTCGGGAAATTCGTATCTGACACTTATTGAAATATCTTCTCTCGGTATACCGCACGCGATAAGCGGGAGAAGAGAGTCGATTGCGGCGTTGAGCGAATTTACGAAAAATCCGGTCTTTATCTCTGCCGCAACGGGTGAGAAAATCATATCGCAGGAATGAATTGTGCTGCCGTATATTATCTGTTCGCGAGTAAGATTTTCCGTACTCATAAGCACCTGTGAGCGCAGATATCCGATATGCGCTCTGCCGTCTTTTCGTATATGAAAATCCTTGGAATACGTCAGGGAGGCGAGCGCGGATATAAGAGCGGTATCCATACGCATTGATATATGCTCCTGCTTGTATAGGAGAATATCGTCAGAGGGAACCGCTTTCGCGAAGTACGCAGCCGAGAGTCCGTATTGCGCGGCAGAGGCGGAAAATTCTTCTATCGCGTATTTTGGCATAGCCGCGATAAGATAGCCGCGGCATTCTGTGGCGAGATGAGACAGCTCGGGAACGCGGGGAAGACCGGGGATGGAAAATATATCGGCATAAATTCCGTTAGTCATTTTGGCGAGCGCCGCGGCGATTCCCGTTTTTCTTACCATTTGCGCCGATATCACATATTTGGCGAATACCGACGACGAGGCGAAGCTCTCAAGCGTATCTTTGTAATCGCAGTCCTCGCCGCACGGCGTGATGATAACGAACGCCGTGTTTGGTTCAAGCTCTTTTTTTGCCGAATAATCCGAAAGCACGGAGATAAGAGACCTTCCGTTCTCTCGCTTCAGTTCGTGCGGAAGAAAAGGGCAGTCGTAAGCTTTTTCTATACGCTCCATATATTTTGGGCATACCTTCGCCGCCTCGTCTATCGGGAGCGGCGGGAAATTTTCACCGCAAAGCGCGGTATGCTTCGATATAAGGTCGTCGTAGGTTTCTATAATATTCTTGTCGTCGGTATAAATGTCGGTCAGCGCGGCGTTCCGGCGTGATTCGCGCGCGCCCGTTACTATTCCGTCGAGCAGGTACAGCTCTCCAAAGGAAATATCGCTATACTTTTTACTTGAGTAATAATTTCTGATAAAAGCAAGGTCCGACGGGGACATATGAAGCTGCAGGAAGTCCCGAAGCTCCGCTATCCTTCCTTCGCCGTAAAGGGAGAAGCCCTTGGCGATTCCCTTTCTTCTGCCGAGAGTATCGAATTGAATGGTTTGATTGGCGTTAGCGTTATTCATTTAAATACCTTCCGTTACTGAATCTTAATTTAAAACGCCGAAGCAGATATTTCCGTCGGTATGCGTCAAGCGGACGTTATGGAACTCGGAATGAAGACTTCTGTCGCTCTTTACCGCCACCTCGATAAAATCGGGCGTATGTCCGAAGGCGACTCCGTTTTCGTAGGTTTCGAACAGTACCAAACGGCACGGAGTCTCGGCAACGGCCTTTTCAAGGACTTTTTCCCGTATTTGTTTAGCCGTGAGGGAAAGCTCGGCGGCGCGTCTCTTTTTTACGTCGGGAGAGATCTGATTTTTCATTTTTGCCGCTTCGGTTCCTGCGCGCGGCGAGTATGGAAAAACGTGCATCATAAGGAATTCGGCTTTTTTCGCAAATTCAACCGTTTCGAGAAAATCCTCCTCGGTCTCTGACGGAAAGCCAACGATGACGTCGGTGGTCAGCTTTACGTCGGGGATGCTTTTTTTCAGAAGCTCAATGCTTCCGTAAGCCATATCGGCGTTGTATTTTCTTCTCATAAGCGCGAGAACGCGGCTGCTTCCGCTTTGAAGCGACAGATGAAAATGAGGGGTGAGAGAGCGCAGGGGAGCAATCTTCTCGACGAACGCGGGAGTTATCAGCGAGGGGTCGAGCGAGCCGAGGCGTACCCGTCCTATGCCTTCTATTCCGTCCACCTCGCGTAAAAGTCCCGCAAGGTCGGTCCCGTCTCCGAGGTCGCGTCCGTAGGAGGCGGTCTCTATTCCCGTAAGCACTACCTCGCGGCAACCGCCGCGCGTAAGCTCGCTCACCTCGTCTATTACATCGCGCAGAGGCTTTGAGCGTATTTTTCCTCTCGCGGAGGGGATAATACAATAAGTGCAGCGGCTCTCACAGCCGTCCTCAATTTTGACGTAAGCTCTCGTGCGTCCGAAGGTCTTTATCTTCATTTGCTCAAACCGAGCGCCGTCAAGAGAGGAGACGCGTATTTCGGGAAAATCCGTTTTCTCGGCGTTTTTTATAAACGCGAGAGCCGCGTCTGCCGCCGAGAGCTTCTCGGAATTTCCGCAGATATAGTCAACTCCCTCTATCGCCGCTATCTTTTCGTGAGCGACCTGAGCCATACAGCCCGTTACTATAATGTACGCATTGGGGTTTTTCATTACCGCGCGTCTTATAAACTGACGCGCTTTTCTATCCGACTCTGCGGTTACGGTACAGGTGTTTATTATATATATATCGCAAGCGTCCGACGGGGATACGACCTCTATTCCGCCCGAGGCGAGCGCCTCGGCGATAGCTTCGGATTCGTATTGATTAACCTTACAGCCGAGGGTGTATATTCCCGCGGTATACCTTCTGTTTTGCATATGATACCTTCTTTGCGTAATTCTATAGAGATATGATATCACATTTGACGCCTTTTGTAAATAAGCGGAAAGAAAAGAATATTTAAATAAATTATAAAATATACTTGAAAAAGTGCGGAATATGGATTATAATATACACGATAAATAAATTTTACGGGGGAAATCAAAATGAGCAATTTTCACGTTGTGGATCATCCGCTGATAACGCACAAGCTTTCTATTATGAGAAACAAAAAAACGGGGTCAAAGGATTTCAGGGAGCTGCTCAACGAGATAGCTATGCTTATGGGCTACGAGCTTACCCGAGATCTTCCTCTTGAGGACGTCGTTATCGAGACTCCCCTAACCAAGATGACGGCTAAAATGGTGTCGGGTAAAAAGCTGGCGATAGTGCCGATTCTCCGCGCGGGACTCGGTATGGTGGACGGGCTTCAAAGTCTCGTTCCGGTGGCAAAGGTCGGACATATCGGACTTTACCGCGATCCCGAAACGCACAAGCCCGTTGAATATTACTGCAAGCTTCCCGTGGATATCGAGGAGCGCATAGTAATTCTCGTCGATCCTATGCTGGCGACGGGCGGCTCTGCATCCGACGCGCTTACTATGCTGAAAAACAAGGGCTGTAAGCATATTCGCTTTATGTGCCTCGTTGCTTCGCCCGAGGGAGTTAAAAAGGTACAGGAGGATCACCCCGACGTGGATATATACACGGCGGCGCTTGACGAGTGCCTTAACGAGCACGCTTATATCGTCCCGGGACTCGGAGACGCGGGAGACAGAATTTTCGGAACGCTCTGAAATATTTTTGAGGAGATCGGGACTGACGCCTTGGCGGCAGTCCCGTCGTTAATATGCGAGTTATAAAGATAAACCGCAACGACGCGGGACAAAGACTTGATAAATTTCTCGGCAAGGCTGTGAAGGGCTTGCCGCAGTCCCTGATGTATAAATACATAAGGACGAAAAAAATAAAGGTAAACGGAAAAAGAGCGGCGCAGAACTATTTTCTCGCGGAGGGCGACGAGATACAGCTTTTTATAAGAGACGAGTTTTTTGATTCTCCCGAGTCCGATACGGGAGCGCTTACGAGGATAAAGCCGAAGCTTGATATCGTTTACGAGGACGATAATATAATGCTTCTCAACAAGCGCCCCGGCGTGCTCGTGCACGAGGACTCGGAGGCAAAGGAAAACACGCTGATAATGCACGTTAAAGCGTATCTCGCGCTCAAAGGCGAGTATTCTCCCGAAGAGGAGAATTCGTTTGCTCCCGCGCTGTGCAACAGGATAGACAGAAACACGGGAGGTATAGTTATAGCCGCCAAAAACGCCGAAGCTTTACGCCTTATGAACGAGAAAATAAGAAACAATAAAATAAGAAAATTCTATCTTTGCCTCGTTCACGGAGTTCCGAAGAAGCGCTCGGATACTATGCGCGCTTATCTCAGAAAGGACAGCGCCGCCAACATGGTTGAGGTCAGAGACCAAAAATTCAACGGGGCAAAGGAGATAATCACCGCATATCATATTCTTGAGACGCGGGGAGACGAGAGCTTGCTTGAGGTCGAGCTGATAACGGGCCGCACTCATCAGATAAGAGCGCATATGGCTCACGTAGGGCACGCGCTCGTGGGAGACGGAAAATACGGCGTGAACAGAGATGAGAAGCGCAGAGGATATAAATATCAGGCGCTTTACGCTTACAAGCTTAAGTTCTTGGAGGACGGGGAGGAAAATCTCCTGTCGTATCTTACGGGAAAGACCTTCGAGATAGATAAAAAAAGCGTTTGGTTCCTAAACGATTACGGAGGGAAGAAATGACGTCGAAATTCGTTCTTACAGATACGGCAAAAAAGAGAGCGGTGCGGTTTGGACTGCTCGCGCTCGGAGCCGTGCTTACGGGCTTGACGCTCGTTTTCCCGAAGATAGGAATAATAGAGTGGGTAACTCTTATCCCGTCGGCTATTGTTCTCATAAAGCTTTGCGAGGACGGGAGCGTTCGCAGGAGAGGTCTTTACGGCTACGGATTTTTCTTCTTTACGTGCTTTTACCTCGTCAACTACCATTGGTTCGTCAATCTTTATCCGCTTGATTTCGTTGAGGGAATGACGAAGCCCGCCGCGCTCGCGGTGGTTTTCGTGGCTTGGTTCGGGCTGTCTGCTCTGCAGGCGCTTACGGGAGGACTCGTTTTCGTGCTGTTCGGGGAATGCGTAAGGGGGGAAAAGCTTAAAACGCTTCCGATAGTCAAAGCGATCTTGGCGGCGGCACTCTGGGCTGTGTTCGAGTGGACGCAGACGCTCACTTGGGCGGGCGTTCCGTGGGGAAGGCTGTCTATCGGACAGACCGAATGGCTCGTCGGAGTTCAAACGGCATCGCTCTTCGGCTGCTGCTTCGTAACCTTTTTGATAGTCGCGGTAAATTTTCTCGCGGCGTACGCCGTACTTAACCTTTCGAAAAGAAGACTGCTCGCGGCGGTGTCGGCGGGTGTATTCCTGCTCAACACTGCGGTCGGCGCGCTGCTTTACGTTACGAATACCGACGAGGGAGAGCCGATAACCGTCTCCGCCGTGCAGGGAAACATATCATCTCAGGACAAATGGGATATAAACGCGAAGCAGAAAACACTTGACGTTTACGAAAAATATACCGCCGAGGCGGCGGCAGAGGGGGCGGAGATAGTGGTCTGGCCCGAATCTGCGCTTCCTTATAATCTTGAGAGCAACAGTTCTATGGCAAGCTACGTTTCGAGAGTGGCGAGGGAGAATGAAGTTACGATCCTCGTCGGAGCGTTTACCACGAACGACGACGGAATGGAGCTTAATTCGATAATCGCCGTTCTTCCCGACGGAAGCTTTCACGAGACGGTGTATTCCAAGAGACACCTCGTTCCGTTCGGAGAATTCGTTCCGATGAGGGGCTTGTTTGAGGTGCTTATCCCCCCGCTCACCGAGCTTTCTATGCTCTCGGAGGATCTTGCTGAGGGCGTGGGAACCGAGATAATGGATATCGGCGGAGTGAAGATAGGCTCGATAATCTGTTTTGACTCTATTTACGACGAGCTTTCGCGCGCGTCGGCGCTTGAGGGAGCGGAGATAATAGCCCTCTCGACTAACGACTCGTGGTTCCTCGATTCAGCCGCGCTTTATATGCACAACGCGCAGGCGAAGCTTCGCGCGATAGAGAACGGAAGATACGTAGTACGTGCCGCGAATACGGGAATATCAAGCATAATCACGCCCCGCGGAGAGAGCGTGGAGTCGCTCGGCGCGCTTACCGAGGGTCAGATAAGCGCCGATGTGTACGCGAGACAGGGAAATACGCTGTTTACTTATATCGGAAACCTGTTCGTTTATTCGTGCATAGCGTTTATAGTTCTTTGGCTGGCTTATGAAAAAATATCTATCACATATTTTTCACATAGCCTTGACAAAACGCTCGAAAAATGATAAAATCTTATTACATTAAACCATAGGAGGTTAGTTATGAAAAAAACAATTAAGGTATTGGCGCTCGTTATGACGGCTCTTATGCTTTGTATGGCTCTTGCTTCCTGCGCAAAGAAGCTTTCGGGTAAGTACAGCGCTGACATTCTCGGAACGGGAACAACGCTCACGTTTGACGGTAGCGACGTTAAGCTTGGCATTACCGTAACTCTTCTCGGTGAGGTAGCATCTGTTGACGGAACCTACACTATCGAGGACGATAAGATTACGTTTGATTTCGTTGACGAAGAGAATGTTGAAAACGAAAAGGCAAAAGCTGTTTTGGCAGACTTTACGGGAACTCTTGATTTTGAGGAAGGCGATGACTACATCAAAATCGGCGGAGTTAAGTACGAAAAGGTTGACTGATACATAACCGAATAAATAAAAACATAGGGCACATTATTAATGTGCCCTATGTTTTTTCCAAATAATAAATATGTTGACTTTCTTTTGAATTTGTAGTAAAATAATATTGCCAAACAATTTCATAAAAAAGCCTCTTCAGAGAAACTATACTTTGGTAAAAGGTGTTTCTCTCTTTTCCGTTTTCTCGAAAGAGGTACTGAAATTGTTTGGCGACAATGAGGGATTCACTTTTTCGGTGCGTCCCTTGTGGGCGCACTTTTTTACAATATTTTTAGAAAGAAGCTTAACTGACTATGAAAAAAACGTCATCAATAAAAAAAGAGGCAAAGTCGGGATTTGTAATATCCATTATTCTTGCAGCCCTTTATTTTCTTGGAATTCTGGATTTGGATTACGGTTATTATACGTTTTTGCGTATATTTTCATTTGTCTCTTTGTTTGTACTTTTGGCTTTGAACAGCATATTGTCTGAAAATTTTCTTAATATTATAAACGGTATAATAGCGGTAATGATAATCGTATTCAATCCGATATTTCCCATTTATTTAGATAAAGAAGTATGGGTTGTTATAGATTTAATATGCGGGATAGTAATGGTGGCTTTAGCGGTAGTTATAGCTATAAAATATTTTAAAAAGCCGAACGGCGAAAAATAAATTTTATATACGAATGGGAATTCTACTGCATATATATAAGCTCCCCGCTGCAGATATATCTGCCGCGGGGAGCTACGTTATATTTCGGTTTTTCCGTTTTTCCGCGAGAACCGATTTGAACTTGCGGCAATTCGGGGCGTAATAGGTATCGTCGTATTTCTTACGTACAAATTATTTCGCCACTACCTTTTTAAAGCTTTTCTTTCCTCTTTTGAAGGTCTTTCCGTCCGCGAGGTCGGCTTTTGAAAATACCGCCTTTACGTCGGTTATCTTCTCTCCGTCGGCAGAAACTCCGCCTTGCTCAATGGCGCGTCTCGCCTCGGATTTTGAGGCGACGAGCTCCGCTTTGACGAGAAGCGTTCCGATATCTATAACTCCGTCGGTGAAATCCGCGTCGGAAAGCTCGACTACGGGGGCGTCGGCGTTGTTTCCGGCTCCGAAGAGAGATTTTGCGCTCGCCTCAGCCTTCTTCGCCGCCTCCTCGCCGTGAACGAGAGAGGTAAGCTCGTACGCGAGAATTTCTTTAGCGCGGTTGAGCTGCGCGCCCTCCCACGAATCCATAGCGTCTATCTCCTCAAGCGGAAGGAAGGTAAGCATTCTGATACATTTGAGAACGTCGGAGTCCGCGACGTTTCTCCAATACTGATAAAAGTCGTAGGGAGAGGTCTTTTCGGGGTCAAGCCATACGGCGCCCGACTGCGTTTTGCCCATCTTCTTGCCCTCGGAATTGAGGAGAAGATTTATCGTCATAGCGTAAGCGTCCTTACCGAGCTTGCGCCTTATAAGCTCGGTTCCTCCGAGCATATTCGACCACTGGTCGTCTCCGCCGAACTGCATATTACAGCCCATAGTCTGATAGAGATGATAGAAGTCGTAGGACTGCATTATCATATAGTTGAATTCGAGGAAGGATAGTCCTTTTTCCATTCTCTGCTTGTAGCACTCGGCAGAGAGCATACGGTTTACCGAGAAGCAGGCTCCTACGTCGCGGAGAACCTCAACGTAGTTGAGACCGAGAAGCCAATCGGCGTTGTTTACCATAACCGCTTTTCCATCCGAAAAGTCGATAAAGCGGCTCATCTGCTTCTTGAAGCAGGCACAGTTGTGCTCGATAGTTTCCCTCGTCATCATCTGGCGCATATCGGTGCGTCCCGATGGGTCGCCTATCATTGCCGTGCCTCCGCCGATGAGAGCGACGGGCTTGTTTCCCGCCATTTGCAGACGCTTCATAAGGCAGAGTGCCATAAAGTGTCCGACGTGCAGGCTGTCGGCAGTGGGGTCAAATCCGATATAGAAAACGGCTTTGCCGTTGTTTATCATATCCTTTATTTCTTCTTCGTCTGTTACCTGAGCGATAAGTCCTCTGGCAACGAGTTCATCGTAGATAGTCATTTTTTAAGCCTTTCTTTAATTTATTATTTATAACAACCAAATTATATATTATTTTCCCGTATTTGTCAACGATAATGCCGCTTTTTGCTAAACGTTCTTTTTTATTTCACGGAATAGCTCGTCAGAGAGAGCGGCAAACTGCGCGGTGTCAAGGCGTTCTCCGCGTATATCGGCGGGCAGGGAACACTTTTCGGTGATTATTTTAGTGATAGTTTCCTTTGACAACTCTCCAAAGACCGCAGAGAGTGCGTTGGGAAGAGTTTTTCTTCTTTGCTCAAACGCCGCGCGTATCGTTCTGAAGAAGGTCGCCTCGTCAAGAGGGACGTATGGCTTTTGCTTGTGGAGAGTTATTTTTATAACGGCGGAGTCTACTTTAGGCTCGGGCAGGAATTTGTCAGACGTAACGGTGAAGAGTCTTTCAGCCGTGCCGTAATAATTCAGCACCGCGGTTATCGCGCCGTAAGCCTTGCTGCCTGCCGAGGCGCACAGCCTGTCGGCTACCTCCTGCTGTATCATAACGGTGATAGAGTCGAAGGGAAGTCCCGATTCGAGAAGCGACATCATAATGGGGGTGGTTATATAATAAGGAAGATTTGCGCAGACCGAGACGCTGCCCTCCGCAAAAGAGTCCGAGAGCAGATCGCCGAGGTTAAGCTTCATTACGTCGGCGTTGACGAGCGTTACGTTTTTGAAATCTCCGAGAGTGTATTTCAAAAGAGGGATAAGCCCGTTGTCTATCTCGACGGCGATTACCTTTCTGTATCGCAGGGCAAGCTCTTTTGTAAGAGAGCCGGCACCCGGACCTATTTCAAGTATGGCGGCGTTTTCGTCCGAGGAGCAGGCATCCGCTATATCCTCTACCACCATATTGTCGGTGAGAAAGTTTTGACCGAATTCCTTTCTGAAATTCAGAGAAAACATAGCCATAAGCTGTTTAATACTTTTTATATCACATAGGTTCATAAGCTTTTCCCGTATTTAAAGATTTTGATAACTATATTATTCTAACACAAAAATACAAAAAAAGCAACAAAAATTACAACGTACAAAATTTGAGCTTTTTTGAAAAAAAGTCTTGACAAAAGCTTCGTTTGCAGTTATAATATTACTGTTGCTTAAAAATCGTATCAATTTTATATTTGCTGGTGTAGCACAGTCGGTAGTGCAGCTGATTCGTAATCAGCAGGTCGTGTGTTCGAGTCACATCACCAGCTCCACGCAAAAAGCTTTGCAAAGTCTTGAAATAAAGGCGCGCAGAGCTTTTTCTTTTGCGCGAAATCTTTCTTGCGATATACGCCAAAAATCGCGTAAAATCGGGACGGTTGGTATCGCTTTGATATCTTTTGAGGTGTCGAGAACGGACGAATTTCGGTTCTCTCTGTTGCAATTCTACCATAGCGGTAACAAAATGTCAATAGGGATATTCCAAATTTTTCAAAAAAATTTTGAAAATTTTTCTTTTGCGAAAAATAAACCGCGGAGAATTATATCCGCGGTTCGTTTTTTTATGATGTTTTACAAATCTTTTACGGCGTTTTTCAGCCATTCAACGTCGGTGTGGGTGTAGGTGTTCAAAGTCGTCTCTATCTGCTTGTGTCCGATAATGTCCTGAAGCGCTTTCGGGTCAACGCCCTTTTTCGCACATATCGACGCAAACGTGTGACGGCATACGTGCGGATTGCGCTTTTTCAGATCCTCGTCGCTGTATCCCGCGTCCGAGAGGGCTTTGTAATATACTCTTTTTCTGAAATTATCGGGGTTGAACTTTGAACCCGAAGCCGACGGGTAAAGATATTCGCCCTCCGAGCTTAACAGGCGTTCAAGGATAGGAAGCACCGCGTCGGGAACGGGAACGACTCTGTTTCTTCCTTTTTCGGTCTTGTTTCCTCCGTGGAGGCAGCCGTCGTAGAAGTCGGTCTTTTTCATAGACAGAAACTCGTCTATGCGAAGCCCCGTATAGCACATAAGCAATATTACGCCTATACGCAAATCCCGCGTGTTCTCATAAAATTTCTTGAGATTATCAAGCTCCTCGTCAGTAAATCGCTCCTTCGGGGGCGATTTTTTTGCGGTTATCGTTACGAAAGAAGCGTAATCCTTATCTATGATATCGTTCTGAACGCCCCATTTGCATATCTTTGAGGCGAGCAGAGAGATTTTCGCTACCGTCGAATAGGATTTTCCTTGCTCTGCGGCGGAGTTTACAATCTGCTGAAAATGTTGAGTCTTGACTTCGGAAAGTCTTACGTCGGAGAGGGGCTTTAGAAATCTCCAAGCCGTCTCGTAGCTGTCAATACCCTTCGGTGAGAGGGTAGAGTAATGCGTATTGCTCCAAAGCTCGTATGCCTGCCCCACCGTTATCTTGAAGTCGGCAGAGAGGTGTCCTTTGATATTTATATTGTCAAGAGCTATCTCCGCCTCGGCGCGCGTGGCATAGCTCCCGTAAGTAACCCGCTTGCGTTCTCCATCTATATCGACGAAGATACGTACTATCCACGGCTTCCGCCGTCTTCCGGAGAGACGGGTAACAGTACCCGTTCCGTTGGCTCTTTTTATCTTTTTTGCTTTTGGAGTTGATACGAGCTTTTTACCGCAGAAGCGGCAAAACGTGCTGTCGTTTTCTATTTCTTTTTTGCATTTGGAGCATATCATAACGGCGCGGCTCCTCCTTTCATTGAGACGTTGTTATCTACGTTTGTATATCCGTCTCCCTTTTGACCCGACAGGTATTCAAAAAAATTTATATACAGTTCTTTTTCGAGAGGGCTTGATAAAAATTTATTGCGTTTGTATAGCTCTTGCATACGGGACGCACGCACGTTGGCTACGCTTTGCGGAACTCTGCAAATATCCGCTATATCCTCGGGAGAGTACAGATTTAATTCCCAAAGCACGCACGCGGGGCAGAGAAGTCTTTCGGCAAACATATCCGCTTCCTGTTCGGCTCTCGGCTTTGAGCGAAATTCGTTGGCGTTCAGATATTTTACGCGCTTCAGCTCGTGTCCGAGAAAAATATGCCCCAGCTCGTGAGCGATAGTAAAGCGGGAGACGCTCGTAGGATTTTCGTCGTTATAAATTATTATCCATTTACTTCCGTCAAAATATGATTTTCCGTTTTCTCCCGGCATAAGCTCGTTGACCGAGCTGTTTCGTATAACACGGATTTTTGCAAAGCGGGTGATTTTCAGTATATCGACGGGTAAGCTGCCGATATTGAAATCAATCAAGCATTTCCACGCGCTGTTTCGTATGTCTTTGTATGCTCCGTAGTACATATAGATTCAAAAAATTGCCTTTCGTGCTTAATTGGCTTTTTTCAGCGTTAAGTTCTATTTTGCCATATTTTGCCGAAATTGTCAATACGTTATATTGAAAAATAGTCAATCGATCATTAAGAAATCCGCAGAGAAATAAATCGCTCTGCGGATTTTGATATATTTTTTACATAAGCGGGTCGTCGGTCTCGGGCGCGTTTTCTATCTTTTTCCATTGGTCTTTGTTCATAACGACGAAAGCGTCCTGACGGTTATCGTCGGAATGTGCGGCGACGTAAAGGCTTACGTATTCGTCATCGCTTTCCGACAGTCCGAGAAGCTTGTCAACCGCCGTTTGCATAGAGGGCTGTGAGCGGTAGGCGTTTATCAGCTTTATCTCGTGTCCCGTAAGCGACAAGGTAAGCCTGCCGCTCTCCGAATACGAGCCTTTCTCATCGGTTTGACAGAGAAGATAATCTGCCGATACGTCAAATATCCGCGCGAGTTTTTTTATCTTATCTGCCGGTATCGTTCTTCCGCTTCTCTCGATATCGGTGAAATAGGTTCTGCTGCTCATACCTATCTGACGGCAGAGGTAGGAGAGGCTTCTGCCTTGTTCCTTTGCCAACTGTTTTATTCTTGAAACCGTAGTGTCCATAGCCGTAAAAATCCTTTCCCGCCCTTTGAATTGCTAAAGAAATACCGTGTTTTATTGCGATATTCACTTTGTTTTTTTCGGGCTGTTTGTAAAATCAGAGAGGGACGGGCGCAGGAATATTTTTTGTGCAAACCTACAAAAGTATGCAAATCTTACAATTTGTTATTGACAAGCTTACAAATGTAAGTTATAATGTTTGCGTCAACTTTTGTTGACATATTTCGTCAAGCCCCGTGTCATCTTAAAACGAACAGATACTATTTGTTTACTGACCGTTATCTCATTCACAAACATAATATCACGAATCGTTATCGTTGTCAACAATATTTTTCGTATTGCTGACAACGAAAGCTTTTGTGCATAGTCGTTTTGGTAACGAGAGGTATAACAGCTTGATTTAGCTATTATCGACAAAGTAATCGAGAAAGGAGAGTAGTAGTATGTTAAATATCAAAAAATACCGCAAGAGACTCGGAATGACGCAGGCGGACGTTGCACAAAAGCTGAACGTTACAAAGTCCGCCGTCAGTCAGTATGAAACGGGCGCGAGAAATCCCGATATTTTTATGCTGAAAAAGCTGTCTGATATTCTTGAATGTACAGCGGACGAGCTGCTTGAAACCATCAATTCGTAAGATGAGCGTATGAAAAGGAGGGCTTGACCGAAAAAACGCCGAAATCGAGAGGAGAGATATGAAAAAATCGTTTTACGCACGTAAAAATTTTTGAAAGGAGGAAAAATGAAAAATACGGGTATCACCGTAACCGTTCAGGAAGCGGCGGAAATGTTCAGAGACGCGGGAATATCAATATCTCTCGACGCTCTCAAGCAAGGAATAATACATAAAGAATTTCCCATAGGCGTGGCTATAAAGCTGACGCAGTGGGTATTTATCATATACCGAAAGCAGCTTACGGATTATTTGCGCTCCGTGGGCGCGGAGGTAGCGGAGGAGGAATAAAAATGAAGGATGAAAAAACCGAAAAAATAAAAGGCGAAGAGTATTCGGAAGACGGCGCGCGCCCCGCGCTTACGGGACGCTGGGTGCTTGACGCGAGCTATCGCGGAAAGGATAAGGCGGTCTACCGCTGTTCGCTGTGCGATCATTGGCAATCGGCAAAGAAGCGTCAGGATAAAATGTTTTATATGAACTACTGTCCGTTCTGCGGGGCGCGTATGACGCACGAAAAGGAGAGAGTTGAAAATGCTTGACAGAGAAACGATAACTCTTGCGGCAAAGCAGGGTATTCCCGTGCTTTACGATGACAGGGAGAGAGGCTTTTCGCTCGTAGGGCAGATAACCTCGATAATCGAGAGCTATCCCGACGGGAAAGAGGTATTGTCGGCGGAGGTACGAGATATGCGGGCGGGGTGCGTTTATAAATGCAAGCCCGAGTATCTGAGTCTTTGGAGAGGCGTAACCGACGGAGTTTACGGAGGTGCGTAATGTGGGAGAGAATAATAGGAATATCGGTCGGCGGCGCGGCGGCGTTTGCGCTTTGTATGCTTTTTCGGCGTATTGTCGAATACGGAGAGAGGCAGGGCGTCGTGCGAAAAAAGAAATGACCGCAACGTTCGGCAAAACGCTGCGGTCAAGGTGCAATATAGATTTTGGACTATCTGAATTGCTTTTATATTATATCACGAATTTTACTAAAAATCAACAGGAGAAAAATATGAATATCAAGGTCATAGTAAAAAGTCCTATGAAAAAAGCCCGATACGTTTACGTACCCGATACGGCGGATAGCTTTAGCGGACTGCTTGGCGGGAGCGCGGAGAAGGCGAGGATAGCGTCCGATTGCTGTATTTTATACGGCAGAAGCGACGGTAAAGCCGAGCTTCCGTATAATTGCAGGATATGCGGAAACGATTTTTTCGGTACGATAGTTCTTTGCGGCGAGAGAGAGGGAGCTTTGTCCGGCTTTCCGCTGTCGCTGAGAACCGCTAAAAAATTATTTCCCGCTCTGAAGGGAACCTGATATGGCGCGCCCGTTAAGCGACGGGGTAAGCTACTTTCCGAAGGATACGGATTTTTATTCGGACGACAAGATACGCCTTCTGCGCGCGGAGTTCGGGGCGAAAGGAATGTATCTTCTCGACTACGTTCTCTGTGAGATATATAAAAAAGACGGATATTTTATGAAATGGGACAGAAGCAAGTGCTACCTTGTGTCAGACGGTGCGGGATGCGGTTGCAGTCCGTCCTTTGCGGACGAGCTTATAGCCGGCTGTATCAGGTGCGGTATCTTTGACAAAACCGTGTTTGATAAGTACGGCGTGCTGACGTCGGCGGGTATCCAGCGGCGGTACGTGAGAATGTTCAACGGACGCGATTATATAAGGATAATAAAGGAATACTTTCTGCTCAACGTCGAGGATAGAAAGGACGTGTCGAGGGGTATTCTTGAAAAATGCGTCTTTATGAGCGAGAGCGTCAGGGAAAACTCCGATAAAATCAAAGAAAACCCCGATAAGAATAAAGAAAACCGACAAAGTAAAGCAGAAGAAAGCAAAGTAAAGGTATATGAAAGCAAAGAGAGCGGAAAGCGCGAAAGAGAGAGGGATTCCGCAAAGCTTTGCGCCTTTGGAAGCTTCGGCAACGTGCTTTTGTCGGAGGATGAGAAGGGCGAGATAGTATCACGCTACGGAAAGGCGGTTGCCGAGGAGCTGATAGAAAGCTTCTCAAGAAAGATAAAGAGCAAGGGATATAAGATAAAGGACCACTGCGCCACGATACTTCTCTGGGCGGAGAAGGACGGCGTAAAAAAGAAAAACGGAAGCTTTGATGCCGACGATTTTTTTGACACGGCGGTAAAGAGAGCCGAAAAAGAGCTTGCGAAGCAGACTAAAAAGAGGTGATAGAAACGTCAGATTTTCGGGATAAATACGCCAAGTGTCCTTTTTACGTAGGTCAGGACACGAGGAAAATACACTGCAACGGATTTTTAAAGGAAAACCACATACATATTTCCTTCGATACGAGTGCGGGGAAAACGGAGCACGCGGATAAATTCTGCAATCGGATATTCGGGTGCTGCAAATGCCCGCTGTATATTATGCTTTCAAGCAATATCGAGGAATAAGCCCTGCGGAGAGGAAACAAAACCTCTCCGCTTTTCGTTTAGGGGTGTTACTTTCGGATAATTCGTTATTGTATCATATACGCAAAGGCTGTCGGAAGGGAGGTTTTTGGTGGTTTCGGCAGATTGGAATACTATTAAGGCGGAGTATATAACCGACGATACCTCAAGCTATCGCAAGCTTGCTCAAAAATACGGTGTTTCGCGCGCCACGCTTGAGCATCGGGCGAAGGTTGAGGGGTGGTCGGACAGCAAAAGGCAACATAAAGGCAAGGTTATGGCAGAAACGCTGAAAAACGTCAAGAAAGAGGAAGTAAACAGAGTAACGAGGCTGCTGTCGGTTTCGGACAAATTGCTCTCCCGCATAGAGAAAATAGTTGCCGACGACGACTGCGAAATATCTCCCGCGACTATTGATATTCTCGCCAAATCCTTGAAAAATATCAAGGAGGTTCAGAGGAATGAGAAGGAGGACGAGAGGACGCAGATAAAGGTTATCTTCGGGGATAGCGGCGAGGATTATTCGATATGACGGTGAATTACCGAATGAGCGCCCCCAACGAGAAGCAAAGGCTGTTTTTTCTCGATACTCACAAGTACGTCGGATACGGAGGGGCGCGGGGCGGCGGAAAATCCTGGGCGATAAGAAGAAAGCTCGCGCTTTTGTGTCTGCGCTACGCGGGCATAAAGTGCGGGATATACAGACGGACTTATCCCGAGCTTCGCAACAACCACGTCGTGCCTCTGCTTCGCGAGCTGGTCGGAGTTGCCGATTATAACGAATCCAAAAAGATTTTTCTTTTTCCAAACGGCTCGACGCTTCAGCTCTGCTACGCCGATAATCAGAACAAGCTCAATCAGACCTTTCAGGGACAGGAATACGACGTGCTCGCGATAGACGAGGCAACGCAGATACCCGAGGAATGGTTCTCGATAATAAGAGCCACGGTCAGAGGCGTAAACCCTTTTCCGAAAAGAATGTATATTACCTGCAATCCCGGTGGCGTCGGGCATACCTGGGTGAAGCGGCTGTTTATAGACAGAAAATTTTCCGACAGAGAGAATCCCGACGATTACAGCTTTATCCAGGCTCTTCCGACCGATAACAAGGCTCTTATGGAGAGCGACCCCGATTACGTCGGAAAGCTTGAGGCGCTTCCGCCCAAGCTTCGCCGCGCGTGGCTCGAAGGCTCGTGGGATATATTCGACGGACAGTTTTTCGAGGAATTTACCGACGCTCCCGAGCATTACGGGGACAGGCTTTATACTCACGTTATAGAGCCGTTTGAGATACCCGCGTCCTGGGAGATATACCGTTCGTTCGACTGGGGCTATTCAAAGCCGTTTTCCTGCGATTGGTGGGCGGTGGATGGGGACGGAAGAGCCTATCTTATATTGCAGATGTACGGCTGCGGCGGCAGCGCTGACGAGGGCGTGAAATGGTCTTCGGACAAGGTTTTTTCCGAGATAGCGAGAGTCGAGCGCGAGCACAGATGGCTTGTCGGAAAGAGTATAAGAGGAGTTGCCGACAGCGCCATATGGGCGTCGGACGGAGGCGAGGCGATAGTCGAGAGCGCGGAGAGGCACGGAGTGTATTTTGAAAAATCCGATAAAACGAGGATAGCGGGCTGGATGCAGATGCACTACCGTCTGGCATTCGACGAGACGGGCAGACCGATGATGTATTTTTTCAATACCTGCCGGCACGCGATAAGAACGCTGCCTCTTTTGGAGTATTCAAAGACCGTTCCCGAGGACCTTGATACCACGGGAGAGGATCATTTTGCCGATTCGGCGCGGTACTTTTGTATGATGAGGCCGATAAGGGCGGCTGCCAAAGCCGAGGAGTACGGGCGCAGAGCGGATCCGCTCGATCAGTTCAAGGAGACGGGCGGTAAAATATATTCATATCACGGAAGTATAAGGAGGTATTGATGCCAAATCCTTTGTTAAAAATATTCGCAAAGCAGAGCGAAAAAGCCTCGGAGGACGCGGAGCGGGAGACCGACGGGAGCGGGGAAGCACTCTCGCCGTCGGTGGACGAGAGACGTATGGCAGAGTGGAACGGTATACTGCGTACCTACAAGAACGCGCGGAGCGGAATAGAACAGAAGATAAAAAACAACGAGCGATTCTGGCGTATGCGTCAGTGGAAGGAAGGGAGCCGCAAAAAGGGAGAACAGCCCATTCCCTCGACGGCGTGGCTGTTTACCTGTATTCAGTCCAAGCTTGCCGACGTTATGGAGTCCTACCCGACGGCAAATTTCAGACCGAGGCAGAAGGACGATATCGAGGAAGCGAAGAAGCTTTCAAGCGTAGTTCCCGTTATAATAGCGCAGAACGATTTTGAGGAGACCTACAGAAAGGTCTCGGAATATACGCTTAAAAACGGCGTTGGGGTTTACCACGTATATTGGGACGGCAATCTTCACGGAGGGCTGGGAGATATAGCCATTCGTGAGGTGAACGTGCTTAATATATTCTGGGAGCCGGGGATAACCGACCTTCAGCGCTCGGCTTACGTCTTTACGGTCGAGCTTGTCGAGAAGGATTTGCTCTTGCAGAAATATCCCGATAAAGCCCTCGGCATAAAGGGAAAGGCGATAAGACCCGAGGAGTTCGTTACCGACGAACGCGCCGATACGCACAACAAGATAGCGGTCGTGGACGTTTACTATCGCAAAAACGGAGTTCTGCACTACTGCAAATACGCCGATACCACCTGCCTTGAGTCCACCGAGAACTCACCCGAGCTGTACCCGAACGGTCTTTACGACCACGGAAGATATCCGTTTGAGGTGCAGTCGCTCTATCATATAGAGCAGAGTCTGTACGGAACGGGAATGGTGGATATAGGCGCGGACGCTCAGCTCCAGATAGACCTGATAAACGAGGCGGTGGTCGAAAACACGCTTATGGGCGCGAAGCCGAGATTTCTCACGACCGCCGATAACGCTCTTGCCGAGGAGGAGCTTGCCGATTGGCGAAAAACCTTCGTCAAGGTCTCGTCTCTTTCGGAGACGAGCACCAAGCAGATAGACAGCAAGGCGCTTCAGGGAAATTATCTTGAGTTTTTGAATATGAAGATAGACGAGCTTAAATACGTTACCTCAAATCTCGACGTGAACAACGGCGCGGCGCCGAGCGGAGTTACAGCCGCGTCGGCAATAGCGGCGCTTCAGGAATCGTCGGGAAAAAATTCGAGATTTATAAATAAGACCTTTTATAATACCTTTTCTCACGTTATGGAGCTGGTCGTGGAGCTGATACGTCAGTTTTACGATACGCGCAGATGGTTCCGCGTCTCTCCCGACGCGGCGATGGGCGCGGAGCAGTTTATGGAATACGACAACTCGCATCTGCGCGGCGTTCCTCAGCCTTCAGTCAACGGTATGGATATGGGGCTTCGTATTCCCGAGTTCGATATAGAGATAACGGCGGAGAAGGCAAACCCCTACAAGAAAATGGAGATAAACGAGTTGTCTCTGTCCTTCTATAAAATGGGCTTTTTCAATCCGCAGATGGCAGATCAGGCGATAGCCTGTCTCGATATGATGGATTTTGACAGCAAGGATAAGCTTATCGAGCGCTTGCGCCAAAACGGAACGCTGCTTGACGCGCTTATGCAATATCAACGGCTTTGTATGGCGCTCGCTCAAAAATACGGCGACGCCGAGGCGATTGCTATGATAGGGCAGAATATGGCGCAGGGCGGTATACCTATGCCGGGCGGTTCGGTTGACCCGAGGGAAGCGGCGGACCCCGAAAAAAAGATAGGTGAGAACAAGCAGGTGGAAAAAGCGAGAAGCCGGGCAAGAAACAGCACGGAGGTATCGTGATGATAGAAGTGGCTTTCGACGGCAGATACGGAATTATACTAAAAGGGCACGCGGGACAGGCGCCGTACGGCAGAGATATAGTGTGCGCGGGAGCGTCCGCGCTCTTGTGCTCGCTCGCCAAATTTTTCGTCGCTCATACGGAGGAGCTTGCGGAATACGAGATAGACGTAAACGGCGGTTTCGGAAAGGTGAGAGTTTTACCGAAAGACTATTTTGAGCAAAGCTGTCTCGCCGTATTCGAGCTTGCGAGAGGCGGATTTTCCGAGCTGGCGGAGCATTACCCAAGCTACATTCGGCAGGTGCCGATTGTAAATATATAAAACTACGGACTCGCCGACCTAATCGGCAGTATGGAGTCGCCGACCTAATCGGCAGGAAGGGGTGCTTATGGCACTGCATTATTTATTCGATCTTCAGCTTTTCGCTGACGCAGGAGGAAACGGTGGCGGCGCGGCGGACGGCGGTGGATCGGGAGCCGCGGGAGAAGCGGCGGGAGCGACAGGGTCGGCTTACCCGCATAATATTCCCGAACGCGCTAAAAGGTACTACGATATTGCGGCGGAGAAAAAGACGCAGAATGTCGACACTGCGCAAAAGAAGAACCGCCCAAAAGCAAATTCCACCGAAGGAAGCTCGGACGAGGCGAGAAAGCCGACCTATAAGGAAATGATAGAGTCCGACGACTACAAGCAGGAACACGAAAAGTACTTGCAGAAGGTCATCAGGGACAGAATGAAAAAGCACGATGCCGAAAGCAAAGAGGCAAACGAGCTTTTATCCCTTATAGGACAGAAATACGGACTTGACGTGAACTCCGAGAATTTCAGAGCGGAGCTGTCGGAGGCGATAAAGGATGACGACAGCGTATACGAGCGCTACGCCGAGGAACACGATCTGCCTCTTTCGGAGGCAAAACGCCTTATGGGGCTTGAAAGACAGCTTGCGAAAGCGGAGGAGGAGGCAAAAGCGGCGCGGGAAAAGGAAGAAAACGACAGGGTGATAAACGCTCTCCGCGCGAAGAGTGAGGAGACGAGAAAGCTCTATCCCGATTTTGACCTTGATACTGCTATCCGCGACGAACGCTTCAGACGCCTTACGGCGGCGTTCGGCGGAGACACCACGCAGGCCTACGAGGCGTTGAATCACAGAACGCTTCAAAGACGCGCCGTGGCCGATGCCGAAGCAAAGGCACAGCGCACCGTGGCGAACAGCGTAAGAGCAAACCGCTCACGGCCCTCCGAGGGAGGATTGTCCGCGGCTTCAAACGCCGCTGGAACGGTGCCCGATTTCAGGACTATGGGGCTTGACGCTCTGCGCGCCTGGGCGGCACAGCAAAGAAATAAAGCGGGGAGGTGGTAAGCCTCTCTGAAAAGGAGTTATTATGAAAAAAATCTATTTTGAAAATTTCAATCTTCAGCTTTTCGCGGATATTACCGCGAATATGACTAAAACCACTACCGATTTGATGTCTCCCACTATGAAGGAGTTTTACGATACCACCCTTCTTGAAAACGCCAAGGAGGAGATGGTATGGAATCAGTTCGGAAAGGAGCAGACCGTAACTCACGGAAACAGCGTGGAGTGGAGAAAATTCAAGACCTTCTCTCCCGCCGTTACTCCTCTTGAGGAGGGCGTGGCGCCTGCCGGCTCGAGTCTCGGAATGGAGAACGTAACCGCTACTCTTTCACAGCACGGCGATTTCGTTTCGGTATCCGACGTGCTCGAATACGAGGCTTACGACGACGTTATCTTCGGCGCGGCGGAGGAAATGGGGACCGCGGGAGGCGAGACCGAGGACCTTCTCACCCGAAACGCCGTGCTTACGGGTACGGGCGTATCCTACTGTCCGCTCTCAAACGGAACCGTGCCTGCGTCGAGAGCACAGCTTGACGGAACCTCCCGTCTTACTCCCGAAATGGTAAACAAGGCGGCGACCTATCTCAAAAAGATGAAGGCACCTAAAATAAACGGATATTACGTAGCAATCATTCATCCGTCGGTCGCCGAGGACCTCAGAAACAGCGATGAATGGAAGGAATTTCACAAATACAATTCGGTACAGCAGATATTCAAGGGAGAAATAGGCGAGCTTCACGGTGTAAAGTTTATCGAATCGAATACAGCGAAGGTTTACGCGCAGGACAGCGGAGCGGTATACGCGACGGTATTTTTCGGAAAGGACGCGTGGGGCAAGGTAGCGCTTGAGGGCGCGGGTATGGAAATGATAATCAAGGATAAGTCCGAGATAGGCGGTCCCCTTGAGCAGTTTTCAACCATAGGCTACAAGTTTATGCACGGCGCGAAGATTCTTTACGAGGAGCGCGTTATCCGTGTGGAATCCAACTCGTCCTACAACGATGACGCAAACTGATTCGGGTGAAGGAGATTAAATTATGTCAGCAAATTCCGCAGCAAAGACAGAAAAGAAGGTTAAGGTGATTTTGCCGCTGCTTGAGGGAAAAAACGCCTCGCAGGACGTGTTCGTGTCTGTGAACTTCAAGCCCTACAAGATACAGCGCGGCGTTGAGGTCGAGGTACCTGAAAGCGTGGCAAACGTTCTTGACGAGGCGCAGAGAGCCGCGAACGAGGAGATACGCGTGAGAAACCAGCGCGCGTTCAGAAGTCCCGAAAACAAACATTCGTAAAAACATAAAAGGAGGGGGCTTTGCTCCCTCCGATATTTATTTTGAGGTGAAAAATGACCATAGACAAAGCCATAATCGAAGCCGACGAGCTTCGGGGAAATATGCTCGGCAAGAGAGTAAAACGAAACCTCTTATCCGAGCTTGACGGAAGAATATATTACGAGCTTTTTGAGCCGCAGAGTTCCGAGGGCTTTTCGGGATACGGCGATGAAACGCCGGGGGACACCGAGCTTCTCGTACCGTATCCTTACGACAGACTTTACGTGCTGTATCTCGACGGAGAGATATGCCGTTTGAGCGGAGATACCGTGAAATATAACAACTCACGTATACTTTTCAACGAGATGTACGACGCGTTTACGCGCTGGTATCACCGAAACAGAAAAAAAGAATTTCCGAATATAAGATTCCCAATGAGGAGGTATTGATATGTACGCGCCTGAACTGTACGAAGCGGAGCAGACGAGAGATATAATACAGACCTTTGGAGGATATAATCATAACGTAAGGATAGGAGACGGTGAGTTTTACGATATGAAGAACCTATCAAGCGGGAATTATCCGGCGCTCTCGCCGAGGAGAAAACGCGGAATAGTCCGCGCGGTATCCGAATGTAACGGCCTTACGGCGAAGAACGAGCTTGCGTATATTGACGGAAGCGTTCTGTATTACGGAGATAAAAGCGTGGAGCTTGACGGCGGCGTCAGCGGAGAAAGACAGATGATATCAATGGGAGCGTATCTTCTCGTATTTCCCGATATGATTTATCTCAATACGGCAAACCTTTCCGATTACGGAAGTATATACGGAAGGGAGCAGAGCTTTGAGGGTGCGGCGTCCTTTCGGCTTGTGGACAGCGAGGGAAACGATATTGAACTGCGCTCGCTTATATTGGATACCCTTATCGGAGACGGACAAAACGACTTCTGGGCGAAGTCCTTTTCGGCAGACGACGGAGCGTATATATATATCAATCCTTACGATTATAATAATTATCAGGACCTTTCGGGTATTCCCGCGCCGGTAACGGTAACGATAAACAGCGCGGACAGCGTCGTATATACGAGAGAAAAGGTATGTAACGAGAGCTTGAAATATTCCGTAATAATAGGCACAGCCTCATACCAGGTGGAGCCGTTGATATTTTCAGACGACGACGGAGGCTTTAACGAGGTAAATCCGAGACTCTCCGTAAAGGTGAGAAGCAAGGAAGCGTCCGACGTTTTGATACAGGCGGCGTCCGATTGGTTTTCGTCGGGAGAGAAGGGACCTTGCACCGTTGCCACGATAACGGTAACGAGGACGTATCAGGGAAAGACCGAGGAGAGAATATACAATATCGCTATCCGTTCCGATTACGAATATTTTTATTTACCGATAAAAATAGGCGACGTGCGCCTTAAGGAATACGGAGGGATTTTTCACACCGAGGCGTGTATACGCACCTGCGCCGATGCGCTTGACACGTGGAACGAGAGAGGCTGCTGGCAGGAGATACCTTCTTATATAAGACTAAAGATGACGGGGAGCGGGATAGGCACCGCGCTTCGTAAAATAATCGAGGAAAAGACCTCGGAGATACTATCGCTAACCTCTGTCAGCGTGAGCGGATACAGCGATTACAGCTTCAGAAGCCTGCTTGGCGACTGGTCGGCAAATAAGTTTATGATTCTTAAGGATAACGCTAAATACTTTTCGGAGGATACCGTAGATATCGTCGGCTGTCTGGGACTCGTTGCCGATGGCAAGACGGCGGGAACGTCGATAAGCTTTATTCCGATTCAGAAGAAGCTTGATTTTATCATAGAGAGCAACAACAGGCTTTGGGGATGCAGATACGGCAAGGACGTAAGCGGAAAATTCGTCAACGAGATATACGCTACGGCACAGGGATCCTTCAAATGCTGGGACGTTTTCGAGGGTACGTCGCAGGACAGCTACGCGGTATCTCTCGGAAGCGACGGCAGATTTACGGGAGCGGTGAATTATCGCGGATATCCCACCTTTTTCAAAGAAAAGTGTTGTCATATCGTGTACGGCTCGTACCCCGAAAATTATCAGATTGTAACCGATACGAGCATAGGTTTGCAGGATGGGAGCCATAAGAGCCTCTGCATAATCCAAAACGTTTTATATTACAAGACGGGCGACGGCGTTTACTGCTACGACGGTTCGTCGTCTTATAAGATATCCGAGCCTCTCGGAAACGTGAGCTATACCGGCGCCGTGGGTGGAAGCTCGGACGGGAAATATTATATCTCTATGACGGACGACAGCGCGCAGCGAACGCTTTTCGTTTACGATATTTCCCGGGGAATGTGGTATAAGGAGGATGATATCGACGCGCGTTTTATGGCGCAGTACAAAGACGATTTGTATATATACGATGCGGGGAGTCAATCGCTGCTTACCGCAAAAGGAACGGCGGGGAACGAAGAAGAAAACGGCGTGCCTTGGTATGCCGACACGGGAATAATAGGATATTCCACGCCCGACGCGAAGTATATCAGCAGGCTTCAGCTCCGTCTCTCGCTCCCTGCGGGAAGCCGAGTTAATTTCTATATAGAATATGATTCCGACGGATATAACGAGTTTTTCGGAGGAATTGAGGGAAAATCCTTCAAAGCGTTCTCGCTTCCGATATTTCCAAGGCGGTGCGACCATTTCAGACTGCGTATCGAGGGCGTTGGCGAATGTAAGATATTCAGCATATCCAAGATAACCGAGGAAGGGGGCGATCCGTAATGTCTATACCGTTCACGGCAGAGATAAATCCCAAGGGAAATACCGCCGAGCAGAAGCAGGAGGACCTTATCCGACAGCTGCGCCGACAGAACGAACAGCTAAAGGTAATTATAGCCGACCTGTATAAAAAAGCGGAGAGCTGAAAAGCTCTCCGCGGGAATTATATTGACAAATTTTGTTATATGTGATATACTGTGAGTGGCTTAAAAGCCCTTTGGGACACCATTACGGTGGCGGTAGCTTCCTTCTTTACGGAGGGAGACTTCTTTGCTCCTTCCGAATAAAAGAGGAAGGAGTGGTGCCTATGATATTTCATCACGCACCTTGTTTTGCAGAATGGTTACCTACGAAGCGTTATTTGCTTTTGCTATGGTACTTATCGCGCTTGCGGCTTTGTTTATCAACCGTAAGTAAAAACAAAAAGATAACCGCCC
>JAFTZH010000026.1 GCA_017464565.1 Clostridia bacterium
ATAATTACCCGCGCGGGATATTTGGATATGACACATCGGAAAGCCATTTCCAACGCGAAATGTCGGCTATTTTGAGCGGTTCATAATTTATTTACAATTAAAAATCAAACTTTTTCGCATTTACCCCTTGACAAGAGGAATTTTTTTGAGAAAAAGTAATTATAGCGTATTATTTTTCAAAAAGGGCTTGAAATTTCGGCGGATTTCTGCTATAATTGACAAAAATTTCAATCGGAGGCTGTTATGGACGAGAATATGAATGAGAATATGAGCGAAAATACGTCGGAAACCGTTGGTAGTACAGCAGAAAAGAAAGAAGAAACGGTTACAATAAGTATATCAGAATATAAAACGCTAAAAAAGAAAAGAAGTGTAAAAAAAGGATTTCTATTTTCGTTTTTTGGCATTTTTTTGTCTTTGGGGGTAGCTCTTTCTTTTGTGGCACTGTATTTGGTTATAGATTATATTAGTTGGTATGTAGTTGCGTATCCGTCTAATAATTATGAAGAAAGCTTTCCGATAATGCTTATTTTGCTTGCTCTTTCTTTGATATCTATTGGTATATCTTTCTTGTTTTTGGCAAAGGCTACTAAAGATAATAAGAAAAAGCGTCGCATAGTTTTGCTATCATTACTTGCATTCTTTATACTATATTATGGAGCTTTTGCAATAATGACGACGCAAGTAGCTAAAAGCGATATTAAGGAAACGAAGGAAGCAATAAGAGTAGAAGAAGCGAGGAAAAAGGCTGAAGAAGAGGCGGAAGCACGTCGCAATACGCTAAAATATACAGACTACTCGATTGAATATTTAAAAGCAGAAATAGAAAGATACCCGTTGAAACACCAAGGTGCAACCGTAACTATCGAAGGATATGCGGCAAGCTGCGAATTGAATTATTGTTTTATATCCCTTCAAAAAGACAAAAAATGTAATGAAAATACTTATATTAGTTTTCCAGAATATACTACTGATGTTATGTTAATATATTATTCGATTAAGCAAGATGTTCCTAGAATTTTAGACGGAGATTATGTTGTTGCAACCGGTATTGTTAATGTAAAACGTAATTCTGATGATGAAATATGTGTATATTTAGATATTACTGATTACGCAATAGTTCCAGACCCTAACGACCCAGAGGCACAAGAGCCACCAACTACTCCAAATATATCAGATAACAATGAAGAAGAGCTGAAAAGCTCTTCTTTTTTTGTCCCCTGTTACATTAAACCCCTATTTTTGTTATATTGAGAAAGAAAAAATGTTGAAAGGGGCATTTTAAATGGGGTATAAATACGAAATAGGCGAAGATTACGAAAGCAGAAATCAAGGGCAAATAGATAATTTAACAAAAGAGTATACGGACAGAAGCTTTGAATACGACGCGGCAACCGATGAAGCTTATCAGAGCTACGCTAATATGATGCGGGCAAACGGAGCATTGGCTATGACTGATACAATAGGAAAAGCCTCGTCAATGTCCGGCGGGTATGCAAATTCGTATGCTTCTACAGCAGGACAGCAGGTATACAACGATTATCTCAATGAAATAGGAAATGCCGAAAGCACGTTTTATGACAGAGCTTTATCGCAATTCAATTCGGAAGGCAGTAATATACTTAACAAAATAAGCGTTCTACAAAATCAAGAAAGCTCCGATAAAGCAATATGGGAAGAGGATTACGCCAAGGCTATTCAAGACGCAACTATTCAAGAAGATACCGCTACTTTGGCGAAAATATACGGCTATAAGGACAAGGTTGACAGCGAAGGAAAGACTATCACGGCAGAGGAACAATATCTTACTGCAAACCGTTTGGCTCTTACCGACGAGCAGATTGAGGGCTATATAAATGCACTTAAAAAGGGAGACAAAGAAGGTCAACAATATTTTGAATATTTGAACAGTATGAATTATAATTTGGACGATTTGTTCAATATCGTAGCTTCCAAAATGTATAGCGGAGAGCTGGGAGGAACGTTTGAAATTAAAGACGGGGACAATGACGAAGAAACCAAAAACGATAAGTACGGTTCCTTTACAGCAGATGAAGTAGAGGAAAAAGAAGATCCATTTATAATAAGCGATATTGCCAACACCAAAATCGAGGGGTTGGTAAATCTTGAAGAAGGAGAAATGTTTAGAGTTGATACCGGTGAAGGAAACCCGGCAGCTCTTGACGTAAGGCTGGGAAGTGAAGTAAAAGATAATGAGGTGCTTTTGGAAAAAGCGTCAGAGGACAATGCAGAAGGATTGTTCATTTATAATAACGGCATTTATTATATGGAAGAGGGAAGAGTTTTCCACGTTGAAGCACAGGATATATGGCTGAGAGAAGATGAATATGATGAATTGAAAGAATACATTAAAACCTTTGCTAACGCGAAAAAAACGGAGGAATAATTTATGGCAAAAACAATTAGCGCTGAAAGAGCGCGCGAGTTAGCATATGAAAGACACCAAAATCTCCAATCCCGAATATCAAAATGGACTGCATTAAACGAACTTGCAAAAATAGAAAACGCGCCGGAACCCGAGTCGGATGAATATAAATATTACCGCGATTACGATATCGAGGCGGGACAAGCCGAGCTTGACAAGCTCCTTAAGGCGCAGGAGATTTTCAAAGGCTTTGAAACGCTCGTCGGTATCGGAGAGCCGTTTGAGGTGCCGATATACGACGGGGACGTTGAGGTGTATTTTGAAGATTATTTCCCCGATTACGATAAAAGCATAGATACCTCTACAAGGGAGGGAAGAAAGGCGGCGCTTGACAGCGTAAATCCCGCGAAAAAGATTGAAGAGCTTAACGAGCTTATCAATACCGCGAGAGCCATACAGTCGATAAACCTCGATTATAACGAGGACTTTCCCGCTTATTCAACGCCAAACCAAGCTTCTAAAAAGGCGTTAAAATCCGAAAGCCTTGACAAATATCTCACCGACGAGGAGCGGGGCAGATATTACTATCTTTACAACACCCAAGGCGAAAAGGTTGCGTCAAGCTATATGGCGGGACTTGAGGAATCCTTGAAAAGCAGGCGGCTAAACGCGATACACGACTTTGCGGACGATCATAAAATACTCGGCTCGATAGCGTCGGGCGGAACGCAGATAATTTCGTCGCTTGAGGGCGCGGGTAATCTCATAAATCATTTTATGAACGCGGGGCTTAAAGACCTTGAGGATTCGGAATTTGCGAAATATACCGAAGCATTCCGCTCCGGCGCGTCGGCAGATATGGGAGATACGGGAAAATTCGTATACAACACCTTAATGTCGGGGCTTGACTCGCTCGCGGCAGTCGGTATCGGCACGGCTGTCGGTGTGCCGTGGGCGGGCGAGGTTCTGCTCGGTCTTTCGGCTATGAGCAGCTCGATGAACGATATGATAGACCGAGGCGCGCCCACGTGGCAGGTGATTGCCACGGGTATCGCGTCGGGCGTGTTCGAGTCGCTTTTCGAGCATATGTCTATAAGCAATATCAAGGGCATAAAAAACGCGGCGTCGAAGGAGCTTAAAAACAGCGTTATCAACACCGCGCGGGATATCGCGCTTTCCGCCGGAATCAACGCCACCGAGGAGGCGTTTACCGAGGTCGCCAACATTCTTTACGACACAATGCTCAACGGAGATTTCTCCGACGGCGCTATGCTCGTCGAGGAGCTTATGGCGAAGGGGTACAGCAAGGATGAGGCGATAAAGGCGGTAGCCAAAACCAAGGGCATACAGATAGGCGAGTCGGCTTTGTCGGGCGGTCTTATGGGCGCGGGCTTTGGCGGACTTGCGACCGCCGCGGGCGCGGTATCGCGCGAGATAGCTTATCACGACGCGGGCAAGGCGATAAAAAATTCTTCGGACGACGGCGCCAACCTCACCACTCTGCTCTCGCAGGGCGAGCTTTACGGAATTGGAAATCCCTCGTTGAAAAAGACGGTTAAAAAGACCGCGAAGAAGGGCGAGAAGGTCAGCGCAAGGCAGGTCGGCAAGCTCAACGCCGAGCTTATCGCCGCGCAGAGAAAGGTTTACGCGGGCAGGGTAAGGGAGAACTTTTTGCCGAGCGTGCGCGAGGCTCTTGAAAAAACGGGTCTTGAGGGCAAGAAGCTTGAACGCACCGCCGAGGCTATCGTCAAGCTTTACGGCGGGAAATCGTTATCCGTATACGAGGCAGAGAGTCTTGACAGCACCGAGGCGAGAACGGTTATCGATAATTTCGACGAGATAGCCTCAAGCGTCCGCGAGGATGATATCAGACGGCAGTTTGACGTTTCACGGGATATCGAGAAGGCGAGAATATACGCCGAGAGGGCGAAGGCGAGCGCCGAGGATACGGAAGATACCGCCGTTCCGCAGACTACCGCGGAGGAGCTTGTTTACTCTTACGCGGCGTCGGGAATGACTCTTGACATCACCCTTGAAAGCATAAAAAAGCTCGGCTCGGAGAGTGTCGGCGAGATAGGTCAGAGGCGGATAATCGAGCTGTGGAACAAGGGACGGCGCGATTACGTAAGAAAGAACGCGGAGGCGAGAGAAAAGAAAAAATCCGACGCTGTAAAGGCGGCGGAAAAGGAAGGCAAAAAGAGTATTCGAGGCGCGGGAAAATACGACGACAGCGCGGCGAGAGAGAAGTTAGAGGAGCTTCGGCGCGAGGCGAAATACGGAGAGGCGCAGAAGAAGCGTTACGAGGAGACCCGCGCGGCGCTCACTCTTTCGGAGCTTATCGCGAAATACGCGGGGATAGATATTTACGTCGTCGAGAACAAGCCCGACGCTGAAGGAATAATCAGAGGGGCGAACGGCGTTTATCTGCTCAAGGAGGGCGAGAACACCCAGGCTATCTACATAGATATAAACGCGGGAATCAACCATATAGACGACGTTACTCACGCGGCGCTCGTGCCGTATCTGTCGCACGAGATTACGCACTCCTTCCGTATCAACGCTCCCACGGCTTACGATAAGCTCAGCTCGTTCGTGCAGGACTATCTGACGAGGAACGGGTACGACGTTGACGAGCTGATAGAGGCTCGGCGCGCGGACTACGAAAAGAATCACAAGGCGGAGCTTTCTATGGACGGCGCGCTGGAGGAGGTAATAGCCCGCGCCTGCGAGGAGCGAATGGGCAGCAGCCGCGCCGTTAGGGAGTTCATCGCGGAAATGTACCGCGAGGACAAGACTCTCGCGGAGAAGTTCGTCAACGCGGTAAAGGAATTTATTGAAAAAATCTGCGAGTGGTTCGGGCGTTTTGCAAAGCAACTCTCTGTTACCGCCGAGGCGGAAATGATGAGAGAGGCGGGCGAGGAGTTCCAAAAGCTGTGGGACGACGCTTTCACCGACGCGGTAAAGGGATATCAGAATCTTTATACGGGCGGGAAAATAAAAAATGCCAGCGATCAATCTGCAAGGACCAAAAATGGTGCTAGTACAGGCCACAAAATCGCTGACAACGGTATTATATCACAACGTTCTGAAAATGTCAATACCCAAACGCAAAAATTTTCTGACAGGGATAATAATAAGAATATTAAATATCCCAAATTTTCAGAGGAAGAGATTGCCGATAATATGCGAAAGCTATCTGCAATGAAAGCAGTAGCAAAAATTGAAAGCAAGAAATTGGAAAAAACAGGTCAGCGTCCGACGGAAATATTTACAAAATATTTTGAAAGCCTTGGAAACAATATTTATTCCGATGTTTTTGGAGACATTTCTTTGTCCAAATCAAGCCTAAAGTCGGAAATACGACACGGTATAACGGCTGAAAAAATAGCGTCTATTGAAGCAATACCAAACGTTATTCACGAGGGAAAGGTAATATTTGCAAAGTTTAAAACGGGAAGCGACGTTGAGAGAATTGTGATTTCCGCGCCGATAATAATAGGCAATGAAGATTATTATATGGGCGTAATGCTTCAAAGAGACACACAGAACCAAAGACTTTATTTGCATAACGTAGTATCAATAAAAAGTAAAGAGGCGACAAAATCCTCACAAGATAACAGTCTTACGAACTGGTCCGATGAAGATAATTCTCGCCTCTTCATTACAAGTATACTCCAGAAAGCGTTAAATGTCAAGAATGAATCACAAAAATCTTACTCTGTAAAAAATGTCAACGCCAAAACGCAAAAATTTTCTGACAGAACCGACAGCTTCGAAAAAACAAAAATGACAGAGGTCTCGGAGCAAGGGAATACCAAAAACGGCGTTACCCAAAACTCTCGCTCTGTCAATAACAGTATATACGATTTTGAGGAGAATGTCAAGGAAAAAGAGGACAATAAATATATAACCTTACAGTCTCTTTATATGGAGAAGGCAGATTATCAAAAAAAGAGGTCTGCCAAAACCCTGCTGATGCAAGATGCCCCAGCCAATACACCCGAAGCGAGAGCAGGTCAAACCTCTAAAAACAGTATATCCGATTTTGAGGGAAATGTCAACGCCAAAACGCAAAAATTTTCTGACAGAACCGACAGCTTCGAAAAAACAAAAATGACAGAGGTCTGGAAGCAAGGGAATACCAAAAACGGCGTTACCCAAAACTCTCGCTCTGTCAGTAACAGTATACCCGATTTTGAGGAAAATGTCAACGGGAAAAAACAAAAATTCTCCGACAGAGCCGACAGCGCCGAGAAAACAAAAATGACAGAGGTCTCTAAGCAAGGGAATACCAAAAACGGCGTTACCCAAAACTCTCGCTCTGTCAATAACAGTATACCCGATTTTGAGGAGAATGTCAAGGAAAAAACGAAAAAAGCTTCAATTGAAGAAATTTACCGCCGTGAAGCTATAAGAGAGGAATTCGTCTCGGAAATAGAAGAGTGGGATGAGAGCGGGAGACCTGACGGAGAGATATTCGTTCTCGGCTCGACGAGCGACGTTTTACAGGGGCTTGGCGCAATCGAGAACGACGTATACATTCAGGGCGATAAGATAAAAACGATATTGTCCGAGCATTCGGAAATGACTCTTGATGAAATAAAGAAAATACCTCGTATTTTAGAGAATCCCGTGCTTATTATAAAAAGCAGAAACGCGGGACGCGGCAATAAACAGAATACGCGGTTGATATTTTTTAGTACGGTAAAGGCTAAAAACGGCGTTCCCGTTATGTCGGTTTTTGATTTGCGCCCCGTAGAAAAGCATCTCGTTCTTGAAAATATGCAAAAGGTAAACAGCGCATATACGAAAACTAACGACGCGGTATCGTTTATAGAAAACAGTGAGGTTCTTTATGCGGATAAAAATAAAACCACCTCGTTACTTAGGACGATAGGCTTCCAAGCGCCTATCGAACTGAACAAAAGTGGTTTCATAGGTAGTATATCATATAAAGGTCAGACTGTCAACGTTCGGGGTGAAAATTTTCTTGACGTTTTAGCGGAAAATAAAAACAGAGTTAATGATTGGTTGAAGGTTAATAGGCTACAATTGCCGTTACCCAATGCTCAATCTAACTCTGCTGATAATATTATACCCGATTCGGAGGGAAATGTCAATAACAAAAAAAGGGAAGCAAACTCGCTGCCGCAAAGCTATGGGTATCAGTTACCGCAATCGCTTGCAAACAGGTCGTCGTTTGCCGCCCAAGGACCGAACTCGCACTCGCAAGATTCAGGGGACCAATTCCCACAGCTTCATGCGAGCAGGTCAACATCCGCTCCTAATATTATTATACCCGATTCGGAGGGAAATGTCAACCGAAATCTTGAAAATTTCTTGAAGGAAAATTATTACGTTCGGGAATCGGCAAGAGAAGATTTTAAAGCCGAATACGAGAAGAAGGTTGACGAGGTTCTGAACGGAACCTATAACAGCGACGACGTTATAATTATAGGCAGAACTCCCAAGGTGATGACCGATATAGGTATAAATCAATTGCTTCTCGTTATTTCGGCGGGACATATTTACAGTATCGCCAAAACGAAGGATGAGGCATCAGCCGAGGGACGGTTTATGAGAAATACCAACTATCACGGGTTGGGAGCCGATGCGGTAAAGGAGATAGGCGAGAAGATATCTGACCCGATAATGATTTTCGCGCACCACGAGTTTACCGAAAAGCAGTATAAAGAAGGCGCGGGACGCAGAAAAATAATCGTCGTGGTAAATCTTCAGGTTGGTAAAAAGCAAGTAATATGTCCTATTGAGGTTGACGCAGTAGTAAGAAAAGATTTAAAAAGATATGACGTTAATTTCGTTTCTACCTATTTTGATAAAAGCAATTTTGAGGAAATACTCAAAGAGGCGATAGCGAGAGAAAATATAGGAGAGGTTAGCTTTTATTACGTAAAAAAAAGGGAAGCAAACTCGCTGCTGCAAAGCTATGGGTATCAATTACCGCAATCGCTTGCAAGCAGGTCGTCGTTTGCCGCCCAAGGACCGAACTCGCACTCGCTAAGGTCAGGGGACCAATTCCCACAGCGGATAGCGAGCAGGTCAACATCCGATCCTAATATTATTATACGCGATATTGGGATAAATGTCAACAGGAAAATTATACATTTTACTCAAAGCCGGCAATTCAAGCGCTGGTTCGGAGATTGGGAGGGTCATCCGCGGCTGTCAAGCAAGGTAGTAGACAAGCACGGCGAGCCTAAAATAATGTACGGGAGCGTAAACGGCGAAAAGAACCGCTTTTATGCAGAATCGTCTCCTAATATCCCGCAGGACGCGGACGACGTTTATTTGTCGATAATGCTGCCGTTCAGATATACTAATAAAAGCTCGCTGAAATACACTATTGAAAAGAGACTCGGTATAGACGCGTCCGGTATGAGTCTTGACGATATGGAAAACGCGGTAAAGGAAAAGGGGTACGACGGAATAATCCGATACGGCAAAAGCGGCGATATCGTTTCCGCGGTTGCGTTCGGGAGAACGCAGGTAAAATCCGCCTCCGAAAATATCGGCACTTACGACAAAAACGTTTCGGATATTCATTATTCCGACCGCGCCACGTCAGTAAAAGGTAAAGAGGCGGGTGCGTACGTAAAAAAAGGCAGCAGCGGTCAACTGTTGAACATAGAAGATATATCTTCTCCGCAACCTACGCCCGAAGCGTTTTTTGACAGCACTGCTACCGATATCAGTATACCCGATTTTGAGGGAAATGTCAAGAAACTTTCCGAAAAACATTCCGACCGAGATGATATCCGTATAACGAAAGAGGATGTCGAGATACTGCGCGGTATCGGAAGAAAGAGCGTAAATCAGTTCTCGTCGGAGGATATCGCAAAGAGCGAGGTGTGGGCGAAAAAGTTCTACCGCGAGCTTGGCACCAAATCCCCGTTCTTCCGCGCGTGGTTCGGTGATTGGCGGGAGTATTCGGACGAACTGATAGAAATTCCCGATATTGACGTCAGCGCCTCACCATCTTCGGGACACACGGTCAATAAAGACGTAAATAAAAAAACGTCTTGGAATTCCGAGTTATATAAGGAATCCGTGCTTAACGCTTCAAGAGACAACAGGGAAGAAATCAAGCTTATTGCTTCGAATATTTCTGAAATTGCCGAAAAAGCGGTATTTTTGGATACGAGCGTTTCGGAGAAGAAAAGCGCGCGTAAATTGCCCGGAACGGCGTTTATGCATAGCCTTTATACCGTGGTTAAAATAAACGGTCATTTTTCTCTTATTAAGCTTTTTGCGGAAGAAGCCGTATCTTATAAAAACGGCGAAGATTTTATAAGAGCGTATTCATTAAAGCATATAAAGAAAGTAGTTGAATTTGATAGCGGTGTTCTCTCCGAAAACGGAGGCTTAACCGAGTCGCCTTCAACTACTGTAAACAGTATATCCGATTTGTTCACTCTTGTCAATAAATACGACGAAGAATTTTCTCCCAAGCCCGCAAACGATGAGTTGAATTCCAGAGACGTAACTATTCGCAGAGCGTATAACGTGAATAATATAAAGATAGCGCCCGCTGCGGTATCTCAGGTTTACAAGCCTGCCGGCACAACGAACGCTATAGGGAATTTAACCCCTAATATCAGTATATCCGATTTGTTTGCTCTTGTCAAGAAATACGATAAAGAATTTTCTCCCAAGCCCGCAAACGCGCTGTTTCTGAACGCCGACGGAAGCCCAAAAACCTTCTATTGCGCGGAGGCGGATATCGAGCACGCCTTTTCGAGAGACGGAATGGCAGTCTTTGACGAGTATGCAGAAAACGGTGCTGTGCCGGTATATCTTATGGGTGAGAATATAGCGGATTACGGCGCTATGCCGCAGGCGTTTTATCGTCTTGAAAGCTTTGAGGAAAAGGTTGAATATCTTAAAAAGCGCGGATACGACGGTTTATATGAGCGTGCGGACGGAGGAAATATCAGAATCGCCGTATTTTCGCCCGAACAGGTAAAGTCGGTTGACAATATAGGAACGTTTGATAAAAATGATTCCTTTGAAAGTATAGGCACGGTTCATTCTTTGCGCGGAAGCGCAAAAAGAGAAAGTACCGCAGCCGATAGTTCGGCTCTGGGAACGTCTGAAAACGTCTTGCCCATCGGTACTTCCGAGAGTAGTATATCACACTTTTTGAGACCTGTCAATGACGTTCGGCAGAGTATTGACCGCGGGGATATACGCAAATCAAATGATATATATTCATATTCTCGTTTGTCCGGAAAGGATTTTTATCAAAACTCTCGTATATATTCTTACGATTTTCTCGCGGCGCAGGCTGATATGAAGGTTGCCCTGCTTCCTCAAATTTCAGACGTTGTCAACGGAAACGGAAAAATAATCAGAGGAGACGTGATAGAAAAGGCGCTTGATAACGCCTTGAAAAACGGAACGAAAAGGGACGGCGCGGTATTTGTAAAGAACGACTATACCAAGCGGGATTATCGTATCACGACGCAGGCAGTTCGGCACAGCTTGGGCGGAGACAGAAACCGATTGCTTACTAACGCTCGGATAGCTTCGGTAATAGGTGAGGTGATAAAGAACGGAATACCTATAAACGCGCTGAACAACAAGGCAGACGGTGTGGAAGGTACTTACGCCGTCGCGGCGCTTTTGAGAGATTCTCAAAATAACGATTACGTATCTATTGCCACTATTGAACAAAGAACGAATGAGCTTCTCGGCTTTGACGTCGTTCATTCCGTAAGCGCAAGGCAAAAAAATAGCAGAGATACTCGGTCTGGCGAAAAGCCACAGGGCAAAAACCCTCCCACGAATATCTCCGCTACGATTAGTATACCGCGTTTTTTGGATATTGTCAATACTACCTATCAAAGTATTTTGTCTGCCGACGTTCTCGATTATCTCGGAAGCGAACGCTCGGATAACGGATATTATCTTCGCGACGTTATAGCAGAAAAGGCGGTCTCGCCGTTCACTACGGAGCCAACCGCCCGAAAGGACGAGGGTATCCGCGGCGAAAACCACCTTTTCAATACGAGTATACTACAAAGAGATTTAAATGTCAAGTATCAAGAAGAGGATAAAAAAGGAGCCTCACAGCTCATCAATGCAAAAAGCCCTGATGCAACGTCCGAAGGCGGTTCTGTGAAAACTCCTATATCTATTATACTCGGTTCCGATGAAAAAATCAACGGTGAAGTTGGAAAATATTCCGACCGTGAATCGAACGGCAGTCTGAAGCGTAACGAATATTCATATGAAGCTCTGATAAGCAAGCCCGATATGAAAATCACTGTTCTTGACGAAGCTGTTCCCGATAACCGCGCCGACCTTGTGCGAAAGGCGAAGAAAAACGCTTCGATGGTGGGAGAGACGAATGAAGACGGAAGCGTTTTCGTTTACGTTGATGATATCAATGATAAGGTTTTAATCGGTTCAAACGGACTAAAGCACAGCCTTGACAGAAGATTAAACGTTATTGCTCCGGTTATAAGCAAGGTCGGAGAAATTTTAAAAAATTCTATTCGTATCAATGAATTGCTGCCAAGAGACGAAAATATCGGTAGCTCTTACGTATTGATAGGAATAGCCAAAAATTTGAAAAATGAACCGTACGTAGTATCTTTTGTCGTCAATAGTTATACGAGTGAAATTACCGATATTGACGTGTTATATTCCGTAAATGCAAAAACAAAAAAAGAATCGGCCGGGAGCTTATCCCCAGGCGTTCCCGCAAATGCTGCGGACTACCTTACCGATTCCGTTATCAGTATATCAAAGCTTTTGGAATATGTCAACAGGTATTTTCCGGATATACTGCCCGAATCGGTTTTGAGAAAATACGGATACGGCGAAAGACCCCGCGGAAAGCTTGGAGAAAGCGCAAAATATTCCGACCGTGAATCGAACGGCAGTCTGAAGCGTAACGAATATTCATATGAAGCTCTGATAAGCAAGCCCGATATGCTTCTTACAACCGTTGATGACAGTATAAAATATACCCGCAAGGATATGGTGGATTACGCGTTGGATAATATCTCCTCGCTTGGATACGTAGATGAGGATGGACGTTCGGTACTTCACGTAAAAGACGTAGATACGGATATTATCGTAACTAAACGAAGCTTGGTACACGGCTTGGACCGCAGAGCCGCTATTCAAGCTCCGGTATTGATAAAAATAGGTGATATTCTAAAAAATGCCATAAAGATAAACGAGTTGACTCCAAGAGCAGACGACGTCCATAAAACCTACGTTCTTATGGGCGCGGCTCAAAACGAAAACGGAGAGTTATATATAACGAGCTTCGTGGTGAATAAGTTTACCAACGAGGTTACGGATATAGATATACTGTATTCGGTAAACGCAAAAAAGGAGTCAGCCGCATTTCTGCCGAAGATTACGGACAAGTCCGCTACTCCTACTGACTCCAAAATCAGTATATCAAAACTTCTGGAATATGTCAACAGGTATTTTCCGGATATACTGCCCGAATCGGTTTTGAGAAAATACGGATACGGCGAAAGACCCCGCGGAAAGCTTGGAGAAAGCGCAATGTATTCCGACCGTGAATCGAACGGCAGTCTGAAGCGTAACGAATATTCATATGAAGCGCTGATAAGCAAGCCCGATATGAAAATCACTGTTCTTGACGAAGCTGTTCCCGATAACCGCGCCGACCTTGTGCGAAAGGCGAAGAAAAACGCGGAGAAAATAGGCAAAATTAAAAACGGAGCTATATACGTTAGCGTTGACGATATTAATACCGACGTTCTTATCGGTACTGACGGACTTAAGCACGGATTAAGAAGAAGCGGTTCGGGTGATAACGTTAATTATATGGTTACGTTAAAAGCGGCAGAGATTTTGAAGCGTTCGGTTTGCATAAATGAATTAATTCCTTCCAAAGAAAACGCTTTTGGAAGTTATGTTTTGATAGGAGCGGCAAAGGATAAAAATTCCAAGCTTTACGTCGTATGTTTCGTTGTAAACAGCTTTAAAAACGAATTGGAATCAATAGACGTTCTGTACGCAATAAACGCAAAAAGAGAATCGGCTGTGCTCAATGCACCCAGATTCGCGGAAAATCCGCTTTCTGTTACCGATTCCGTTATCAGTATATCAAAGCTTTTGGAATATGTCAACAGGTATTATTCATATTCTGCTTTATACGAAAGAATCAACGATGAAATTGTAGATATTGCTTTATCAAATAAGGGAAATATAGGAGAAAAATATAATCAAAAAGATATTTCTCCCGTTCCACAGTTGTTGATAGATATGTTAAAGAATGCTTCTGATGGGCTGATAGATTTATCAAATAAACGCATAGCATTAAACGGAGATGAATTGTGGCACGAGTTTAAGCGTCATTCTAATTCTAAAATTGAAAAAGCAAGGGGACAAATTGCTTTTACAAGGAAAACTTTTAAAGAAGCCGTTAAAAGTATATATGCCCCCGATATTATTGAATGTATTTATTCATCTGCGCAAAATCCTACCCAGCGTCGAAGCTTTGCTTATGCGAAGAAGAAAGATAATGGATACTATGTAGTAGTTGAAGCTGTTGGTGGAAAAAAGAATCCCAATATTGTTCCTGTTATGATATTACAAATCTCACAAGAAAAATGGAATTTGTGGATAGAGCAAGGGAAAACGCTGGGAGAAATGTTCTTTGAAAATGATGCGGATAAGAAAAATGCGCTTGATATTGAAAAAAATAAAAAGAACCGAGTTACCGTGGCGCAATTTGCTTCGCAAGAAGCCATTGCAAATACTCCACGTTCTCCTCGGCTCAACAATATTATACCCGATTTTGATGAAAATGTCAAGGCGCTTTCCGAAAAATATTCCGACCGTGAATACGTACCCACGGCGGCGGAGATACTGAACGGAGTTTTTGAAAGCAATTCCGACTATAAGGGTTACGAGCAGTACGCGCGGGAGCTTGTGAAATATCGCCTTGAGGTGCAGAAAAAGGAACGCAATCTTGAGACTGTAAGGCGGCTGGACGAGGAGATAGCAAAGCTGAAAAGCCGGCGGGCGCAGTCGGGCAAGGGAACGAAAATGGCGGAGCTTTACGAGAGGCGGAGCGTTGCCGAAAGGCGCATATCCGAGGCGGAGGCTAAAATGCTGGAATACGAGGCGAAGAAGCTCAAAAAGGTAATCGAAGCTGAGCGCAAGCGTGTGATAGAGCAGATGAAGGCGGAGCGCCGGGATAGTATCGCGGGCATACGAATGGGGCAGGCAAAGAAGCAGTTCGTCGAGAAGGTGGCAAAAAAGGCGGCGAATTTGCAGGATATGCTTATCAAGAACACCCGAAAGAAGCATATACCCGAGGAGTTCAAGCTGCCGATAGCGGAATTTTTGTCCTCGCTTGATTTTACTCCTCCGAACACCGTGAACAAGAAGGGTCAGACCACGAAGCGCGCCGAGAAGGTCAGACAGGCTTACGAGGCGCTTAACGATTGGCTGAAAAAGTATTCGGGCGAGAACGTGGAGGGAATAGGATATCTTGACGTTCCCGAATCGGTTATGCTTGAGTTTGAGGAGCAGAAGCAAAGAATTGCGGAAGCCGTAAGCCGGATGCCCGACTCCGAGACCTTCGGCGTTTACGATATGGACAACGAACAGCTTGCGGCTCTTAATAAGATACTCAATACCATTACGATTGCGGTAAACAAGGCGAATAGGATAATCTCAAACGGGCGTTTTGAATACGTTGAGGAGATGGGCGAAAGTACCATAGATTACGCTATGAAATTCCGCAGAATGAAAAACGAGGATGGTAAGCGCGGAAGATTCAGACGGAGCGTGCGGGGCTTTCTCGAATGGGACAACCTGCTTCCGTATTACGCTTTCAAGCGTTACGGCGAGGCGGGAGAGCAGATGTTTAGCGCGCTTCAGGACGGCTTTGACGACCTGATACTCAAGGTGGACGAAATAATAAATTTCACCGCTTCGTTGTATACCGAAAAGGAATATAAGACGTGGAGAGATACCGTTTATACCTTTGAGCTTGAAAAATACGTTTCCTCAAATAACGGTAAGGCTGAGACGGCGACCGAGACCGTGGCTATGAACGTACCGCAGATAATGTCCCTATACTGTCTTGAAAAGCGAAAGCAGGCGCAGGGACATCTGATGCGGGGCGGTATATACGTTCCCACGCCCGACGCCTCAAAAACGGTAAACGGGGGAAGCGGCGCTATGCTGACCGAGGAGAGCTTGAAAAATATACTCTCAAAGCTTGACGAAAGACAAATAGAGGTTGCTGACGCGCTTCAGCGCTTTATGTCCGATACCTGCTCGAAATGGGGCAATAAGGTATCTATGGCGCGCCAAGGGTATTACGCCTTCACCGAGGATAACTATTTTCCGATACGTGTATTTGAGACGGTCAAAAAGGAAGAAAGCTCGCACAGAAGGGGGAACGCGCCTCTGTTTGAGCTTCTCAATATGGGCTTTACCAAGCCGCTCTCTCAAAACGCGAACGGCAGAATAATGATATACGACGTATTTGACGTATTTGCCACTCATACCTCCGATATGGCGCGTATGAGCGCGCTGGCGCTGCCTATGCTCGATATGGCGAAATGGTATAAATACGAGAGGGTAATCAATTCCGACGGAGGCAAGCGCTCTAAAAAGGACGTTACGACGATGATATCGGTATTTGAGGACGCGCTGGGAAAGCAGTCGATAAAATATCTTGAGAATTTCATAGTCGATATGAACGGCGCGATACAGGCAAACGAGAGGGGTACGGGACTCTTCAATCAGGCTATGAAAAGCACGAAGTCCTTCTTCGTAGGTCTGAATCTCAGAACTATGGTACAGCAGCCGATATCGCTAACCAGAGTAATGGCGGTAATGCCTCCGAAATACGTGATTGAGGGCTTTAAGTCGGCACCGCAGACAGATAAGCTTAAGGAATGGTGTCCTATGGCGCGTTGGAAGTCAATGGGATATTTTGATATCGGAACCGGCAAGGGGCTTGATACCCTCATAAAGCAGGACGCTACCTTGATAGAGAAGGGACGCGAAATAGCTATGGCGGGAAATGAAAAGCTGGACGAGGTTACCTGGGGATACATATGGAACGCGGTGGAAAAGGAAATAGCGGACGCCGCTCCCGAAGTGGACGTTGACTCCGACGAGTTCAACCGTCTGGTAGCGAGACGCATAAGAACGATAATCTACGCGACGCAGGTGGTCGACTCTCCTATGACGAAATCCGATATTATGCGCAGTGAAAGCGGACTTGCCAGAGCGCTTACCTCCTTTATGGGAGAGCCTACCGCCATATACAATATGCTTCTCGACGTATACGAGGAGGGTATGGACGACAGGCGGCGCGGAAACCGCTTCTGGAACAAGGAAAGGGTTAAGAAAAGCGCGCGCATTATCGCCGTATACGCGCTGAACGCCGCTGTGCTTGCCGCGGTGCAGTCGGTAATAGACGCATTCAGAGACGACGATTACGACGAGGAGTACGGCGACAAATATATCGAGGCGTTTATAGATAATCTTTTGAGCGAGGCGAATCCCTTCAACAAGCTTCCGTACGTCCGCGATATAGTAAGCTGCTTTGAGGGATACACGACCTCAAGAAGCGACACGACCATATGGAGTAATATGGCGAGATTCGTCAGAGATATCTCGAAGCTGTTCGAGGGGGGCGACATAACCTTTTACAAGGTGGTATACGATATGCTCCGCGTGGTATCGAATATCACGGGAATAGGCTTTTCCAATATGACGCGCGACGTCGTGGCGATATGGAATCAGATAATGGCGTCCCTGGGCTATGACGATATGATAATTGAATAAAGCTTCTTAAGGGGTGGGTTTATAAACCCACCCCTCCTATGATAAAATGAACTCATAAAAAACAGGAGACGGTAAATGATAAATGAAAATAATACACGAGATAACTCTTGACGTGTCGCGGCAGGGAATACAGTGCAGCGTTCCCGTAACCCAGCACGACGCGGGAGTACACAGACTTATCATTCATCTGCGCAACGGAAGCGCTCCGCTTTCGCTTAGCGAAAACGACAGCGCGGTAATACATTTTGACACCGACGTGATAGACGCGGCGGCGGTATATACCTCGGAAAGCGCATATCCGAGCTGTATAGTATACGACCTTACTCTCAGAGCGACGGCAGAGTACGGCGAGCATAAGGCGGTTTTGCAGATATACAAGGGCGAGGAGAGAATAATGTTTACTCCCGTGATATTGCTTTCTATACGAAAGGATACCACATCGTCGAGCGGGGTGCTCACCTCCTCGCAGTATTCTGCCGTGGTAAAGGCGGCGCAGCTTGCGGAGGAATACGCGAGACAGACCGAGGAGGCGCTTGGCGAGCATTACGAGGACATAATGAAAATAGGTAAGCTTGAGGAGAGGGTAGGGCTTGATGATAATATTCCCGATGAGGACGCGAATATTACTGCCGGCATAGTAAGGCTGTCTGCCTTCAAAGCCGACCTCGTAGACGGAAAGGTGCCTGCCTCACAGCTCCCAAGCTACGTTGACGACGTTGTGGAATATGCGAGACTTGCTAAATTTCCAAAAACGGGAGAACTGTCAAAGATATATATTGATACATCCACGAACGATTCTTACAGGTGGAGCGGTACGGGGTACGTCAAAACGACAGTCGGAGATATTCCGATAACCTCGGGCAGAGGCAAGGGAAGCGTAATAGTCAACGACCTTGAGAATAACAAGGCGGAAAACGAAATGTCCGCGGCTCTCGGCTTGGGAACCGAGACCTACGCGGCGACTCATTTAGCAGTGGGAAGATATAACTACAATACCCTTCAGGATGAAGGAAGCGAATATTATAAGCCGTTGTTTTCGGTTGGGGACGGAGTGAGCGCCGAAGAGCGCAGCAACGCTTTTTCGATAACGTACGACGAAGCTATACCGTCGGGAACGGAGGGAAGAGTCAGAGTTCACGTCGGAGGAGCGTGTCTTTCGGACGGAGACGTGGCGTATCTGAAAAAATCAAAGCCGTATTTTCTTACTACTAACCTCGTTTATCCCGACTGTTACGAGGTAATGACGAGTTCGGAGATAGAAGGAATACAGCAGGGTATAGAAACTCTTATAGTGAGAGAGGGAGTAACCTCTCTCGGCATAGGAACGTTTATATCCGCAACCTTTAAGACGGTTATTTTTCCCTCAACTCTTACTTATCTTGAAGAGGACGCGCTTTATTACGGCGGTGCGGAAACGATGATTTTTAATTCCAAGACACCGCCTACGCTTTCGGGTTCGATGGTGATGAGTGTCAATAAAATTATAGTTCCGTATAACTCGCTTGAAGCCTATAAATCGGCAACGTGCTGGTGTGAAAAAGCCGATATCATAGACGGCGTTCTTATGGACTCGGCCATTGACGAGTCGGAGCTTGACACGATGCTTGAGGAGGTGCTTATATCGTGAAATTTACCGAAGCCCTGAAAAAAGTAACGGGCGCTGTACAAGACAACTACCACAAGAAAATATACGGATATTCGGGCGACGAGCTTTTGATAATTCCCGAGGGGACGACGTACGTTGATGACGGAGGTTATTCGGGTAATACCATAATAAAATGCGCTGTAATACCCGAAGGTGTAACCGATATTGGCGTCGAGGCTTTTTTTGACTCTTTTAGTCTTACGAAAGTATATCTGCCAAGCACTCTAAAAAGTATTTACTTTGGAGCGTTTAGTTACACCGGTATTACCGGTATTGATATTCCCGAAGGAGTGGCAGATATTGGCAGTGAAGCATTTTTCGGCTGTTCAAGTCTTGTCAGCATTAATATTCCCGACAGTATAACTTATATTGGATATGAAGCCCTCAACGATTGTACCAAGTTAAAATACGTAACGTTTGGCGCAAATCTCTCGACAATCGGAGAGTATCAATTTTATGATAGCCACGCTCTTGAATTAATAGACTGCACTCGCTGTAAAGAAGTACCCACCCTCGGTAGTTTCGCGTTTAATAGTGGTTACGGTTTGCCGTTAATCAAGGTTCCTTATAACCTCTACGACGAATGGATAAGCTCGACGAATTGGAGTGCATACGCCGACTATATAACCTGCGAGCTACCTTCCGGTGTGATTAATGAAAGAATATCTGCGGCAAAGCAGGAGGCTGTTGGCGCGGCGACGGAATATTCAAACTCCGCCTTTTCCGGGGTACTGAAAGGGAGAGCGGTTGGAGAGGCGTTGATGATAGAGGACGTATCGCCGGCGGAGCACGAAATGAAAGTTAGGGTATCTGGGAAGAATCTGTTTCCCGCAGGAGCTATGATTTTAAGTAATTGGACGAATATAGGGGACGGCAGGAAAGTCTATCCGATAGAGCTTCCCGCGGGACAGTATTTCTTCAGTTGTTCGGGAGTGGACGAGGCAGGCACGACGGGATATCTGTATTTGCAGAAGAATCCGAAAGGACTGACCGATTGGAACGTTAAGTCGCAGTATCTCGTACAGGGAAAGTACGTTCCCGAAAACAGCCTTATAACGATAGATGAAAAGTATAACTACCGCTTCTGGTGGTACGGAGAGGAGGCGCTGTTCAATAAAATAGAGAATATACAGCTTGAGAGAGGAACGTCGGCGAGCGAATACGCGGCACCCATATCGGATTTATCCGAAGTTAAGCTGAAAAAGCAGGGAAAAAATCTGATACCCTATCCGTACGAGTTTACCGAGCAAACCGTGAACGGAGTAACGGCGACGGTGAGAGAGGACGGAGGTATACTGCTCAACGGAACGGCGACCGATTACACGGGATTCATTCTGCATAATAAAATACCTCTCTTGAAGAAGGGAGTTTATTACTCTATCGGAGGGGGAGACGATGACGTTATAGTAAATGTGAGGGCGTATGAGGAAAACGATACCGATCATATCTATTGGATGGACTCGCCCAAGCAAAGCGATGCAGCCTACGCGGCGGCGTATCCCGAATATTCGGATTACGTATATATCGGACTGTATATACACCCGGAAAAGACGTTTTACAACAAGCTGGTATATCCCAGGCTGTGCGTATCGGAAAGCGGAGCCGTCGGCGAGCTGGAGTTTGAGGAGTACACGGAGCCTGTTGAATATACGGCGGCGGAGGACGGAAGCGTAAGCGGAGTTAAGAGTATTTATCCGAGCGTAACGCTGACGACCGACACCGAAAACGTTATTATAGAGGCAGAATACAACAGAGATATAAACAAAGCTTTTGCTGAAATAGAGCAGGCTATAATTTCACTTGGAGGAGAAGTATAATGTTTAAGTTAAAGGAATTTATCAAAAAGGGACTGCTTGACGCGGTCGGAAAAATGGCTGATTATCAGCTCATACTCAACGCGGCGGGCTGGCACGACAAGGGCGTGCTTACCGAGAACGACCTCTCGGAAATTGAACAGGCTATCGACGCGAAAAATA
>JAFTZH010000027.1 GCA_017464565.1 Clostridia bacterium
GTTGGATTTGCGGTAATTCCGGAAAGTCCATCGGAGCCGCCGCACTTCATACCGATAATAAGCTCGGAAGCCGGAGTCTTTTCCCTCTTAAAGCCGGCTGCATATGCTACCAGCTCATCCAACAGCTTGTCTGCTTCTTCCATTTCATCTTCTACTTCCTGACATACTATCTGCTTCGTAACGACGGCAAACACAGACGAAGAAGCAAGAGAGCTCCTTAAGCTTATGGGCGCTCCCTTCGCAAACTAATGGGAGGTAAGTAACGATGGCAAAGAAGGCAATGGTTCTCAAGCAGCAGAAGGCACAGAAGTATTCCACCAGAGAGTACAACAGGTGCAAGATCTGCGGTCGTCCTCACGCTTATCTCCGTAAATACGGCATCTGCCGTATATGCTTCCGTAACCTCGCTTACAAGGGAGAAATCCCCGGCGTGAAGAAGGCAAGCTGGTAATATTAATGATTTTCGGAAATCAAGAGCTTATGCTCTTGAGGACCGAGCTTCATATATCGCGAAAGCGAAAAAACCCCTAACTATCAGAAGGAAGCTAATCGCAGAAAAAATTACAGGCGTTGGGCTTAACCGCTGATATGCCGCCGACAAGCTCGGCAGCAAGAATAATTAACTTGCATACAGGAGGAAAAAAGTAATGCAAATGTCAGATGTAATCGCCGATATGCTTACGAGAATCAGAAACGCGAACGACGCGAAGCACGCAACCGTAGACATTCCGGCATCAAACATGAAGAAGTCCATAGCGGACATTCTCGTTGAAGAGGGCTACGTAAAGAGCTATCAGGTAATCGAGGACGGCAAGCAGGGCGTTATCCGTGTCACCCTTAAGTATACGGCAGGTAAGCAGAAGGTTATCCGCGGAATCCGCCGCGTATCGAAGCCCGGTCTTCGTATATACGCAGGATATGAGGATATGCCCAAGGTTATGAACGGTCTCGGAATAGCGATCGTTTCTACGTCCAAGGGAATTATGACCGATAAGAAGGCAAGAGCCACCAAGATAGGCGGCGAAGTTCTTGCGTTCGTATGGTAATGAAAGCGGGAGGTAAATAAAATGTCAAGAATCGGAAGAATGCCTATTGATGTTCCCGCAGGCGTTACAGTTACCATCGCGGCCGACAACACCGTAACGGTAAAGGGTCCCCTCGGAACACTTACTGAAAAGTTTAACGAACGTATGACGATAAAGCTCGAGGGCAATCAGCTCACGGTAACTCGTCCTACCGACGAAAAAGAAGACAGAAGCGTACACGGACTTACCCGCGCGCTTCTCAACAATATGGTAGTTGGAGTAACTCAGGGCTTCAGCAAGACGCTTGAGATAATCGGCGTCGGCTATAAGGCTGCAAAGGTCGGCAAGACCGTACAGCTTTACCTTGGTCATTCGCTCCTCGCCAATGGAACTCCCCAGGAAAAGTTCTGCATAACCGAGCCTGAGGGAATCACGCTTGAGGTTGCCGAGAAGGCTGTTCCGATAACCATTACGGTTAAGGGAATAGACAAGCAGGCAGTCGGACAGATGGCAGCAGTTATCAGAGGCAAGAGACCTCCCGAGCCGTATCACGGTAAGGGCGTTAAGTACTCTGATGAGAGAGTTCGCCGCAAAGCCGGAAAGACCGGTAAATAATGAAAGGAGTAGACACAAATGGTATCAAGAAAAGACTCAAATAAGGCTCGTCTTAAGAGACATAAGAGAGTCAGAGCAAAGATTTCGGGTACGGCAGCTCGTCCCCGTCTGGCTGTATATCGTTCAAACGCGAATATCAGCGCACAGATCATTGACGACGTTGCAGGCGTAACATTGGTTTCTGCTTCTACCTATGATAAGGCTTTCGAGGGTAACGGCGGAAACAAAGAGGCTGCAAGAGCAGTAGGAAAAGCAATCGCTGAAAAAGCAGCGGCAAAGGGTATCACCGAAGTCGTATTCGACAGAGGCGGCTATCTTTATCACGGACGTGTATCGGAATTGGCTGACGGCGCTCGCGAGGGCGGCTTGAAGTTCTAATCTCCCTGTGGGAAATTAGTCCGGTTTGTACACTGTTCAAAACACAAATAATGTATTGGACAAAATTTCAGGAGGAAAACACAATGTCAACAAAAATTAATCCGGCAGAGCTTGACCTTAGCGAACAGCTCGTCGCATTGAATCGTGTTTCCAAGACCGTAAAAGGTGGTCGTATCGCGCGTTTCGCAGCAATTATGGTTGTTGGTGACAGAAACGGACACGTAGGTGTAGGACTTGGAAAAGCAGCCGAAGTTCCCGAGGCTATACGCAAGGGAATCGAGGACGCAAAGAAAAATATGATAACAGTATCCCTTAAGGGTTCAACTATTCCCCACGAGGTAGTCGGCGTATTCGGAGCAGGTAAGGTTCTTCTTAAGCCTGCGGCTCCCGGTACCGGTATCATCGCGGGCGGCAAGGTAAGAGCAGTGCTTGAGCTTGCAGGTATTTCCAATATTCGTGCGAAGTGCCTCCGCTCAAACAACCCCACGAACGTCGTAAAGGCAACTATCGCGGGACTTGAAGCGCTCCGTACCGCAGAAGAGGTCGCGAAGATTCGTGACATCTCTGTTGAACAGGTAAAAGGTTAAGGAGGGTTAGAAAATGAAAAAAGTAACTCTCGTAAAGAGCACCATCGGTGCAAAACCCAACCAGAAGGCAACAGCGAAGTCGCTCGGACTCGTAAAGATCGGCGACAGCATAGTTCACGAGGACAATGCTGTACTCGCAGGCAAGATCAGAGTCATCTCTCACCTTGTCAAGGTTGAAAACGTATAAGGAGGCAGGCACGATGAAACTTAATGAACTTTCACCGGCACAGGGCTCCGCAAAATCCGCATGGCGTAAGGGTAGAGGCCCCGGATCCGGAAACGGCAAGACTGCCGGTAAGGGACACAAGGGTCAGAACGCGCGCTCCGGCGGCGGAGTAAGACCTGGATTTGAGGGTGGACAGCTCCCTCTGTACAGAAAGCTTCCCAAGAGAGGCTTCAAGAACAGATTTGCTGTCAATTACGCAATAGTAAACGTTTCTGCACTCAACAAGTTTGAGGATGGAGCAGTAGTTGATCTTGAAACACTCGTTGAGAAAAGAATTGTACGTAAGCCCCTTGACGGACTCAAGGTTCTCGGAAACGGTGAGCTTACCAAAAAAATAACTGTCAAAGCGACAGTCTTTTCTGCAACAGCTAAAGAAAAGATAGAAGCAGCAGGTGGAAAGATAGAGGAGGTATAAGAATGCTTAAGACGCTGAAAAACGCCTGGAGAATTCCGGAGCTTAGAAGTAAGCTTCTCTTCACATTGCTTATAATCGTTCTCTACCGCCTCGGAGCAAACATTCCGGTTCCTTACGTTGATCCGGCGGTGTTTGAAAGTGCTTCGGCAGTTGCGGGAGGAACAATCCTGTATTATCTTAACATTCTTTCCGGAGATGCGCTCGGAAGAGCAACCCTCTTCGCTCTCGGAGTATCTCCGTACATTACCGCGTCTATCGTTATGCAGCTTTTGACTATCGCGATTCCTCCTCTCGAGAGACTCGCGAAGCAGGGCGACGAGGGCAGAAAAAAGATTACTGCAATCACTCGTCTCGTAACGGTAGCACTCGCACTCGTAACGGCTATCGGATACGCGTTCTATCTTGACGCTTCCGATTATCTCGTAGTCGAGCTCGGCTGGTTCAACGGCGCGGTCATAGTCGCTTGCTATTGCGCGGGCGCGGCACTCGTTATGTGGCTTGCGGAGAAGATAAACGAATCGGGAATCGGAAACGGTATTTCGATAATCCTCTTCGCAAACATTATTGCGGGTATGTTCGGAATAGCTCAGTCTATATGGACTACCGTTTTCACGGCGGGAGGCTTCAGCGGCTTCAGCGGCGTGGGACTCGTAATCGCGATAGCTGAGATTATCGTCCTTGTCGGAATGATTATGATAATCGTATGGATGTCCGATGCGGAAAGAAGAATTCCGATACAGTACGCAAAGAGAGTCGTCGGAAGAAAAATGTACGGCGGTCAGAATACCAATCTGCCCCTGAAGGTAAATATGGCGGGAGTTATGCCTATAATCTTTGCTAACTCGATAGTTGCGATTCCCGCAACGATAGCAAGCTTTATGAACAGCAGCAACGGCTTCGTTACCTTCATAAACAAATGGTTCAACTACAACACTTGGCCCTATTTGATAGTATTCCTCGTTCTTCTTCTCCTGTTCGCGTTCTTCTACGTGGCTATTTCGTTTAACCCCGTTGAAGTCGCAAACAATATCAAGAATAACGGAGGAGCGATTCCCGGAATCCGTTCCGGTAAGCCCACGGTAATGTATATCAAAAAGATTCTCAACAGAATCACGTTACTCGGTGCGCTTATAATAGCGTTCATCGCTTGCTTCCCAATGATAGTAAATATCATAGATACTATGATTACTCCGGACAGCACGAGATTCGCGGCGCTTTCCTTCGGAGGATCCTCTCTTATCATCGTAGTAGGAGTTGCGCTTGAAACGGTTCGTGAGCTTGAGGCGCAGATGTCGCTCAGAAACTACAAGGGCTTCCTTGATTGATCTAATTCCTAATACGTTTGGAGGAACGGTTATGAAATTAATTTTAATGGGCGCTCCCGGCGCAGGAAAAGGAACTCAATCAACAAAAATATCTGAAAAGTGGAATATTCCCGCGGTCTCTACGGGAGATATGCTTCGCGCCGCCGTAAAGGAAGGCACGAAGCTGGGAGTTTCCGCTAAATCCTATATGGACGCGGGTAAGCTTGTTCCCGATGAGGTAGTCATCGGTATAATTAAGGATTACCTGTCGTCAGACAAATGCAAAAACGGCTTTATACTCGACGGCTTCCCCCGTTCGATACCTCAGGCAGAGGCGCTCGATGCGATGGGAATCGAGATAGACGCGGTACTGAGCATTGAGGTACCCGATGAGAAAATCATCGAGAGAATGAGCGGACGAAGAATTTGCTCGTCCTGCGGAGCGTCTTATCACGTCGCGTATAATCCTCCGAAGAATGCAGACGTCTGTGATGCCTGCTCGTCGGCTCTTTATATAAGAGACGACGACGCGGCCGAAACGGTTATCAAAAGACTTGAAACCTACCACAATACCACCGAGCCGCTTAAGGAATACTACGAGAAAAAGGGTATCCTCGTATGCGTAGAGGGAATGGAAAAGGTGGAGGACACCACAGCAGGTGTGTTCAAGGCGCTTGAAAAGTTTGAGGCGTAATATGATTCAACTTAAAAATTCCGCCCAAATATCAGCGATGAAGGAAGCGGGAAGAATTACGGGCGAGGCTTTGCTCGTTGCCCGTGAGCATATTCGGGAGGGAATAAGCACCAAGGAGCTTGATACTCTTATCAGGGAGTATATAGAGCGAGCGGGCGCTAAACCTTCCTTCCTCGGATATGCGGGATTTCCCGGTTCAGCTTGTATCAGTATAAACGACGAGGTCATTCACGGCATTCCTTCAAAAAAGAAGATACTTCGTGAGGGGGATATCGTCAAAGTAGACGTAGGCGCTTTTTATAACGGATTTCACGGCGACAGCGCAAGGACCATTCCCGTTGGAAAGGTCAGAGACGAGGCGTCAAAGCTTATCGAGGTTACTCGAAACAGCTTTTTCGCAGGAGCTGCGATGCTAAAGCCGGGAAACAGGATAGGAGACGTAGGAAGCGCGATACAGGCTTGCGTTGAAAAGGAAGGCTTTTCGGTAGTCCGCCGCTATATCGGTCACGGAGTGGGGCGAGAGCTTCACGAACAGCCCGACGTTCCGAATTTCGGAACCGCGGGAAGAGGAGTGAGACTGTGCGCGGGAATGACGCTGGCTATTGAGCCAATGGTCAATACCGGAAGCGCGGACGTTTACGAGCTGCCTGACGGTTGGACCGTCAAGACGGCAGACAAGGGACTTTCGGCGCATTACGAGAATACCGTGGCCCTTACGAGCGAGGGAGTTATAATAACTACTCTCGTCGATAAGGATTGGTAAGTCGATATCACAGAATTTTAAGCAGAGGAGGGATTATTATGCCAAAGGATGATGTAATAGAGTTTGAGGGTACGGTGGTTGAGGCACTGCCCAACGCTACCTTCAAGGTCAAGCTCCCCAACGAGCATATAGTAACTGCTCATATATCGGGAAAGCTGAGAATGAATTATATCAGAATATTGCCGGGGGATAAGGTTACCGTTGAGGTGTCTGTATACGACCTCACCAAGGGACGCATAACCTGGCGCGCAAAGTAAACGTACAACAAATTCAGAAAGGAATGGTGTAATAAAATGAAGGTTAAACCATCCGTTAAAAAGATTTGCGAAAAATGCAAAATCATTAAAAGAAAAGGCAAAGTAATGGTTATCTGCGAGAACCCCAAGCACAAGCAGAGACAGGGCTGATTGCCTAAATCTAACAGAAAGGTGAACAAACAGAATGGCTCGTATAGCTGGTGTTGATATTCCTAACAACAAGCGCGTAGAGATCGCTCTTACCTATATCTACGGAATAGGCCGCAAGAGCGCTAACGATATTCTCGCAAAGACGGGTATAAACCCCGACACGCGCGCAAAAGATCTCACCGAAGAAGAGATTGCAAAGCTTCGTGACGTAATTGAAAATCACTACACCGTTGAAGGCGACCTCCGCCGTGAAGTTGCTCTCAATATAAAGAGAATGGTAGAAATCAATTGCTATCGCGGAATCAGACACAGAAAAGGTCTTCCCGTAAGAGGACAGAGAACGAAAAACAATGCAAGAACCAGAAAAGGTCCTGCAAAGACGATCGCTAACAAGAAGAAGTAAAGGAGAGGCAGACAGATGGCTAAAGTTGCTACAAAGAAAGTTGTCAAGAGACGCCGCGAGAGAAAGAACATCGAAAAAGGCGCGGTTCATATCAGTGCGACTTTCAATAACACGATAATTACAATTACCGACGTAGCCGGCAATGCTATTTCTTGGGCATCTGCGGGCGAGCTCGGATTCAAAGGCTCCAGAAAGTCAACTCCGTATGCAGCTCAGACCGCTTCTGAGACCGCCGCAAAGGCAGCTATGGAACACGGACTTAAGTCTGTTGAAGTGTACGTAAAGGGACCCGGATCGGGACGTGAGTCCGCAATCCGCGCACTTGAGACGGCAGGACTTCAGATCACTATGATCAAGGACGTAACCCCCGTTCCGCACAACGGATGCAGACCGCCTAAGCGCAGACGCGTTTAATCAATAACAGGAGGTAAGAACAAATGGCAAGATATACAGGACCTGCTTGTAAGCTTTGCCGCAGAGAGGGAACCAAGCTTTTCCTCAAGGGCGAGAGATGTACGTCGGGCAAGTGTGCTATCGACCGCAGAGCTACCGCTCCCGGACAGCACGGCGCAGCTAACAAGAAGCAGAGAGAATATGGAATGCAGCTTCGTGAGAAGCAGAAGGCAAAGAGATACTACGGAGTTCTTGAGAAGCAGTTCAAGAATTATTTCGTAGAGGCAGACCGCAAAGAGGGTATGACGGGTGAGAACCTGCTCAAGCTCATCGAGCGCCGTCTTGACAACGTAGTATACAGAATGGGTATGGCAGAGAGCCGTAAGGAAGCTCGTCAGCTCGTTCTTCACGAGCACTTTACACTTAACGGCAAGAAGGTAAATATTCCTTCTATCATCGTAAGTGCGGGTGACGTAGTAGCCGTAAAGGAGAACTTCCGCGGTTCGGCAAAGTGCAAGAGCCTCGCAGAAGGACTTCAGACCAAAACTGCGCCGAAGTGGCTTGACGTTGATAAGAGCAATCTTAGCGCTAAGGTTGTAGCTCTCCCCGAGAGAGACGACGTTGATTTCGATTTCAACGAGCAGCTTATCGTCGAGCTTTATTCCAAGTAATATCCGTCTTTATTCAGAAGAACAGGATAAAGAAAACGGCGTGAAACACGCAGCAATATTTTTGCAATACACACTATTTTTAGGAGGGTTTATTTGGAATGATAGAAATAGAAAAGCCCAATATAACGACTGTTAACCTTAGTGAAGACGGTACAAGCGGCAAGTTTATCGTTGAACCCCTTGAGAGAGGATTTGGAATAACTCTCGGCAACTCGCTGCGCAGAATTATGCTCAGCTCGCTGCCCGGATACGCGGTTACCAATATCAAAATAGACGGCGTACTCCACGAGTTCTCCACCATTCCCGGCGTCAGAGAAGACGTAACCGAGATAGTGCTCAACGTCAAGGGAATAATTGCTAAGATTCACGGTAACGCCCCCAAGACGGTAGTAATCGACGTAACAGGCGAACAAGAGGTTACGGCGGGCGACATTAAGCAGGATGCGGATATAGAAATACTCAATCCCAATCACCATATAGCTACTGTAGGCGAAGGCGACAGACTCTATATGGAGCTTACGTTCGACCACGGCAGAGGATACGTTTCGCAGGAGAGAAACAAGCAGCTTCACGCGCAGATGCTCGGAGCTAATATTTCCGCTCCCATCGGAACTATCTATACCGACTCTATCTATACGCCCGTATACAACGTCAGCTATACTGTTGAAAATACCCGTGTGGGTAATATAACCGACTTCGACAAGCTGACGCTCGAAATACTGACAAACGGAACAATCTCAGCTAAGGAAGCGATTTCGTTCGGAGCCAAGATTCTCAACGAGCATCTCAACTTGTTTGTTGATTTGTCGGATGAAGCAAAGAACGTAGAGATTATGGTTGAAAGAGAAGAGACCATAAAAGAGAAGGTTCTTGAGATGACCATTGAGGAGCTTGACATGTCTGTAAGAAGCTTCAATTGCTTGAAGCGCGCAGGCATCGACACAGTGGAAGATTTGACGAACCGTACCGAGGAGGATATGATAAAGGTCCGCAACCTCGGAAAGAAATCGCTTGAAGAAGTTATTCAGAAACTGCATTCTCTCGGACTTGACCTCAGAAAAGAAGAGGAATAATCAAGTGTCGGCATAGCCGACGATTGAATGCTTGTAATTAGATTCAAAAACCGCAGAAGGAGGGAAATAACAATGCCCGGAACAAGAAAACTCGGCAGACCTACCGCGCACAGAAAAGCAATGCTTCGCGGAATGGTTACTTTATTGCTTGAGAACGGACAGGTAGAGACCACTCTTACCAGAGCAAAGGAAGTTCGTTCTGTCGCAGAAAAAATGATTACGCTCGGCAAGAAGAATACTCTTGCAAGCCGCCGTGCAGCGTTGGCATATATAACCAAGGAGGACGTTGTAACCAAGGTGTTCAACGAGCTTGCTCCTTTGTATGCAGAGCGTAACGGCGGATATACGCAGATTTTCAAGCTCGGCGCGCGCAGAGGCGACGGCGCGGAGATGGCAATTGTTAAGCTTATCGACTATACGAAGCCTACGGCTGACGGCGATAAGAAGAACAAAAAAGAAAAGAAAGTAAAGGCAGCTCCTATCGCTGACTAAGCTTTCGATAAAACAAGGCAGAAGCTTTTTACGAAAAGCTTCTGCCTTGTTTGTGTTTTTGTATTTGTTTTATGGGGGAGGGACTTTTTGAAAAAAGTCCCTCCCCCAAACCCCCACCCAAAAAATCTTTAAACGTTGGGGACGTTTTTGACTTTTTGTCTTGCTTTCTAAAAAAATTTAATTTAGGTCCTCCCCATAAAAAGCCCAAACACAAACTATCTTTAATTTTTCTTTTTCGAATAACAATAATCGTTAATTATCTCGACCTCGCTGAAATGCTCGCGCTCACCCGCAATGAGCTGATAGGTCTCATGTCCTTTTCCCGCGAGAAGAATAATATCGCCCTCGTCGGAGTTTTCAAGCGCGTAAATAATAGCCTTTTTTCTGTCGGGAATGGCAACGTACGGGCAGGAACCTGCCGTAAAGTAAGAGGCTATCTCGGCTATTATGGCGGAGGGCGGCTCGTTGTCGGGGTTGTCCGACGTGATGATACAGAAATCGGCGTCCTTTGAGGCGACGAGTCCAAGCTCGGCGCGACGTATCTGCGTCCTTCCGCCAACCGAACCGAACAGACATATCAAGCGATTGGGGTTATATACACGAAGCGCCGACAGCGCCGCTTTGAGACTTACGCCGTTGTGAGCGTAATCTATTACCACGGTCGCGCCGTTAGGAAGCTCCATAGTCTCGAATCTGCCTTTTATCCGAACCTTCTGCATGGTTTTTATAATGCTGTCGAACGATATTCCGAATTTACGGCATACGGCGATTGCGGTCATAGCGTTGTAAACGCTGAATTCTCCGGGGAAAGAGAGAGAAAGAGGATATTTCTTTTCCTCCGCCGAGCACTCAAAGCTTACGCCTATGTTGCCGGGGGAGCGGAAAAAGGCTATTCTTGACGCCTTATAATCGGCGTCCGCGTTTTCAATCCCAAATCCCTTCTTCTCACAATCCAAGTCCTCTATCATATCACGGGCGTTTTCATCGTCGGCGTTGTATACGATAAATTTGGTATTGTAATCTGTAAACAGCGTGCGCTTCGCGCTCTTGTAGTCGTTAAAATCGGGGTGCTCAAAGGTTCCTATATGGTCGGGATAAAGATTGGTAAACACCGTGATATCAAAATTTATTCCGTGTACTCTGTTATATTTAAGCGCCTGCGAGGAGACCTCCATTACGAGCGTCGTGATACCGATATCAAGCATTCTGTGCATATAGTAATGCAGGTCGTAGCTTTCGGGCGTGGTATTTACCGTGTTGAAGTGATAATCGTCGAACGAGACGCCGTTTGAGCCAATGTAACCCGTCGGTATACCGTTTGCGTTGAGCATATTGTAGATAAGCAGAGAGGAGGTGGTTTTGCCTTTCGTTCCCGTAATACCGATTATGTTGAGCTTTTTCGACGGATGCCCGAAGAACGCGTCGGAAAGCTTTGCGAGAGCTATTCTCGTATCGGGCGTTATTACGATTATTACGTCGTCGGGGAGATTGCTCGGTCTGCGTTCGGCGACGAAAAATCTGCACATACGTTTATACGCCGCAAGCGCGTAGTCGTGTCCGTCGGACAGCGCGCCCGAAATGCAGACGAAAAGCGAAGAGTGATAAGCCTTGTTGGAGTTGTGGCATACCGAAACGATATCAATGCTGTCTATATTTTTATTTTGAGGATTGATTATTTCGGTGTACTCGATAGAGTTCAGAAGTTCGGTCAGCAGCATACGTTTATCATTCCTTTCTTTTCTGCAAATTTTATAAGCTCGTCGTCAAATGTCTGCGGAAGTGCGCCGCATTCGGTTATGGCGCGTATCGATAGGACGTCGAGGGAGTCTATAAATCTGATTCCGAGGCGGCAATTCCTTTTAAGCAGAGACAGCTCGGTACAGCCGAGTATTATACGCTCACAGCCGTGCGCGGTGAGCGTATCGGCTACCTGAAGAAATCTGTCGAGGTCGGGTTCCTTACCTTGTTTTACGGCACCGTATATTATGTCGGAGATTATTCGCTGCTCGTCCTCCGAGCAGGTGGTATATTCTATTCCCTCGCGTTCAAGTACGTTTTTATACGCCCCCGAAAGAACTGTTCCCTCGGTAGCGAGAACGCCGACCTTGGAAAGACCGAGATACTTGCAAAACGAAACGGTCTCCTCTATTATGTTAAGCACGGGCACCGAGGAGCTTTTGGATATCCCCTCGTAAAAATAATGCGCGGTGTTGCAGGGAATCGCCACTATCTCGGCTCCCGCCGCCACGAGCTTTTCTACCTCGCGTCTCATAGCGTCAAGAGGATTTGAGTCCGACTTGCCGAGAATGAAGGCGGTTCTGTCGGGAATGTCCGCGCGAGAGGAGAGTAAAATATTTAAATGCTGCTGGTCGCAGTCCGCTTTGGTGTGAGAGGTGAGCGTTTCGTAAAAATATACGCTGGACATAGGTCCGAGTCCGCCGAGCACACCGAGAACCTTTTTGTTTTTCATAATTATCCTTTCGCGCATACAAGATAGCGAATGACGTTGTTTTGAAAGAAAGCTTCGGGAGTGGATATTATAAATCTCGGCTCAAGAAAGGCGAGATTTGCGTTTACGAAGTCGGTGTAGCGTTCACTGCAGGGAATGATTATAGGAAGATATTCCTTGTTTGACGCTATATAATCAAGAGTGCCTCGAAGTATCTCGTCGTCGTTTTTGGAAAACAGCGGGAAAAATTTTGAAAAGGGCGAGATATGGTCGGCAAGCGTTTTGTTTTCATCGCAGACGTAGGATACTATGCCCGTTTTTAAATATATTTTGGCGGAAAGCCGGTGAGTCGAGAGAGAATCACCGAGAAGCAGAGGAATTATAGACGAGCGTACGGCGTCCTTACAATTATCCAAAGCCTTATCCACCACCTTTTCGGTAAAATATCCTACGATTTCATTACAACTTTATTATAACATACGAAATAAAAAAAATAAAGGATTTTTTCTTGATATTTCAGCAATTTTATAAAAAAGTGTTGCATAAACGGTTTTGGAATATTATAATGAAAGGAGACCGATACGATATTCACCGAAAGGCAGCCTTTAAAGATGAAAAAAGAAAAGCTTTGCAAAATTTTTTCCGATATTCCGATACTTAATACCGAGAGGCTCGTGCTTCGAGGAATGAGGCGGGAGGACGCGGAGGATATGTACGAGTACGCCTCGCGCGAGGAGGTTACGAAATTTTTGCTTTGGTCGCCCCACGCCTCTTTGTCGTATACGAGAGAATATCTGAAATATATAGAAAGCAGATACGTGCTGGGAGATTTCTTCGATTGGGCGATAGTGCTTGCCGAAAGCGATAAGATGATAGGAACCTGCGGGTTTACGAAGATAGATACCGTCAACAATCTCGGAGAGATAGGGTACGTTCTGAATCCTTCGTATCATCGGCAGGGATTGGCGGCGGAAGCGGCGGCAGAAGTGATAAGGTTCGGTTTTGAGGAGCTTGAGCTTCATCGTATAGAGGCGAGATTTATGACGGGGAACGATGCGTCTCGCTCGGTGATGGAAAAGCTCGGTATGGAGTTTGAGGGCTTTGAGAGGGAGTCTATGCTGGTAAAAGGCTCTTACAGGACGATAGGAACGTACGCGATTATCTCCGAGGACTATTTCGGAAAGAAAAATATTAAAAATAAGGAATAATTTTACATATATTTGCCGATAATGTTTACGTAATCGAGACGCACTCCGTTGAGTCTCGGTTAATCAATAAAAAGCGGTATACCGCAGGAGGATAAACGTTATGGCAACCTATGCAAAGAGCGGAGTGGACGTGGAGAGCCTTAAGGGAAGCAAGACCGAGACTAATCTGCACACGGCGCTTTCGGGCGAATCGCAGGCGTATCTGCGATACAAATGGTTTGAGGAAAAAGCGAAAGAGGACGGATTCGTTGAAATATCGCGTATCTTTGCCGAGACCGCGGATAACGAAAAGGAGCACGCGGAGATATGGTTTAAGTATCTCGGAGGCTGGTCGTCTACCGAGAACAATCTGAAGGTCGCCGCGGGCGGAGAGCATTTTGAATGGGAAACTATGTACTCGCAGTTCGCCAAAGAAGCAAGAGACGAGGGCTTTGAGGTGATAGCGCAGCTCTTCGACAGGATAGCGTCGGTAGAAAAGGCGCACGAGGAGAGATATCTTCGTTATATGAACGAGGTGAAGGAAGGAAAAACCTTTACCTCAGACAGCAATCAGACTAAATGGATTTGTCTTAATTGCGGGTACGTCGTCGTCGCAAAGGAGCCTCCGAAGCTTTGTCCCGCCTGTACGCATCCGCAGGGGTATTTTAAGAAACAATGATGTGATAAATAATTATTTGGGGTGCCTTTTTGCAAAAAAGGCACCCCAAATAAGTTAGTTTATGTATGGATTTTTTAGGGGAGAAACTTTTGCAAAAGTTTCTCCCCTAACCCCTCTTCAAAAACTTTTAAACGTATTGGATTTTATTTTTAATTTTTTTGTCTTGCTTTCTACGGAGAGCTTAATTTGGATTCCACCATAAAACAAATAACAAAAATTCTCAAAATAAAAATAGGTTGACTTTTTCGTTTATAAAAGATATAATATAATGAGGGATTGTATATGCCGCGGGATTTGCGGCGTATGCGGAGAAAGGCAGGATACTATGAAAAGAAATCTTCTCAAGGAAATAGATGCCGGAATGCCGTCCTTTTCAAAGGGGCAAAAGCTTATTGCCAATTATATCTCCGAGCACTACGACAAGGCGGCGTATATGACCGCGGCAAAGCTCGGTTCGATAGTCAACGTTTCGGAATCCACCGTAGTCCGTTTCGCGATAGAACTGGGCTTCGAGGGATATCCCGAGTTTCAGCATCAGCTTCAGGAGCTTGTAAGAATCAAGCTTACCTCCTTTCAGAGAATGGAGGTTACCAACGACCGCATAGGAGACGGGGATGTTCTCTCAAAGGTACTGCTTGCCGATTCCGAAAAGATAAAGCACACTCTTGACGGCATAGACAGAGAAGATTTTGCCGCCGCGGTAGAAAAGATAATCTCGGCGCAGAAGATATATATAATAGGCGTACGCTCGTCGGCGTCGCTCGCGGGCTTTCTGAATTACAACCTGCGAATGATATTCGACAACGTAAAGTTTGTCGAGACCACGTCGGGAAGCGAAATGTTTGAGGAGATTATGGATATAACCCCGAACGACGTTATGATTGCCATAAGCTTTCCGAGATATTCAAAGAGGATAATCAATGCGGTTGATTACGCCAAGCACGTCGGAGCCGACGTTATCACGATAACCGACAGCCTTATGTCTCCGATAGCTCACCAGGCAAATCAGCTGCTTATCGCGCAGAGCGATATGGCGTCCTTCGTGGATTCGCTCGTCGCGCCCCTCAGTATAATAAACGCTATAATCGTCGCTGTGGCAAGAGAGAAAAAGGACGAGCTTACGGTAAGATTGCATCGCCTTGAGGAGATATGGGACGAATATGATGTCTACGATAAAACACAGGGCTGAAAACGGTACGGTTCTCGTCGTCGGGGGCGGTCCCGCAGGAATGATGGCGGCGATATCCGCGGCAAGACTCGGTGCTTCGGTGATTCTTGCCGAACGCAACGACAGGTGCGGCAGAAAGCTTCGGATTACGGGCAAGGGAAGGTGCAACCTGACAAACGATTGTCCTGTGAACGAGTTTTTGCAGAACGTACCCACAAATCCCAAATTTTTGTACGCGGCGCTGAACAGGTTCGGAACCGAGGATACCAAGACCTTTTTTGAGGAGGCGGGTGTTCCGCTGAAGGTCGAGCGCGGGCGCAGGGTTTTTCCCGTGTCCGATAAAGCCACCGATATAGTGGACGCTATGGTAAGGCTTTGCAGAAAAAGCGGCGTAAAGATAATAAACGGCAAGGTAAGCTCCCTGCTGACTGACGGCGGGCGCGTGTGCGGTGCCGTTTGCGCGGGAGAAGAAATCTACGCCGGCGCTGTGGTTCTGTGCACGGGCGGAAAATCGTATTCGAAAACGGGTTCGGACGGAATCGGTTATAAGCTTGCCGAAGCGCTGGGACACGAAACGGTAACGCCGAAGCCCTCTCTCGTGCCTCTTATCTCCAGGGACGGAGACTGCGCGAGAATGCAGGGACTTTCTCTTAAAAACGTTGCTCTTAAAATTACGGATAAGCTTAACGGAAAGACTCTTTATGAGGATTTCGGGGAGATGATGTTTACTCATTTCGGTCTGACGGGACCGATGATACTTTCGGCTTCGGCGCATATGAACGGAGACGAAAGAGAAAGATACGAGGCGTGGATAGACCTCAAGCCCGCGCTTGACGAAAAGACGCTCGACGCGCGGATACTTTCGGATTTTGCGAAATATTCCAACCGAGATTTTGCAAATTCGCTTTGCGATCTTCTCCCGCAGAAAATGATAGACGTGGTGGTAGCGAGAAGCGGTATCGACGCGCGGAAAAAAGTCAATTCTATAACCAAAGAGGAACGACGGGCGCTCTCCGGTGTGATAAAATGCTTTAAGGTATCGGTATCGGGATTCAGACCGATAGAAGAGGCTATCGTTACCAAAGGCGGAATATCGGTGAAGCAGATAGACCCTAAAACTATGGAGTCCAAACTCTTGCGGGGATTGTTTTTTGCGGGCGAGATAATAGACGTTGACGCGTATACGGGGGGATATAATCTCCAGATAGCCTTTTCCACGGGAGTGCTTGCGGGGGAGAGCGCGGCGTATTCGATACTTGAATAAGCTAATATAAAACGAATGATATTGAAAGGGGAGCGGGACGGACTCATACTCCCGCGGAAAGAATATGATAAGAATTGCCATTGACGGACCCGGAGGAGCGGGTAAAAGCTCGGTAGCCAAGGCGGTAGCCGCAAGACTCGGTATCGTTTACGTCGATACGGGCGCGCTTTACAGAACCATAGGATATTACGTAAAGGAAGCGGGTGTTGATCCTCACGACGCGGAGGCGGTCTCTGCGTGTCTGCCCGATATCAATATAGAGGTGAGATACGAAAACGGAGTTCAGAGCGTTTATCTCAACGGCAAAAATCCGGGGGAGGCAATACGCACGCCCGAGATGTCTATGTACGCTTCCGCCGTGTCGGCAATAGGAAGCGTGCGGGCGTTTCTGCTTGAGACGCAGAAGGATATCGCGCGCAAGAACAGCGTTATTATGGACGGCAGAGATATAGGAACGGTAATTCTTCCCGATGCTGACGTTAAGATATTTATGACGGCGTCTCCCGAGTGCCGCGCGCAGAGAAGATATGACGAGCTTAGCGCCAAGGGAATGACGGTAAAATACGAGGACGTTCTTGCCGAGATGAACGAGAGGGACAAAAACGACAGCACGCGCGATATTGCTCCCACGGCGGCGGCAGAGGACGCGGTCGTATTTGACAACTCGGGAATGACGCTTGAGGAGAGCGTGGACGCGGTCGTTGAACTGATAAATAAGAAGGTCGGATGCTGATACGGGCTTTGACAAAATAATATTTTCAGGAAGGAATTATTGTAGTGAAGAAAAATTCCGAGGCGAGCAGATTTTACAGGATATGTTACGCTGTTTTCGCAAAAATAGTGGGTCTTATTTTCAGAATAAAGGTAATAAACGCAGAGAACGAGCCGGACGAGGGCGGATTTCTCGTGTGCGCCAACCACGTGTCGGCTACCGATGCGGTGGTGATATGCTACGCTTTCCGAAAGCATCAGATAAGGCTTATGGCAAAGAAGGAGCTGTTTAAGATACCGCTTCTTTCGGGCCTTATAAAAATGCTCGGCGCTTTTCCCGTAGACCGTTCGGGAAGCGACGTGGGAGCGATAAGAAAAGCAGTGGATATGCTCAGGGAGGGAAAGTGCGTCGGAATGTTCCCGCAGGGACACAGATATCCGTGCGAGGACCCCAGAACCACTCCGCGAAAGAACGGAGCCGCGCTCATATGCACCCGCGCGGAAGCGGACGTATTTCCCGTTTATATCTGGAGAAAAAACAACAAAGCGAAGCTGTTCCGAAGAACCTACGTTATTCTTGGCGAGCGTATACCGTTTGAGAGCTTTGGGTATACCGAGGGCGGTTCGGCAGAATATAAGCGGATAACCGATATCGCTTTTGGGCACATATGCGATATAGGAGAGGCTTTTGATCCAAAGGAATTAAAGAAAAAATGAGAGTTACAGTTGCTGAAAACGCGGGCTTTTGCTTTGGAGTGAAGCGCGCGACCGACAGACTTGAGAGGGCTATCGACGAAAAAAAGGCGGGGGAGAGGATATTTACCCTCGGAAATATAATTCACAACGATATCTACAACGAGATGCTTGCGGAGCGCGGGGTAGAGATTGCCGATATATCGAGCGTAAAAGAGATAGCGGAGAGCGCGAGCGGGGCTTCTCCCGTTACCGTTTTCGTCAGAGCGCACGGAATACCGCGGCAGGACGAGGCGCTGCTATCGGAGCTTGCCGAAAAAAACGAATATTTCAAATACGTTGACTGCACCTGTCCTTACGTGAAAAAGATACATAATATAGCTTCGAAAAATTGTTCCGACGACACCTTCTTTTTGCTTTTCGGCTCGGAGAAGCATCCCGAGGTCGTGGGGATAATGAGCTATGCCGAATGCGAAAAGGCGGTATTTTCGGATTCCGATGAGCTTCTTGAAATGATAGAGAGCGGAAGGCTTAAAAATCTCGGGCAAAAAGTACCAATAATCGCCTCTCAAACGACTCAAAAGATGTCGGAATGGAAAAAAAGTCAGGAAATTTTAAAAAAACTATATACAAATGCCAAAGTTTTTGATACAATATGTAGTGTTACCGAATTGAGACAGAGCGAAGCGGAGGAGCTTTCCCGAAACAGTGATTTTATGATAGTTATCGGTGGAAGAGAAAGCTCGAACACCGCAAAGCTTTACTCAATTTGTAAAAAGAACTGTGCGGAGACCGTTTGGATAGAAAGTCCAGACGAGCTTTCAGAGCGCGGTCTTATTCCGTCAGCCCACACGAAAGTGGGTATTGCCGCGGGTGCTTCGACCCCGTCAGGCTTAATACAGGAGGTATATAAAACCATGAGCGAAATTACAGAAAATTTCGAGGAACTGCTTGAGTCATCACTTAAAACTTTAAATACAGGAGACACCGTCACAGGAATCGTAACTTTGGTTACAGATGCAGAAGTGCAGCTTGACCTCGGCGTAAACGTTACAGGTATCGTTAAAGCCGAGCAGATAACTGACGATACTTCTGTAAAGCTGACCGATTTGTTCAAGAAGGGCGACGAGATGGAGGCCTTCGTTATCCGTGTCAGTGATATCGAGGGAGTTGCGGAGCTTTCAAAGAAGCGCGTTGATTCCGACAAGAATTGGCAGAAGATAGTTCTCGCTTGCGAAAATCAGGAGGTCGTTGAAGGAAAGGTCGTTGAGGTCGTTAAGGGCGGAGTCGTCGTTCTCGTAGGAGCAAACCGCGTTTTCGTACCCGCGTCCCAGACGGGAGTTCCGAAGGATACCGACCTTGCTACGATTAAGGGCGAGCAAGTAAAGCTTCGCATAATCGAAATAAAGGGCAACAGAGCAGTTGGCTCTATCAGACTCGTAGCGCGCGACGAAAAACGCGCGCAGGAAGCGGCTTTCTGGGCAGCTATCGAGGAAGGAAAGACCTATACGGGTTGTGTTAAGAGCCTCACCTCTTACGGCGCTTTCGTTGATCTCGGCGGAGTTGACGGAATGGTTCACAAGAGCGAGCTTTCGTGGAGTCCTATCAAGTCGCCCGCTGACGTCGTTAAGGTCGGAGACGAGATAACCGTTTTCGTAAAGAGCTTTGACGCTGAAAAGAAGCGTATATCTCTCGGATACAAGACCGAGGATACGAACCCTTGGTACATATTTACGGGCAAATATTCGGTTGGAGACGTTGCGTCTGTAAAGATAGTCAATATGATGCCTTTCGGTGCTTTTGCCGAGGTGGTTGAGGGCGTTGACGGTCTTATCCACATTTCCCAGATAGCGCAGACTAAGATTGGCAAGCCTGCCGACGTTCTTGAGATTGGTCAGGTGGTTGACGCGAAGATAATTGCTATCGATGAGGAAAATCAGAAGATAAGCCTTTCTATCAGAGCGCTTCTTGACGAGGCACAGGCGGCTGCCGAGGCTATGCCCGAGGAGACCGTTGAGGAAGAGGCTGCCGAAACGGTTGAAGAGGCAGCTGAAGCTGTTGAGGAAGCAACCGCTGAAGCGAACGCTTAATTTTACTTAAATACGAAAGATTCCTCGAGAATTTTCTTGAGGAATCTTTTCTTTTCGTATTGTAAAAAGCGGGAAATAGTATTATAATAGATTTCAGATATTGAAGGAAGGTGTAAATCAATGTATGAGAAAGTAAAAGAGGAAGCCGCAAAGGCGGTATCCGAGCTTCTCGCGGTCGCGGGTTTGAAAAAGGGAGATGTTTTCGTCGTCGGCTGTTCGTCGTCCGAGATAGTTGGAAACGTTATAGGAAAGGGTTCGACCTTTGACGCCGCGAAAGCCGTTTTCGACGCCGTATATCCGATTCTTAAGGAGAATGGCATATACCTTGCGGCTCAGTGCTGTGAGCATTTAAATAGGGCGGTAATAACCGAGCGTGAGTGCGCGGAGAAGTATGGATACGAAATAGTTTCCGTCAGACCTCAGCCGAAGGCGGGAGGTTCTTTCGCAACGGCGGCTTACGATTCGTTTGAAGCTCCCGTGGCGCTTGAAGCTATAAAAGCCGACGCGGGTATTGATATAGGCGGAACGCTTATAGGTATGCATTTGCGTGCCGTTGCCGTCCCCGTAAGGCTCTCGCTTTCAAAAATAGGCGAGGCGAATATTCTTTGCGCGAGGACGAGACCCAAATATATCGGCGGCTGCCGCTCGGTATATGAGGATAATAAATGAGTGAAGGTTTGTGATTTTATTATGGGGGGAGTGCCTTTTTGCAAAAAGGCACTCCCCCAAACCCCACCCCAAAAACTTTTAAACGTTGGGTTTAATTTTAGATTTTTGTTTTGCTTCCTACAAAGAGCTTAATTCGGTTTTTCACCATACTTGGTAGGGGGAGGGGCTTGTTTGCGGGAAATGAATACCAATCGTGTTCTTCACTCCGTAGAGTGTCATTCTGAGCGAAGCGGAGCGCAAGCGAAGCGTAGTCGAACCCGCAGGGCGACGGCATCGCCGTCGGAATATGCTTTGATTTTCGTTAAAGTATTTAAGGTTAGTTTGTTTTTTGGGTTTTTTATGTTCATTTCTTGTTCTTTGACAAGAAACGAACCAAAGAAACAAACCAAGGGGTTAAAACCCCTTGGAACCCCGCAGTCGCGGCGCGTTTTTAAGACGCGCCGCGGAATAACGTTTAATTTAAATGAAACGCCCTCGGAGCAAAACGATGCTCCGAGGGCTGTCTGTTTCTTTTGTCTCTCCCCATAAGCTATACTTTAATTCAAAGAATATATCTCCCCATAAAATTATTTTATGATTAAAAAAATAAAAATCAAAAAGTACTATATGGGTAAGTATGATTA
>JAFTZH010000028.1 GCA_017464565.1 Clostridia bacterium
CTCTTGGAACCCCGCAATCGCGGCGCGTTTTTAAGACGCGCCGCGGAATAACGCTTAATTAAAAGAAACGCCCTCGGAGCAAAACGATGCTCCGAGGGCTGTCTGTTTATTTTGTCTCTCCCCATAAGCTATACTTTAATTCAAAGAATATATCTCCCCATAAAATTCCTTTATGATTTAAAAAATAAAAATCAAAAAGTACTATACGGGTAAGTATGATTATAGACATAAAGCATACTACACGGATATAACCAAAAAGATTGACAGCAGAAAGGTCGTCGTCCTGACCTTTCTGCGTTTTTTAGTTGTAAATAATCAACGAAAAAGCGTTATCCGCCGCGCTGATTTTACGGCGCGGCGGCACAAAGACTTATTAAAAAATCGTCGTTTGTACTGATTAAGTCTCAAATCGGCGCAAAAATACGCCGTTTTTAAGGATTTGTGTAAAAAAAAGACTATTTATGGTTATGTTTCGGTGCTTTACAAAAGAACATAATGCCTATACAATATACTTAACATCGTGTGATTGTCGGTTAATATAAACAAAAGGATGGTAATTTAATATGAATACGTTCAGAAAAAGACTATTATCGGGAGAGCTTCTCGTTGGAAGCTGGATACAAACGGGAAGTCCCGCCGCGGCGGAAATACTCGCGGAGTCGGGGTTTGACTGGATAGCGGCGGATATGGAGCATTCCTCGATAGCTATCGACGAGTTTACCGCGATAGCGAGAGGAATTTACGGACGCGGAGTTATAACGGCGGCAAGAGTTAGAGAGAACGACACTCTCGCTATTCGTCAGGTTCTCGATATGGGAGCCGAATGCGTTATAATTCCTATGGTAAACAACGCCGAGGAGGCGGAACGCGCGGTCCGCTCGGCAAAATATCCTCCCGCGGGAGTCCGAGGCTTCGGTTACGCGAGAATGAATAATTGGGGCAGGGATTTCGCGGAGTATGCCGCAAACGCGAACGAGGATATCGCGGTTATAGTTATGATAGAATCGAAGGAAGCCGTTGATAATATAGAGGAGATAGTTTCGGTCGAGGGCGTTGACGGAGTTTTCATAGGTCCTTACGATATGAGCGGATCCTACGGTATTCCCGGTCAGACCTCCGACCCGATAATAACCGAGGCTTGTTCCAGGGTCGCAAAGGCGTGCAAGAGACACGGAAAAGTGGCGGGACAGCACATAGTTCTGCCTACGAGCGAAAACGTAAGCCGTGCGCTTTCCGAAGGTTACAGCTTTATAGCTCTCGGCGGAGATATTATCTTCGTCCGCAGAGCCGCCGAAGAGGCTATGGAATTACTTAAGAAATAAAACCGAGGTATAAAAATGAAGCGGGTAATTATCGGAAATCAGCTGCAGCCATCACAGTTTATCGAAAACATTCCTTTTACCGAAGCCGTACCCTATTATCTCTGTATTAAGCGCTTTGCCAACGACGATATTACTATTCCGCATTACGCCGACACGATAGAGCTTCTGCTGTGTGATGACGATATAAGGGGAGTTTATATCGCGGATAAAACGCAATACGTGCTGAACGGAAGATGCGTGCTTTACTGTCCGCCCAACTGCGTTCACCGCTCTCACTATGAGAAGGGCGACGGTACTTTGTACGTTTTGAAGATATCCTACAAGCATCTCAAGGAGTACGTCAATCTGGAGAAGATATTGAACAATACGGGAAACCATACCATATTCTGCGAGCCGTTTATGTGCTATGATTTTGATAAGGTGTTTCCGGAGATACAGAGGCTTATACAGAAGGACGGAGAAGAGCTTAGCTGTATTCAAAGCCTAATCAATATATTTGATATTCTTAAAGACAATATGAAAAAGTCCGACGCCTTTTCCACCAAGCCCGCTGACGTTGAAAAAAACGACCACCTCTCAAAGCTTATAGACTACTCGGAGGAGCATTTTCTCGAGGGGCTTTCCAATCAGACCGCGGCGAAATTCGTCGGATATAACGAAGCGTATTTCTGCCGGTGGTTCGTCAAGAAAACGGGTATGACCTACAATAATTATCTTATGAATCTCAAGATAAATTACGCTTGCAGAATGCTTACCGCTCACGTTCCCGTCAGCGAGATCGTGGAGGAGCTGGGATACGCCAACGTTTCCTTCTTTATCCGCAAGTTCAAGGAATATATGGGTTGTACGCCGGGCGCGTATGTCAAGCGCGTTGAGAGCGAGAGAACGCAGGGAAAGAGCGAAGGAAACGACAAGGAGAATTGACCTATGAAGAAATATGCGCGGATACTTTTATTGCTTCTGGCTTTCGCGGTGATTTTTGCAGCGTGTGATTCCGGCAATACCGAGACTCACTCAGAAACCACTGTGTCTGAAACTTTCGCAGAAACGACGACGGAGACCTCGGCGACCGAGGCGGCGAATAAAGGAGAGAATATGATTGATGCACAGCGTTATCCCAAGATATCCTGCGTGGGAGACAGTATAACCTACGGCGCGTGGGCTGCCGACAGAGAGACGGGAAGCTATCCCGCGCGTCTTCAGGCGAAGCTCGGAGATGAATTTACCGTAGAGAATTTCGGATTCGGCGGCTCGTCTTACGTTGAGACCGAGATAAACTACAAGCCGTATATGAAAAGCACGCAGTACGCGGAGAGCCTTGCGTTCAATCCCGATATCGTGATAATTATGCTCGGAACGAACGACACTCACAGCTGGGCGGAAACCAAGCCGCAGTTTAAAGAGGCGGTGAGAACTATGGTAAAGAGCTATGCGGCTCTTGAAAGCGAACCTGTCATTTATCTTTGCTCGCCGCTTTGCAGATACGACAATCCGACGCACAACGCTACTATTTCGGGTGAGATTCGCCCTATACTTGAGGAGGTGGCAGAGGAGGAGGGCTGCACGTACGTCAACCTTTATTCCAAAACGGTCGGGAAGGCATACTGCTTCTACGATAAACTCCACCCTAACGATACGGGATATGAATATTTATCCGAGCTGATTTACGATATGTTGAGCGGGAAATATTAAGAATAAGTATTTAATACATAATTGATATATAAAACATCGGCAAATTGTGCGGTTTTGTGTGATTTGCCGATGATTTTTTTGACTAATATTAGTTATTTGTGCAAAAATAGGACTATTATGTGTAAAGATTGGTGCTTTTTTGGTTATATTTTATATGGTATAATGTAAATACCGAAATAGATTGAATTGGAGATACTATAAATATATGAAAAAATTTTTGATAAGGTGTGATATGGAGGGCGTCAGCGGCATAGTCAGCTACGACCAGGCGTACCCCTCGGGTGCCGAATATACCGACGGCAAGAAATGGTTTATGTCAGACCTTAACGCAATGATAAACGGACTTCGCGCGGGGGGAGCCGACGAGATACACGTTTACGACGAGCATTTCTACGGCAGGAATATAGATATATCGCTTCTCGACGATAAGGACGTTTTTCTTTATCTCGGAAAGCCTCGGTATACGGAGGAATGGGCGGGCGGACTTGACGAAAGCTTCTCGGGCTTGCTTCTGCTCGGCTTCCACTCAAAGAGAGGCACTTACGACGCGCTTCTCAACCACTCCTACGAGCCCGATATAAAGGATATAAGGATAAACGGAATATCGGTAGGCGAGATAGGAGTTGAGGCGGCTATCGCGGGAGGGCTTGGAGTCAAGCTCGTTATGCTTACCGCCGACTCGGAGGGCTGCCGTGAGGCGAGAGAGCTTCTCGGGGACGTCCGCGCGGTGAGCGTTAAGGAGTCCTGTTCGGAGACGGGAGCGGTATGTTATCCTCTTAAACATACGTACGACGCTATATACGAGGCGGCAAAGAAAACTGCGGAGGAGGGAGCGGACTCAAGGCTGTTTGACTGCGGGGACGACGTTACGTTTGAATTCACCTTCTTCGATACGCCTTATGCGTCTCTTTACAGAGAAAAGTTCGGAGAGCCTGTAATCAAGGGCAAGTCTCCGCTTGAGTGCTGGGCTGAATATTGGAAAAACAAATTGGAGGTTCAGAAGGCTTTATGAAAGAAAATATAAGAGGATACGCAAAGCTTGGTCTGGTTCATCATTTGCTTTATCCAAAATGTACGATAGACCCCGATTACCATATGGAAACTCTTCTTGAATTCGTGCAGAGAGACGATATCGAGGCACTTGACTGCTGCTTGCCGTACGGCGAGGAGCGCAGACGCAGGATGATACCCGTTATCAGAAGCTGCGGAAAGGACGTAAGCTACGCGCTCCACCTCTTTCCCGCGAGAAAGATATCGCTTTCATCGCTCGATTTTCAGGAGCAGGCACTTACCAAGCTCGTGCTTAAGGACCAGATAGAAATGGCGGCGGCGATAGGCTCGACGGGCTTCGTTTACGTATCGGGCGCCGACGTACCCGAAAACAGAGAAGGCGCGCTTGAGGCTTTCGTCGATTTCACGCGCTGGTTCTGCGAGGAGCTTAAGGTTTACAACATCTCGGCGCTTCTCGAACCGTTCGACAGAACGATAGACAAGAAATATCTTCTCGGACCTATCGACGACTGCGTCTCTTTCGTTGAGAAAATAAAAGAGGATTACGACAATATCGGAATCGAGCTTGATATGGCGCACCTTCCGCTTATGTTCGAGGGCTTTGAGTCCTCAATCAAGCGCTGCGGAAAGCACATAAAGAGAGTTCACCTCGGAAACTGCGTGCTCAAGGACGCCGCGCACCCGCTCTACGGCGATAAACATCCGCCGATGAATTTTGAGGGCGGAGAGATAGCCGAGGACGAGCTGACTCGGATTCTTTCTTCGCTTCTTGAGGTTGGCTTCCTCTCCAAAGAGGACAGAAAGCCTCTCATAATGGAGATGACGCCATTCCCGGGAAAGACACCCGAATATACCATAGAGAAGACCTACGAGCTTCTCGAAAAATCCTGGAGTAAAGTATAAAAGGCTTCTGCCTACATATAAAAGCTGTTATTAGCCTTTATTAGCCTATTAAAATCAGGAGGAAAATTTATGAAGAAAATTGCAGTTTCATTGTGTTTGTGTATGCTTCTCGCTCTTCTCGGTACGGCGTTTATCGGCGTATCGGCGGCAGAGGTAGAGTACGTAGAGCTCGACTTGGCTGACGGAAACATCTCGATAAAGAGCTACGGCTTTGATATCGGTGATGATTCCTACGATTACACCGGCGGCAAATACTTAATCAAATATACGGGCGGCGGAGTCAACAGAATAGACGTTCAGGAAGCGACCTGTACTATAATTCTCGATAACGTCGATATGTCGGCAAACCAGCAGATGATAACCATAGGCAAGGCGTCCGACGTAACCCTCGTGCTTCGCGGAACCAACAAGGTTAAGTTCAGCGACACGGCAAAAACCGGCTCCGCGATAGGAGTCGCGGGCGACGCGAAGCTCACGATAGAAGCGGAGAGCGCAACCGACAGCCTTGAGGTCGTAGGCGGAGCTTACGGCGCGGGTATAGGCTCGACGCAGGACAGCTACGCGACGACGGCGCAGATAATTATCAACAGCGGAAAAATAACCGCTACCTGCGGTAACACGAGCGCATCCGAGAGCGCGGCAATCGGCGGCGCGAGAAATTCGGGCGCGCAGGTTACGATAAACGGCGGTGATATCACCGCGACCGGTCTTCGCAACGGTCCCGGTATCGGAGCGGGAAGAGAAGCTCCCGAGGGAACGACTGTAACTATCAACGGCGGTCTCGTAAAAGCCGTCGGCGGAGTAAACTCGGCGGGTATCGGCGGAGGCTACAAGAGCGCGGCTGATATTTACGTAAATGGCGGCGTCGTAACGGCAACCTCCGGACACGCAAGCAAAGTAATGGGCGTACAGGTCGGCGGAGTTGATTTTGAAAATGTAACCTCTTATACCAAAACTCCGCGCGTGTACGTAACCGGCGGTTCGATACTCTCTTACTACAAGGGAGATACTGCAGCTCCCAACGCACTCACCGTTTACAAGAACGCGGAGTCAACCGAAAACGCTCTCGTTCAGACGGCGGTAGCGCTCCCCTCGGCAACCGACTATATCTACGTCGGAAGCACACCTTACCTTCTTGCCGGAACGCATATAGAGTTCACCAATCTTTACTACTTCTTCTTCGAGGCGGGAAGTACTCCCAAGCTCGCTTACGGCGACAAGGAAGTAACCGTAACTCCCGGAACGGCAGTAACTGCATCCGATTGGACGACGGCGCAAACGCCCGTCAGCAAGCCTGCGGTAAATACTCCTGCACCGGATACCATAGTTACCATAAAGCCCTCGGAAATAACTACCGTGGGTACTACCTCGGGAACGACGGCAAGCTTCACGGCTCCCACTACCTCGGCAACCACCACGGCGGCTCCTGCTGCGGAAGAGACCACCACGGCGGCAACCACCACCGCGGCTGAGGAAGAGGGCGGATGCGGCTCCGCAATAGGCGTATCGGGTATAGCTCTCGTGGCTTCCGCTGCGGCTCTCGGAGCAATTGTAAAAAAGAGAAAAGAAGATTGAATTTGAAATTAAGTCGGGACGTATAGCCGAGACTTAAAAAAGTCTCGGCTGTGCGCGAAGCGCGTTTTTTCAGTCAATAAGCTGACAAGCTAATAAAGGCTAATAAAGGCTAATAAAGGCTAATAAAGGCTAATAAAGGCTAATAAAGGCTAAGAAAGGCTAATAAAGGCTAATAA
>JAFTZH010000029.1 GCA_017464565.1 Clostridia bacterium
ATGAGGTATTCGTCGAATACCTTTGCTATCTCGTCAATGTGGAATATTTTAACCCCGCCTATTTTCCTGCCTATGAGGCTTTCGGACACGTCGAACATTGCGACGACGTCCACTCCGCGCTTCTCAAACATAGGACTGCGGACGAGTGCCGTACCGAGATTTCCCGCGCCGATTATTGCCGCGCGGTATCCGCGTCCCACTCCGAGTATTTCGCATATTTTTGTATACAGGTAATTTACGTTATAGCCGTATCCCTGCTGACCGAAGCCGCCGAAGCAGTTGAGGTCTTGGCGTATTTGTGAGGCGGTAACGTTCATCATTTTTGAAAGCTCCGCCGAGCTGACGCGCGTTTTGCCCATACGAATAAGCTCACGCAGATATCTGAAATATCTCGGAAGCCTTTTTATCACCGCGTGCGAGACCTCCGGTTTTGAGGGGGCTTTGCCCTTTTTTGACGGTACCGAAGCTTCTTCGATATTGTTTTTGGAATCCATAATTTCGATCCTTTCAATTTTTTATAGACGTTATCAAATGTTGTCGTTTGCCGAGGCGTTGAGGTCGGTGCCCGAAAGATTTCCCGCGAGATATTCAAAATATCCCGACATAGCTACCATCGCGGCGTTATCCCCGCAAAGCTTTATGCTTGGAACGTATAGTTTTGCTCCTCTTTTTTGGCACATAAAATCAAGCTCTCTGCGAATATGCGAGTTAGCCGCGACTCCGCCCGCGAGCACGAGCTTGTCGGAGCCCGTTTTGTCGAGCGCCATAGACGCTTTTTTGACTATCGCTTTAACTATCGCAAGGGTATACGATGCGGCGATATCCGAAACATTCGGCTCATCGCCCCGTTGCTTTACTCCGTTTATATGGTTCAGGGCGGCGGTTTTAAGTCCGCTGAAGGAGAAGTCGAGAGTATCTCCCGAAAGGGCGGGAGAGGGCAGGGTAACGGAGAAGGGGTTTCCGCCGTAGGATATCTTGTCAAATTCCGCGCCGCCGGGGTATGGCATACCGAGGACTCTGGCTACCTTGTCAAACGCTTCTCCCGCGGCGTCGTCTCTCGTGGAGCCTATCGTTTTAAAATCGGTATAGGAGCCGACCTCGTATATGGAGGTATGACCGCCCGATACCACGATAGCGGTAAAGGGAGGCTCAAGCTCCGGATATTCGAGATAAGCGGCGGATACGTGCGCCTTGACGTGATTTACCGCAACGAGCGGTATCGAGTTCGCAAAGGCGAGCGATTTTGCAAAATTGACTCCTACTATAAGCGCGCCTATAAGTCCGGGGAACGCCGTAACCGCAACGGCGCCTATGTCCGCGAGAGTAACTCCCGCCGTTTCGAGCGCCTCGTAGGTTATGCGTGATATCGCTTCTATATGAGCGCGGCTCGCTATCTCGGGTACTACTCCGCCGTAAAGTCTGTGAACGTCTATCTGCGACGCCACTATATTTGAAAGTATTTCTCTTTTTCCGTTTTCCGCTTTTACGACCGAGGCAGAGGTCTCGTCGCAAGAGCTTTCAAGTCCCAATATAAGCATAATCGTTTCCGTTTCGTTGGTTCATATCAAAAGTTTTACGGTTTTAAAAGCTTTTCACCATTATCGCCGCGTCCTCCGCGGGATAGCGGTAAAAGCCCTTTCTTATACCCGTTTTTTTATATCCGCAGCTCTCGTAAAGAGATATGGCGGCAATATTGGACGCCCTGACCTCAAGGGAGGAGGAAATTATCCCGTTTTCCTTCGCGTATCCGTCAACGGCGAGCATCAAGGCTCTGCCGTATCCCAATCGCCTTTTATCCGCTCTTACCGCCGCGTTCAGTATCTGAAGCTCGTCCAATACCCTCGCCGTTCCCACGTATCCGAAGACCTCTCCCGTCTCCGAGCAGATGATGAACGAGGGATATTCGCCGGAGCAGAGCAGACGCAGGCTGTTTTCCGACCAAGGCTCCGAAAAATTGGCTTTTTCGATAGCGGCGACCTGTTCTATATGCTCTGCCGACAGACGTTTTATAAAGAGAGGAGTACCCTCTCTGCCGTTATACGAGTTCATCTACGTATTTGACCAGCTCTGCGGGAGCGGGTACGAACTTGTCCTCAAATCTGTTGTAGAGAAAATCCTTGCCGTAATTCGTCTCGGAGGAATCTTCTCCGTAGACGGTATAATCGTCCGCGTATCTGATAAAAGTAAGAGAGTAATAAATACCGAGAGAGGTGTCGGCAAATCGTATCTTAAAGGTACTCTCGGGGGTTTTGCCGAGATAATATATTCCGTCTGCTTCGACGTATCCGTTTATTATGGCCTCAAGGTCGCCGCCGTCCACTATTTTCTGACGGGTTATGGTGGACGTGGTCTCTGCGCAGATATCGGCGTAAGAGATATCCATCTCGTCGATATAAGGAAGGGTTACGTCCTCGGCGTAGAATATGGTTCCGCTTTCCTCACATAGCCATTTGAGCGGGTCCTTTCCCGAAAGGGCGTAGAAGCTCGTCGTATCGGTCGAACCGTATACCTCCTCCTCGGTTGAGATAGGCTCGTAGCAGGCGAGCGCGTAACGGTATACCACGTCGGTTTTTTTGTCCTTGAAAACCTCTCCCTGATAGAGAAATTTGTTTCCCTTTCCGCAGGAGCAGAGCAGAGCGCCGACGGTGCATACGAGAAGGAGCACGCTTACGGCTTTGAGGAGGATATTATTTTTTTCTTTCATATATTTCTCCATTATCAGTATCCGAAAATTCCGCTCAGAGAGTCGTCGTTTTCTATCCAATCCTCTACGTTTATCATTCTGAATTCGTCCTTCGTATCTCTTACTATAACGGTGGATATTCCAGCGTTGATGACCTGACGCTTGCACATCATACAGCTTGTACAGCCGGGGACTATCGAGCGGTCGGACGGATCTACGCAGACCATATAAAGCACGGCTCCCAGCATTCTTTCTCTTGCCGCCGCGATTATGGCGTTTGCCTCGGCGTGTACCGAACGGCAAAGCTCGTATCTTTCTCCTCTGGGAATACCTAATTTATCACGCATACAATATTTGATATCACAGCAGTTTTTGCGTCCTCTGGGCGCGCCGTTGTAGCCGGTGGAGACGATAACGTCATCCTTGACTATTATCGCGCCGTACATTTTTCTCATACAGGTGCTTCGTTCGGCAACCGTCTGCGCTATGTCGAGATAATAATTGTGCTTGGAAACTCTGTCCATACGTATATCCCCCGTCAAATAAAATAATCAATACATAATTTATTATATTACTTTTTGCGTCATAAATCAACCCCTTTATTAAAACATTTGTTTTAAAGAAGAGAAGTCGGGCGGATATTGAAAATAAAGGTATTGCAAAAGCGGAGGTTTTATGATATAATAACTTTGTATGTAAATATTTCAAAATTAAGTAAACGTATGCAGGATTTCTGCGGGAGGTTTTTGTGATAGTTGCGCTTGAAGAGGCAAAATATAAGCTTATAGGACTCAGAGACGAGATAAAGGAGCTTGGCTCGGCACTGAGAATAGACGAGCTTCGGCAGACTGCCGAAGAGCTTGACCGTCAGACGCTCGACCCTGATTTCTGGAGCAATCAGGAGGTTTCGTCAAAGGTTCTGCAAAAGATAAAGCAGACCAAATATACGATAGAGGAATACGAAAAGCTGTGCGCGCGCCTTGAGGACGCGATAACTCTTGCCGAAATGGCAATCGAGGAGAACGACGAAAGCTGCGTTGACGAGGTGCAGAGCGAGCTTGAAGGCATTATGAAGCAGGAAGAGGAGAAGAGAATAGAGATACTTCTCTCGGGCGAGTACGACAGAAACAACGCCATAGTTTCTTTCCACCCCGGAGCGGGCGGAACCGAGGCGCAGGACTGGGCGCAGATGCTCTACCGAATGATAACGAGATGGGCGGAGCGCCACAATTTCAAATATAAGCTCGTGGATTGGCTTGACGGGGACGCGGCGGGAATAAAGAGCGCGACGATTATGGTAGAAGGAGTGAACGCCTACGGATATCTCAAGAGCGAAAACGGAGTTCACAGGCTTGTCCGCGTGTCTCCTTTTGACGCGGCGGGAAGACGTCAGACCTCCTTCGCTTCAATCGAGGTAATGCCCGAATTTGAAAATATAGATAAGGTAGAGATAAGGGACGAGGATATCGAGGTTACGGCTCACCGTTCGAGCGGCGCCGGCGGACAGCATATCAACAAGACCGACTCGGCTATAAGAATACTTCATAAGCCCACGGGTATCGTCGTAGGCTGTCAGACCGAGCGTTCACAGCTTCAGAATAAGGAAACGGCTATGAAAATGCTCAAGGCAAAGCTTATGGAGATAAAGCTCCGCGAGCGTCTTGACACAATCGAGGATATTCAAGGCAACAAGACCAATATAGAGTGGGGCGCGCAGATACGCTCGTACGTCTTTATGCCGTATACTCTCGCGAAGGATACGAGAACGGGATACGAGGACGGAAACATAAGCGCGGTAATGGACGGAGAGATAGACGGCTTTATAAACGCGTATCTCAAAATGAACGCGAGTCAGCAATAATATAGATAATAAAAAACCGACGGATTCAAACTGAATCCGTCGGTTTTCTTTAATTATTTGCTTTGAGAGAAGAGCCATTTATAAACAGACGCTTTCGACGTCGTATAATCCCATACGTTGTGTCCGTATCCGTTTATCTCCTCGTATTGTATCTTCGTTCCGCCCGCCGAGCGAATCGCGTTTACTATTGATTGAGTTCCGATTATCGGCATCGTCGGGTCGTCGAGACTGTGTACCGTATATATCGGAAAGTCCTTAAGTACGTCGGCGCTCGAGGCGTCTCCCGAGCCGCATATCGGAACCGCGGCGGTGAATTTTTCGGTGTGCCTCATAAGCATATCCCAGGTTGCCATACCGCCCATAGATATTCCCGTAACGTAAAATCTCTTGCTGTCAACCGAATATGTGCTCGTTACCGTATCAAATATTTCAAGCGCGCATTTTATCTCGTTTGATTCGGGCGTTTCGCTTATGGTGTATTCTCCCCAGGCGGAAACGTCTACCCATTTTTGATTTTCAGGACATTGGGGCGCTATGATGATAGCGTCTTTGACGGGGGTATCCTCCAGATTGAAAAGATTGGTCAAGCCAAGCCGAAGCTGAGCTTTGTTGTCGCTGCCCCGCTCTCCCGCACCGTGCATAAAGAGCAATACGGGATACGTCTTTTCCTCGGTATAGTCAAATGGAATATACAGACGGTATGGAAGCGTGGTTCCGTCCTTGCTCGTATGCTCAAGACCGTTAAAAATTTTCGTTATATCGTTCGTCGTCAGTTTTCCGCCGTTTTGAGCCTTCAAATAATCGACGTAATCGGTGCCGCGAAGCTCTGAATTACTGTAAATCATATTATCCTCCGATGTAATAGTAAGATTTCCGTTCTCGATTTTTGAGAACATTTGGTTTTCCAAATAATTGAACATATAGTTGTAGGAGACGTCGTTTGCGGCGCAAAGAATCAGCTTTCCTTCTTCAATTTTTATCGCAAAATCGTTCTCGCCCCTCATGCTGCCGTAAACGTCGGCGGCTATATCCCTGACCTTGCCCACGACAATCTCGTATTTTGCCTCCGACTGTACCGAGCCGAGACTTATTTTCACCCCGTACTTGTTTCGCACCGAGATACAAAACTGCTTTGCGGCGTCGGCAACCGCGGTATCTTCCGCGTCGTATACGATAACGTATTCGGTTTTTCCATCCTTTATAAGCTCCTCGCTGATAAACTTTTCCTCGGGAGCGGGGGATACGGTGGTCGTCTCGTCGGTCGGGGAGGCAGAGGTCTCCTCGCTTGACCTGTTTTCCTCGGTACCGCGGCAGGCGATAAACGACGTCATGATAAGAAGCGCGAGGAACAGACAAATAACACGTTTAAGCATAGTTTCTCCTCAAAGTTCTTTTATTTTAGCCACGAGGCTGTATTTTTCAAGTATTTCGACGGGGTGATAAGAGAGCTTCGAGGTTCGCAGTCCCTCCTCTCCGCAGTCCTCCTCGCGGTTGATATACGACACGCCCCCCGCGTATCTGCGGGCAAACTCCCTGACTATTACGGGGTAAACTCCGTCGTAGCGGATGTCCGCCTTTTCGGTATGGATTATAAGAGTATCGTGAACGATCTCGCCTATCGAAAAGCCTATTACTTTGCCTTCGCAGAGGAGCGCCAGTGTGTTCTGCCCGTACTTTTCGATATTGTCAAGCTGCTCAGAAAGATATCTCTCCTCGTATTCCGCCACGGCGGCGCGCTCGCGCCCGAGAGCGTGAAAATATTCGTGGCAGAAGCTCTTGACCTTTTCGGAGTTTTTTGCCGTGATTTTCTCAAAGACGGCGGACTCGTACAGCTTGTTGAATTTGTTTATGTGGTTTCTCTGCCCGCAGTATCTCTTGCCCTTAAGCTCGGAGATATCCTCGGCGTTATATATATAATCGTCCCAATTTCTCGAGTGGTGAATGTCGGAGCAGAGATAGTTTTGGCTGAAATATTCGGTTTCGTCCTTGGTAAGACAGGTGAAACGCGCGCAGCCGCCCTCAAGGGCGATAATTTTTTCGATAAGAGAGTTATTGGTTCCGCACCAATAGCAGACTTTACCCTCCATATTCCCGAATTTTACCGCGAAGCCGTCGGTATACGAATAAAATTCGGTTTCGTACAGGTCGCGCCAGAATACGAGATTTCCCGCCGAGTAATCGCATACGCGTCCGGAATAGCCTTCAAGCTTCTTTTTTAACAGAGGAATATCGTCGATACTTAATTTTTTAAACTTCATTTTATCAGCCTTCAAGCAACAGTCTCACTACTTGCGCCGAGTGAGCGGCGGCGATTTTTGAAAATTCTCCGTAGTCCATATCCGCGTCTCCGTCGGCGCTGTCGGATATCGCTCTTATAACGACGTAGGGAACTTCGTTTACAAAGCACACCTGCGCTATCGCGGCGCCCTCCATTTCACAGGCTATCGCTCCGAAGGTATCGGATATATATTTTTTCTTTTCGGCAGAGCTTACGAAGCAGTCTCCCGACGCAATAACGCCGGCCTCGGCTTTAAGCCCCAGCCTCGTTGCCGCGCCGCACACGCACCCGCAGAGTTTTTCGTCGGCGGGGATATTCACTATATTTATTCCCGATATCAGACCCACCTCGTCTCCGAGCGCCGAGGTGTCCATATCGTGCTGAACGCAGGCGGAGGATACCGCTATGTCGTTGATGGAGAGCTTTGCCGTGAGCGTTCCCGCGACTCCCGTATTTATTACGGTATCGACGCCGTAACGCAGAATCATCGTCTGGGCGCACACGGCGGCGAAAACCTTGCCGATACCGCTCTGTGCCACGACCGCGTCCCTGCCGTAAAGCTTTCCCGATACGAACTCTATTCCACTGACGGTCTCGGTATTTTTTTCGGTCATTGCTTTTTTGAGAGTGTCAACCTCTATCTTCATCGCGCCTATTATTCCTACCACGTCAGTTTTTCTCCCCTCTCGGATACGTGAAGTCGTTTACTCTGCCGTCGAGCGCGCGCAGATATCTTTGCGCTTCGGTCTTGGCGGCGTCAAGGCTCAGCTCCTTATAATTTCCGCATTCTTTTCTCGTCGCGCCGAACATTCCGCCCTCGTGTTCGATTATTTTCTTCAGCGCAGCGCGCGCCTGCGCGAGTACAGTTTCGGGAACGGCGTTGCGGACGAGAAGATAAAATCCCGTTCTGCAGCCCATAGGTCCGAAATATATAACGTCCGCGCCTATATCCGAATTTCTTATATAGGTAGCAAACATATGCTCAAGCGAGTGCATAGTGAGGTTGTCCATATAGTCGCCGCGGTTGGGTTTTCTCGTGCGCATATCAAAGGTGGTAACGTCTCCGTCTATGCGCGAGACGTAAATGCCTTCCTCTATATAGTCGTGGTCAACGCAAAAGCTCGTTATCCTTTCCATTTTATACCTCTTGAAAAATAATTACAATACATTATACAGCGAAGGGCTTTTTTTGTCAAGAACGATAGCTTCTCTTGATGAATTTTTTAAAGAAAAAGAATGAAAAAGTATTGCAAAGCTTGACTTTAGGCTGTCGGTATGTTATCATTTCCATAAATAAAAGCTTTGGGAGGTTATATTCAGAAATGTCAAATAATATCGTGGATAAAAATTTTGAAATAAAAACGGCGATAAATCTGCCCGACGTAAAGTTTTACGACGTAAGATCGGAGCCGTTTGAGATATACGGTCTTTACCGTGCCAAGACCGAACCGCAGTTCAAGCGTATGCCCGACGAGATAGCGGGGAAGATGAACGCTAATATTCAGCGTCTTTATCTCAACACCGCGGGAGGACGCGTCAGATTTTGTACCGATTCCGCCTACGTGGCGATACACGCCGAGTTTACCGAGGTGGGACGTCATTCTCATATGACTCTCGCGAACGACGCGGGCTTTGATTTGTACGAGGATTCTCCCACCGACGGCTCAAGCCGTTACGTAAAGGCTTTTCTTCCCCCGTACAATATCACCGATTCTTACGAGTCGAAAATAGATCTTAACGGACGAAAGCTCAGATATTTTACTATAAATTTCCCGCCTTACAGCAGTGTTAAAAATCTTTATATAGGCTTGCAGGCTGACGCGTTTGCGGGAGAGGGAGCGAAGTACAGGAACAAGCGTCCCGTGCTGTATTACGGCTCGTCTATAACGCAGGGCGCGTGTGCCTCAAGACCGGGTAATATATACGAGAATATGATATCGCGTTCGCTCGGTATAGATTATATAAATCTCGGCTTTTCGGGCAACGGACGCGCGGAGGACGTTATCGTGGATTATATGAACACGATAGATATGTCGGTATTCGTTGCCGATTACGACCACAACGCTCCGAACGCCGAGTATCTTGAAAAGACGGCGCTGAATATGTATAAAAAAATACGCGCGGGGCACCCCGACGTTCCGTATATTATGCTTTCCCGTCCCGATTTTGACGCCGATTACGACCAAAGCGTTCTCCGCAGAAACGCCGTAATAAACGTGTACCGCTATGCGAGAGAGCAGGGCGACGATAACGTTTATTATATCGACGGAGAGGGAATTTTCAGGGGTGATTTTGAGGATAGCTGTACGGTAGACAAGGTTCATCCCAACGACCTCGGCTTTGCGTATATGTCAAAGGCTATCGAGTGTGAAATTAAACGCGCAATGGTAAAGAAAAGTATTTTGGATTGAGTTTTTGTTTTGTGTTTGTTTTATGGGGGAGGAGCTTTTTGCAAAAAGCTCCTCCCCCAAACCCCCTCCGCAAAAATCTTAAATGTTTTGGGTTTAATCTTGGATTTTTGCTTTACTTCCTACTGAGTATGCCGCAATCCGAAGTAAGCTCTATGTAGAAAGCAAGGTGAAATTCTAAAATCATACCCAACGTTTAAACGTTTTTGAAGAGGGGTTAGGGGAGAAACTTTTGTAAAAGTTTCTCCCCACTATTTAATAATATTATTTATTTTTTAATTTTCTTTCTTTTTCTGATGAAAACGACTATAAAGAATACCGATGCGCCCACGACCAGGACGAAAGAAATTATCAAAGGTACGGCGGTCTGCCATATAAATGCCGACGAAGCGTTATAGGAATCGTTGCTTTTATAATTTTCGTTTACCGAAAAGCAGTTATATTTAGCGGTATACGTAGCGTTTCCCGTAACCGACGAGACGGTAGGCGACCAGCCAGCGAAGGTATAAAGATATCCGTCCTTCTCGTATTCGGCGGTGATTTCGGGAAGCGTTGGCATTTCGCCTATCTCGTATTTTTCACTGCTCACCACCTCGCCGTTCACTACGAACTCCACGGTATAGCGTATTTTTTCAAATATAGCGGTGATAACGACGTCGGACGCAGGCAGCTTAAAGGTCTTTAGGTCAGAAACCTTGAACAGCTCGCCGGTATCTTTGCAATATATCTCTATCTCCGAAAGAGAGTAACCTATTTCGGGATAGAATATCGCTGAAACGGTACCGCCCGCTTCAAGCGCCGAGGTGTCGGAGAGTACGCCTCCGTTTTTAGCTTCGGCAAAGGTTATTTTATACAGCTGTTGAAGTATAAAATCGGAATTGCTCGCGGCGGAAAAGGTAAGGTATCCGTCGGAAAGCTTATACTGCGTCTCGCGCTTCACGCTGTCCTCTATCATACGGTAAACGACGAAATTTTCCGATTTTACGCGGGACGTAGGTATTTTGATTCTTACGTCTCCGTCCGAGCTTACGGGGGAGCCGTTCGCGTCTGTGATTTCAATAGCGCACACGCCCGTGGCGTCGTCGGATACGTCAAGCGTGAGCGAAACGACCTCCGCGTCTCCCGAGGCGAGAGAGGAGACCGCCGCTTGGTCGATAGAAACTATCGTTCCGTTCATATCAAGCTCGATTTTTTTGGACTCGGATGCGGCGAGAGCCAGCAGTCCTCCGATATTTACCGAGGTATCGGAGACTTTTACCGTATAAGCCGTTCCCGACGACGCAAGAGATGCGTTTTCTGCTCCGCTTACGAGAACTGTTTCGGCGTATATTGCGGTGTATTCCGCGTTTTTATTTACGGACTCTATCGTTTTGTCCCATTTTTCAAATTCAAAAAGAGACAAGCCTTCAACGAAAGCGGAAGAGAGGTCGGGGGCTGACGGCATATCGCCGAAGGAATAGCGTTCGGTATAGCTTTTCTGCTTGGTTTTCCATATTACCTCGTATTTTCTCTCCGATTCGGTATACTGCGCCGTGTATACGATATCCTCGGTTACGATGTCGGGATATGGGAACCAGCCGTCAAAGGTATATACCGTGGTTTCGGTGGATTCTCTTTCGGTGCTTCCGTCAAACGAAGGAATCTCGCCGTAAGAGCAGTAAGCGTCGATGACACCGTCCGCCGTTATCCAGCTTACCGTATAGTAACGTTCTTCGGAGGAATATACGGCGTAAATGCAAATATCTTTAGTCAGGTCAACGTTGCTCTCGCTTGGGATTATCAGCTCGTTCGGAGAGAGCGACCAGCCGAGGAAGGTATATACCCGCGTTCTGTCGGCGTCTCTCACCGGAGCTTGGGTCGGAAGGGAAATATCCTCAAAGGAAGATACCTCGGAATACGATATAACGGACGACGCGCCGTAATCGTAAACCGTCAGCACGGGCTTGTTTTCAAAGGATACGGCTTTCGTTACCGTTCGGGACAAGGTTATAGAGGCGTCGCTTTCAAATTCCTCTCTCTCGGTAAGCGTACCGTTCTCAAGCTCGGATACGATATCGGCGGCTCTTACGAGTTCGATAAGCTTTACGGGTGCTTCTCCCGGAGCTTCTGCTTCATCGGGCTTTACGGGCTTTTGACATACCGCGGGCGCGGCGGGCATTTTAACTTCGTCGGGTTTTAGCGGGTTTGCTGCCTTTTGAGGCTCTACGGGGACGGGGGGAAGTGTAAAGGTCGGTACGTTCGTCGGCCACGAAAGTCCCGCGGGGGACGCCGCGTTGCTGTCGGAGATAATCACGTTAGGGGATAGAAGGTCCGAAAAATAGTAGGTGCGGGGATTGCCCTCGTAATCGTAAAACTCCCACGAGCCCGACGCCGATTCGGTGTCGTCAAGGCATTTGCATACCAGATATATCTGCGAAAGGACGTTGGTTATACGCCATTGCTTGTATTTTGCCATTTCGGGATCGTCCTTGTAGTCTATCATCTCTATCTTCGTGCAGATATGGTGGAAAATCGTGGCGGTCATTATCTCGCTCATAGAGTCGTAGAGATAATTGAATTTATAGCATATCTCCTCGTAATTCGCGCTGTAAAATGCGAACGCCGCCTGCTCGGATTCCGAGCGCGCGGTGTCGTAAGCGAGCAGAAGGCCGTTAAGCTCGTCCGATATTTTCGAGAGGTTGTCTATCGTGTTCGGGTCTATACGGTATATCGACGTAAGCTCTCCCTTGTATTTCTCGAACATTGATACGAGCTCCTTGTTCTGAAGCGCGCGGAAAAGGGAATTGTAGCCCGAGGACGGAGTGGTGTAAATGTTCTCTATCGCGTACATCGACGAGCGTATCCTGTTCAGCTGCTCGTAATAGCTTATGTAATCCTGCATAGAGCCGCTGTTTTCGGCGTATATTCTTTCGTATTCGGCTTTGTCGGCAAGATACTGCTTGTAGTCCTCGGTATATTTGTTGTACGCCGCGAGATCGGCTTCATATTCCTCAAGCTCGTTGAGATATTTCTGGTATGCGGCGTATTCATCGTCGTATTCCTTTTTGAGAACGAGATAGTTTTCATACGCTTCAAGCTCGTTTTCGTAAATTTCAAGCTGTTCCAGATATTCCTCGTACGTGCGGTAGCTCTCAAGATAAGAGCCAAGCTCGTCAGCGTAGCTTTCCTCAAGCTCTTGCGCTTCCGCCGCCTTGCCGTAAGCGTAATTCAGGATATAATTGGCATCGGACGCGGGGATTGAGAGAGAACAGGAATATTCTACCGAGACGAAAGCGTTATCGGATACCGCAACGCCAGAAAGCTCTCCCGAATATACTCCGTCCGAGTTTTTCGAAAGATCCGTTCCGTTCTCTCCGAGCGAGGCGCGGCGAGGTATCCAGCGGACCTCGGTGCCGTTTTCGGCGGAATACGAGTATTCCGCAGCCGAAACGCTCAGCGTACCGTTTTCAAAGGAAATACTTACCGAGTCGTTTGAAAAGCAGTCGTTTATAAGAAAAAAGCAGTTGCTGTAAGTGTCAAGATATTTGGCTTCGGCTTCCGAGACTTCTGCGTCGGGAGAGAGCAGGGCGAGAAGCTCGGAGGGGCGAAGCTCGGTGTGCTCAAGAGAGTCCGCGTCCGAATAATCGAAGCTCGGAGTGCCGTCGGAGGGGATATCCGAGACCTCGGCGAAAACGCCGAATATTCCGGCGAACGTGAGAAGGGCAAGCAGAAGCGCGGTTATGGGTACGTATTTTTTCATTATATAAGGAATACCTTTCGTACAAAGCTTTTTAATCGGAAACAATTCAATTCGAGTGAATAGGTCTTGATATTATTGTAAAATAATATCGTGGATATGTCAATATTTTTTGCCCGAAAAGAACGTCCGCAAAAGTAAATTCTTTTTTTCTGTTGACTTTTTATTTACTTTATGTTATCATATACGCATTAGTAGAATTTTGTCGCAAAGACGATTCCGCTATACCAAAACCACACAAAGCGTATCAAAATCATATAAAAACGTTTAGTAAAGTGTACGAAAGGAAAACATAATGATAAACGGATTCAATGAACGCGAAGCCAGAGAGAATATTCTCAAGGAAGTAAGGGAGTATTGTGAGAAGTTTCACAAAAAGCCCGAGTATAAAGAGGGCGACAGAATACCTTACGCTTCACGCGTATACGACAGCGAAGAAATGTGCAACCTTGTGGACAGCGCGCTTGAATTTTGGCTTACGTCGGGAAGATATACCGATGAATTCGAGTCTAACTTTGCGGAGTATCTCGGAGTAAAGCACTGCAGTCTTGTCAACTCCGGCTCGTCAGCTAACCTTCTTGCGTTTATGACGCTTACCTCGCCTCTTCTCGGCGAAAGAGCGATAAGGCCCGGCGACGAGATAATTACGGTGGCGGCAGGCTTTCCCACCACGGTAACTCCGGCTATTCAGTACGGGGCGGTTCCCGTATTCGTCGATATAACTATCCCTCAGTATAATATAGACGTTACCAAACTTGAGGCGGCTTTGAGCGATAAGACCAAGGCGGTAATGATAGCTCATACCCTCGGCAATCCGTTTGACCTTTCCGCCGTTAAAAAGTTCTGCGACGCGCACGGACTTTGGCTGGTAGAGGACAACTGCGACGCTCTCGGCTCCGAATACGTTATGGATTCGGTTACTCACAAGACGGGAACGGTCGGAGACATTGGAACGAGCAGCTTCTATCCCCCTCATCATATGACTATGGGAGAGGGCGGTGCCGTCTATACCAACAATCCCTTGCTCGCGAAGATAATTCGTTCTATGAGAGACTGGGGAAGAGACTGCGTATGTCCGTCGGGCTGTGATAACCTTTGCAATCACCGCTTTGACAGACAGTACGGCGAGCTTCCGCTCGGATACGACCATAAATACGTTTACTCACATTTCGGATATAACCTTAAGGCTACCGATATGCAGGCGGCTATCGGCTGCGCTCAGCTTAAAAAATTCCCCTCGTTCGTCGCGCGCCGCAGAGAGAATTTCAAGCGCCTGCGCGCCGCTCTCGAGTGCGTTTCGGATAAGCTGATTCTGCCCGAGGCTTGCCCGAATTCCAATCCCTCCTGGTTCGGATTCCTTATAACCTGCCGTGAGGGAGTAGACAGAGAGAAGGTCGTTCCCTATATAGAGGCTAACGGCGTTCAGACGAGAATGCTTTTCGCGGGAAATCTTACCAAGCACCCCTGCTTTGACCGAATGAGAGCGGAAGGAAAGGGCTACAGAATAGTCGGAGACCTCTCGGTTACCGACCAAGTAATGAATTCGACCTTCTGGGTTGGAGTATATCCCGGAATGACCGACGAAATGATAGATTATATGGCTAAGGTCATTATCGCCTCCGTCAAGGACTGAAATCTTTTCCGATAAAGCTTTTGAGCGGACCGACGGAGTCATTTGAGCCGCGTACGCGGCAAGGAGATTTTATGGGACAGATAAAATTGTTGGATTGTACGCTTCGAGACGGCGGATATATAAACGACTGGAATTTCGGACACGATAATCTCGTAAGCGTATTCGAACGCCTGGTTGACGCGGGCGTGGATATAATAGAAATAGGCTTTCTCGACGAGCGCCGTCCGTTTGATATGGACAGGAGCATAATGCCGAATACCGATTGCGTCGAAAAGGTTTTCGGCGGACTTGACAGAAAGCAGGCTATGGTCGTCGGAATGATAGATTACGGCACCTGCGGACTTAAAAATATAGCGCCCTGCGGCGAGAGCTTTCTTGACGGTATAAGAGTTATTTTCAAAAAGCATCTTCGCGAGGAGGCTATGGCGTTTTGCGGAGAGCTTAAGAAGCTCGGCTACAAGGTGTTCGCGCAACTCGTGTCGGTTACGAGCTACGACGACGGCGAAATGCTGGATCTCGTGCGCCTCGCAAATCATTATAAGCCGTACGCGGTGTCTATGGTTGATACCTACGGTCTTATGCACAGCAACAATCTTATGCATTATTTCAAGCTTCTCAACGATAATCTTGATACCGATATAGGACTTGGATATCACGCGCACAATAATTTCCAGATGGGATACGCGAACTGCATTTCTATGCTTGCCAACAAGACCGATCGTCTTATGGTGGTTGACGGAACTATCTACGGAATGGGAAAGAGTGCGGGCAACGCGCCGATAGAGCTTATAGCGATGCATATGAATCAGACGCTCGGTACGGGTTATAATATAAGCCAGATACTTGAAGCGATAGATTCGAATATAATACAATTCTGTCAGCAGCCTACGTGGGGCTACAGTATGTTTTATTATCTCGCGGCGTCGAACGACTGCCACCCTAATTACGTTACTTATCTTATGGATAAGAGAACGCTGTCGATAAGCGCCATAAACGAGATACTCGGCAAGCTGGAGGGAGAGAAAAAGCTCCTTTACGATAAGAATTATATCGAGACTCTTTACGTCGATTATCAGAATAACGAGATAAACGACGAGGAGGACAGAAAGTGCCTTTCCGAGACGCTTGAAAAGCGAAACGTCCTTATCGTAGGACCCGGCGTTACCCTCAAATCCGATAAAAACAATATAATCGGACATATTGAGGAGAAAAAGCCGATAGTTATTTCGGTGAACTTCATTCCCGACGGAATAGAGCCGGATCTGCTTTTTTTGAGCAACGCCAAGAGATATCTTCAGCTCGCGACCAAGCTCAATAACGAAAAGCGAAGAATAATAGCTACCTCAAACGTGTCCGAGACGACTACGGGTTCGTTTGAATACAAGATAAATTACAGCACGCTTATTGATACCGAGGCGGAGTTTATCGACCATTCTATGATAATGCTTATAAAGCTTCTTATGGACTGCGGTATAAACAAGATAAGTCTTGCGGGCTTTGACGGATACTCGGCTAAAAACACCAACTATTATAAGCGGGCAATGGAATACGATTTCGTCAAGAAAAAAGCCGATTATCTTAATACCTACACCAAGAATTTCCTGAACGGTATAAAGAATAAGGCGGAGATAGAGTTCGTTACGAAATCGCGTTATGAGGATGAGACTGTATGAGCCGATACGATATAGCGATTTTTGATCTCGACGGAACGCTTCTCGATACCACAGAGGGAATACTTGCGGCGCAGAAGCATACTATTCGGGAAATGGGCTTTGATATGCCGAACGATGAGGAGCTGAAAAGCTTTATAGGTCCTCCCGTTCAGGACGCGTTCGCCAAGGCGTATGGGCTTGAAGGTCCGATACTTCAGGAGATAGCCACCGTATTCAGAAACTTTTACAGTACCGAGACTCTGCTTTTGGCTAAAGCCTACGACGGAATCTTCGAGCTGCTTGCGGAGCTTCGGAGAAGGGGAGTAACGCCCGCGGTAGCTACCTATAAAAGAGAGGATTACGCGCTGAGGCTGCTTAAGCATTTCGGATTTGACGAATATACCGACGTTATGTTCGGCGGAGACCACGAAAATAAGCTTAAGAAAAAGGATATAATAGAAAAGTGTATCGCTGCCGCGGGAATAAAAGACCTCGGCAGAGCGGTTATGATAGGCGATACCGAGCTTGACGCCAACGGAGCGGAGGCGATAGGAATCGACTTTATCGGAGTTACCTACGGCTTTGGCTTCAAAACCTTGGACGACGTAAAAAAGGTGAAGTCTGTCGGCGGAGCCGACAGTGCGCCGGAACTTTTGAATTATTTTTAAAATTACCGGAAAGGCATACCTTCGGCGCTTTTCCGGTATGCCTGTAAAATGTTGAATTTAAATCACGGAAAAATTCTGAAATAAGGAGAAAATACATATGAAGGTTAAGCTTTCACAGTATATAGCGGATTTTTTGGTGGAGCGCGGAATTACCGATTGCTTTATGGTAACGGGGGGAGGCGCTATGCACCTCGACGACGCTCTCGGACACAAGGAAGGGCTCAAATGTATTTTTAATCATCACGAGCAGGCTTGCTCTATCGCCGCGGAGGCGTATACGAGAATGACGGGAAAGCTTGCTGCTGTCTGCGTTACGAGCGGTCCCGGCGGAACGAACGCCATTACGGGAGTTATGGGCGGCTGGCTCGACTCGATACCTATGTTCGTGCTTTCGGGTCAGGTCAAAAGAGAGACTACCACGCAGTCTTGTCCCGAGCTTGGACTCCGTCAGCTCGGAGACCAGGAGTTCGATATAATAAATTCGGTATCCAATATGACGAAGTACGCGGCGATGATAATGGATCCCAAGGATATCGCTTATCATCTTGAAAAGGCGTATTATCTCGCGCTTGAGGGAAGGGGCGGCCCCGTGTGGCTCGATATCCCGCTTGACGTTCAGGGTGCGCAGATAGAAACAGACGAGCTTAAGCACTTTTCTCCGGAGCAGGAATGTCCGTGGAAGCTTCCCGAGCTAAAAAAGGATACCGTCAAAGATATACTTGATAAGATAAGCAGCGCAAAAGCGCCTCTTCTTCTCGTCGGAACGGGAGTAAGACTTTCGGGCGCGGGAGAAAAACTTCTTGAGCTTATCGACAAGCTGAAGATACCGGTAGTTACCGCTTGGAACGCGAACGACGCTGTTGCGGCTGACAATCCCTATTTTGCGGGAATGCCCGGAACCGTCGGAACGCGCCCCGGAAACTTCGCGGTGCAGAAATGCGACCTGCTTCTGAGCATAGGCTGCCGTCTTAATATCCGTATGATAGGATATACCCATTACGACTTCGCCAAAAACGCGTATAAAATAATAGTGGATATCGACCCCCGCGAGCTTATAAAGCCTACGGTCCGTGCCGATATGCCCGTCAACGCCGACGCGGCAGAGCTTATTGACGCTATGCTTGCGGAGGAGTATACGCCCAATCCGAAGCACGAGAGCTTCGTTGCGTGGTGCAGAGACCTCGTGAAGAGATATCCCGCCGCCTGCGAGAGCTATCGAAACGCGGAGGGACTTATAAATCCGTATATTTTCATAGACACTCTCTTTGACTGCCTTGACAGCAGCGACAGAATAATTACGGGTAACGGAAGTGCCTGCGTTATAACCTTCCAGGTAGCGAAGATAAAGCAGGGACAGCGTATGTTTACCAATTCGGGCTGCGCGGCAATGGGTTACGGTCTTCCCGCGGCTCTCGGCGTAGCGGTTTCCGATAACAGCCGCCGTACCGTATGTATCGACGGCGACGGAAGCGTTATGATGAATCTTCAGGAGCTTGCCACGATAGCTTACAACAGACTTAACGTCAAGCTTATCATTCTAAATAATAACGGATATCTCTCTATCCGTCAGACGCAGACCAATCTTTTCAAGCCTCCGTTTATCGGAATAGACGGCGAGAGCGGTATCTGCTTCCCTGATTTCGGAAAGCTTGCGGATGCGTTCGGGCTTCCTTATTATAAGACCGACAGCGAGGCCACCGCATCCTATATACTCGACGAATTTCTCAATTCCGACGGACCCGCGATATGCGAGGTGGTCGTAGATCCCAAGCAGAATTTCGCTCCGAAATCGTCCTCGAAGGTGCTTCCCGACGGAAGAATAGTTTCGCCCTCTATCAACGATATGGCACCCTTCCTTGACAGAGACGAGTTTGAAAAGATAGTAGACGCGCCCCTTGATTAAAAATAAAAAGTCCGAAGCGAACGGGGTTGATACCGTTCGCTTCGGCTTTCTTTTTCCTCAAACGGAATTTATTTTTTACAGCATAGCGAGAAAATATTGGTATAATAAAATTATTTTTCCGATTTAAGAAAAATATTTTCAAAAATCTATTGACAAAGCGAGAACTGCGTTGTATAATGAGACCATATCAAGAAATTTACGGAGAAGGATTATGGCAACTGCAAAGAAAAAAATCGAAATGATTCCGAGAGACAGCGACAAGGAAGCGAAGAAAAAAGCGCTCAATACCGCGATAGCTCAGCTTGAGCGGGATTTCGGAGCAGGCTCTATAATGAAGCTCGGAGAACACTCCAGACTTGAGGTACAGGCTGTAAGTACGGGGTCTATCTCACTCGATCTCGCGCTTGGAATAGGCGGTGTTCCGAGAGGAAGAATAATCGAAATATTCGGTCCCGAATCGTCGGGTAAGACAACCGTTGCTTTACATATTATTGCCGAGGTGCAGAAGTCGGGCGGAGAGGCGGCGTTTATCGACGCCGAGCACGCGCTCGATCCCGTCTACGCGAAGGCGCTCGGTGTGGATATCAATAATCTTCTCGTTTCACAGCCCGACTGCGGAGAGGACGCGCTCGATATAACCGAGGCGCTCGTCCGGTCGGGTGCCATCGACGTCGTCGTTATCGACTCGGTCGCGGCTCTCGTTCCCAGACAGGAAATAGACGGGGATATGGGACAGTCGCAGGTCGGAGTTCAGGCGAGACTTATGTCACAGGCTATGAGAAAGCTTTCTTCGGTTATCGCAAAGAGCAACAGCGTCGTCATATTTATAAATCAGCTTCGTGAGAAGGTAGGCGTGATGTACGGAAATCCCGAAACCACGCCCGGAGGCCGCGCGCTGAAATTCTACGCTTCGGTAAGAATAGACGTAAGAAAAGCGGATCAGCTTAAAAACGGAAGCGAGATATACGGAAATCACGTAAGATGCAAGATAGTTAAAAACAAGGTTGCTCCTCCGTTTAAAGTAGCTGAATTCGATATACTTTACGGAAAGGGAATATCACGCTCGGGCGAGATAATAGATTATTGTATCGCGCTTGATATTATAAAGAAAAGCGGTTCGTGGTTCTCGTACAACGGCGAGAGAATAGGTCAGGGCAAGGAAAACGTGCGCAAGCTCATCGAATCCAATCCCGCGCTCCTTGCCGAGCTTGACGCGAAGATACGCAGTATGAAGGACAACATACCTTCGCCCGAGGAGAGCTTTGAGCTTGACGAGGATACCGACGATTTTGATATCAAGACCTTGAAATCGGATATCGAGGAATAATGATAATCGAGATTACTTCCGTTTCCGCTCGCAGCGGAGGGGCAGAGGTGGAGCTGGGCGTTCGTATATGCAACGGCGAGAACTTTGAAACAAAAAGGATCGTACTGCTTTCGCGCCGCTATGCCGAGCTTTCCGTTACGAGCGGGAGCGTAAGCCAAGAGTGCTTTGAGGAATTGGAGCTTGAGGCGGAAATTTGCCGCGCGGTAAAGCGGGGAATGTATATTCTCGGCTACGGCGCGTCCTCAAAAAAGAATATGGTACTCAAGCTTCGCTCAAAAGGATTTTCAAGGGAGATATCCGAAACCGCGTCGGAATACCTATGTGAGCTGGGATATATAAACGAGGAAAAAGACGCCGTTTGCGAGGCGGAGCGGTGTTTAAAAAAATATTGGGGGCGCCGCCGTATCTCCGCGTCTCTTTACGAAAAAGGATATTCGGACGAGGCAGTACGCGCCGCTTTGGAGTCGCTTCGCGGAGTTGATTTTTCGGAGAGATGCGCCGAGCTTATAAGAAAAAGATTTAGGGTTGTTCCCGACGAGCCGCGGGAGCTTCAAAAGCTTATTGCTTCTATGGTTAGATACGGTTATTCCTCGTCTGAGATTAAAGAAGCGTTGAGTATGATAAATTGAATTACGAATATATTATATTTATATTAAGGGGAGAAACTTTTTTTAAAAAGTTTCTCCCCTTAAACCCCTCTTCAAAACTTTTAAAATTTGGGTATGGCATTAAAATTTTGTTTTGCTAGCCGCGAATACTCATAATCTTTTTTCATAAAAAATAACTTTGAATATTTTGCCACGCTTGGAGAAAAGTGAGATTATGAGAAAAAAGATTATGCTGATATTCGGAACGCATCCGAGAGGATAGCGGCGGGGGCGCTGTGCTTCGTCGGAACTGCGGAAGAAGGAATTTACAATAGTTTTCCCGAGCTATTGAATAATAAATTGGTTTATGATATAATGAATAATACGCCGAATCCTTACGGAGACGGAAGTGTGTGTTCCCGAATTGCTGACGTTATAGAGTACGTCAGAATAAAGGCGGAGCATATATAGTCCATTTTTAATCCGAGCTTTGACAGACCTGACTCGGATAAGGCTTTGGTTTATTTTAATTACTCGTGAAAAAGGAGTTTGTGCATTCAGGCTTATGATAAGGTTTGGAACAGGCGGCTGGAGAGCCGAGATAGGCGTTGATTTTATTAAATCGAATATTGAAAAGGTTACGCAGGGTATCTGCGAGCTGATGAGGGAAGAAGGAAAAACGGACAAGCCCGTAGTGCTGGGACACGACAGAAGATTTCTTTCGGACAGCGCGGCTATGTGGATAGCCGAGGTGCTCGGAGGAAACGGTATATCGGTACTTTATATAAGCCGAAGCGCCCCGACACCGCTCGTTATGTTTGACGTGAAGGATATGGGACTTCACTACGGAATAGAGGTAACGGCAAGCCACAATCCGGCGTCCTATAACGGAATGAAGCTGATAGTTGAGGAGGGAAGGGACGCCTCTGTTGAGACGACCTCAAAGCTTGAGACTATAATCGACAACGTAACCGACGTCAAGCGTATGCCGTTTGCCGAGGCAATAGAGAAGGGCTTGATACTCGACGTAAAAAATCCCTTTAACGATTTTATAGATTCGATACTCTCACAGCTTGACATTGATCTGATAAGAAAAGCGGGTCCGAGAATACTTTTCGACCCTATGCACGGCTCCGGAACTTATCCGCTGACCGTAATTTTGAATACCACGCGCTGTACGCTTGACACCATACATTACAACAAGGACGCTTATTTCGGAGGCGATATGCCTGCGCCGAACAAGAACGTATTGTGGGACCTTTCCCGTCGTGTATCGAACGGGGGATACGATCTTGGAATTGCGTTTGACGGGGACGGAGACCGGCTTGGAATAATCGATCCGTGCGGGGAGTACATAGACGCTAACAGAATATTAGTTATGCTGTATTACTATCTGCACGAGTACCGCGGCTGGAAGGGGCCCGTGGTGCGTAATTGCGCTACCACGCATATGCTTGATCTCGTTGCCGAATCCTTCGGAGAGAGGTGCTACGAGGTTCCCGTCGGGTTTAAGTATATTTCGGCAAAGATAGACGAGGCGGACGCCGTTCTCGGCGGCGAATCCTCGGGAGGGCTTACCGTAAGAGGACATATACACGGAAAGGACTCGGTATATGCGGCTGTGCTTTTCATTGAGATGATATGTGCTATCGGAAAAACTCCGAGTGAATTTTGGTGTGAGCTTACCGAAAAATACGGAGTGCACGAAATGGCGGAGGACAATATGCGCTTTACACTGGAAGAAAAGGAGCGCATTGAGCATATATTGTTTAAGGAAAAGAAGATTCCCGATTTTAGCAGAGGGATAAAAGCTATCAGTTATGAGGACGGCTGCGTGATAACCTTTGAGGACGGAGCTTTCATTATCTGCCGTTTTTCGGGAACCGAACCCTTGCTTCGTATTTTTGCCGAAGATACCAACGCGGATAAAGCAAGAAAAATAATATCCCAAATGAAAGAATTTTTGTCGCTTTAAGTTAGGGGAGTTTTTATGTATGGATTTTTAAGGGGAGAAACTTTTGCAAAAGTTTCTCCCCTTAAAAAACCTATCCACAAACCAAATTATTTACTATTTATTTCCTTTGCCTGAAGCAATATTATCTCCTCGAGACAATCGGCGTATTCCTGCTCCGAATATTTTTTTACGACGTAAAGGTGATTTCCGTCGGACGTTTCCTCAAACGAATTACAGCCTGTTTCGGCGTCAAGAGACGCTCTGCCTCTGACCACTGAATAGCCCGAAAGCTCCTCGTCTCCGACACACGCCATATAAGCGGTAAGCGGGTCCCACGACGGTCTGCCGTTCGGAACGTTATAATCGCAAAGAACCGCGTAAAGCTTATCGTCGGGATACGTATCCTTAAGTATTCCGCCGCTTATCACGTTATATCCAACTTCCCAGCCAAGCAAGGTTATCGGTACGGGACAAAGCTCAAGAACCTTGCTCGCCGTGCGGCTCGCCTTGGTGGTTTTGGAGAAATTGAATTCCCGACCGTTCGGAATATCCCAACGGCCGCCCATTATCCATAGCTTTCTCACCTTTTGTCTGACCAGATCCATTCCGTCAAGCGGCGAAAATTCGTCTGCTTCCGACATCAGAAGGTCGGCAAGAACCTGAGAAAATCCGACCTCTATTATATCTGCCTTTTCGTCGGAGGCAGCAAGCAGACGGCGGTAAAGCCGCAGCGCGCTCTCGCAGGTATCGTTCTCACGCTTCGCATCTCTGCCCTCGGCAAGTCTCGCGTGATATTTTCCCTCTCCGCCGTAATCGTAAGCTTCGTGGTCAAGACCTATCGCCACCTCTGGTATCCCCTCGTATTCGGCGAACGCGCGAAGCGAGGATACCGAATACTCCATAGCCGAGTCAATAGCCATTCCGAGAAGCTTTATTATCTTGTTTTTATGAGCCCACGCAAGAATTCTGATTGCTACCGCGTCGTCGCAGTCGGTATGCCAATCGGTTCCGAGAATCACGGGTCTCTCTAAAGGCTTTGCCTTAAGTAACGTATTTTCCATACAAGGGACTCCTTTTCAGCGTTTTTCTAATTTTAACATATTTGCGCTAATATTTCAACCGTAACTCCCTTTTTATTTAAAAATTTTTGAAAAAGATAAAAAATAAATAAAACTTTAACATTTATATGATATAATAAAAAAAATAGTTCAGGGAGGGATCATCGGGTGTTTAAAATTTTAGTACTTGAAGACGACGCTATGCTCAACCGCACTATGTGTATATTTCTCAACCAAAACGGATATGACACGACCGGCTGTCTCAACGCCGAAGAGGCTTACGACGCTATGTATAAAAGCACTTACGACCTCATAATATCGGACATAATGATGCCGAAAATCGACGGCTTTGAATTTGCCGAGACCGTTCGCTCGCTGAGTGAGGATATACCGATACTCTTCGTCAGTGCGAGAGACGATATAGCCTCAAAGCAAAAGGGCTTCCGCATAGGAATCGACGATTATATGGTAAAGCCCATTGACCTTGACGAGCTTCTCCTGCGCATCGGCGCCCTTCTGCGCCGCGCGAATATCGCAAGCGCGAAAAAGCTCACGATAGGCAGCTTCACTATGGACACAGACGAGCACACCGCGTATCTTGACGGGGAGGAGATTCCTCTGACTATGAGAGAATTCGACCTGCTATTCAAGCTTTTGTCGTACCCCAAAAAGACTTTTACCAGAACTCAGCTTATGAACGAGTTTTGGGACGCCGATACCGAATCGGGCACTCGCACCGTTGACGTATATATGACCAAGCTCCGCCAAAAGCTCTCCGCCTGCGATTCTTTTGAGATAGTAACTGTTCACGGTCTTGGCTATAAGGCGGTGCTCAAATGAAAAACGAGCGTCAGTTCAGAAAGATACTTCTCGCCCTCAACCATTTTCTGACCTTCTTTATTCTCGTGGCGTTCGTCATATCCTGCTGTATGATGCTGTTTCTCTCAACCTTCGCTGACTCGTTGGATCTGGAGCTTACGAACGAAAATCTTAATTCAGCGGCAAAAATAACCTTTTTGAACGTAATTTTGTTGAGCCTGCTGTTTACGATAATAGACGCGGTGCGCCGCAAGCTTACGGTGAAACGCCCCGTAAAACGTATTACCGAGGCATCTCAAAAAATCGTTCAAGGAGATTTTTCGATAAGACTTCAGCTTCAGTCTACTGTCTGGAGCGACGACAGCTTCAACGAGATAATCGAGTGCTTCAACAAAATGGCGGAGGAGCTTTCGAGCGTGGAAACTCTCCGCACCGACTTTATAGCCAACGTATCTCACGAGATGAAAACTCCGCTTGCCGTCATTCAGAACTACGGAACGCTGCTTCAGGCTCCCGACCTGTCGGAAGAAAAACGCATAGAATACGCCAAGGCAATAACCGACAGCTCACGCAGACTCGTCGATATGATGACCAATATACTGAAGCTGAACCGCTTGGAAAATCAACAGATATATCTGAATACCGAAGAATACGATCTCGGAGAACAGCTCTGTGAATGTCTTTTGCAATACGAAAACGTATGGGAAGACAAAAATATCGGAATAGAAACCGATATTGAGGACGGATTAACCGTAAAGGCTGACGCCGAGCTTCTGTCTCTCGTATGGAACAACCTTTTCTCCAACGCCTTCAAATTTACCGAGTCCGGAGGAACGGTATCCCTGTCTCTTGCGTCAGAAGATGAGTTTGCCGTGGTCAAGGTCAGAGACACGGGCTGCGGAATCTCGTCGGATATAGGCGCTCATATATTTGAGAAATTTTATCAGGGAGACACCTCTCACGCCACCCAGGGAAATGGTCTGGGGCTTGCGCTCGTCAAGCGGGTAGTCGATATTATGCAAGGTGAGATAGGCGTAGAGAGTACTCTCGGAGAAGGAACTAATTTTACCGTTAAGATAAGGAGGTAAGTCGTAATGGACTTTTGGAAAAAGCTTGGAAAAGCGTTGCTTTTCCCCCATATAGCGATTATGATAATCCTCGTTCCGATTTCGATTGCGCTTCTCATCTGCTCTATGGTGTTCGTCGGAACGGACACGGTGATTTCTTATATATCATACGTTTTAGCGGCGTATACCTTGACGGTCTGGTGCTTCAAAATCCCTTATTTGATTAAATTCTTTAAAAACTTTAAGAACGAAAATAAATACGTTCAAATTTTACAAAACGACGCGCGGCTTCGCGTCAAAATTTCTCTTTACGGCTCACTGTTATGGAATACAGCTTACGCCATATTTCAATTAGGGCTTGGATTTCTTCACTCGACTTTCTGGTACTATTCAATGGCGGGCTATTATATCTGCCTCGCTGTAATGCGATTTTTCCTCTTGCGGTATACGAGAGTATATAGCCCGGGAGAAAAAATGGAAACCGAACTGAAAAAATACCGCTTGTGCGGCTGGAGTTTCCTGATTATGAACCTTGCCCTGACGGCTATCATTTTCTTTATGGTATATTGGAACAGAACCTTCGAGCATCATGAGATAACTACTATCACCATGGCGGCGTACACCTTCACCGCGTTTACCGTGGCAATAGTCAATATAGTAAAATACTCAAAATACAACAGTCCCGTTTTCTCCGCGTCAAAAGCGATAAATCTCGCCGCCGCCTGCGTATCTATGCTGACCTTGGAAACCACTATGCTCACTACGTTCGGTGCTGACGGAGACACGAATATGAACCGATGGATGTTAGGCGTTACCGGTATCGTTATATCCGCATTTATAGTATGTATGGCTATATATATGATAATCAAGGGAAACAAGGAACTTAAAAAGCTGAAGGAAAGTAAAGCAAGGAATAATACCTTTACGGTAAAAGAACTCAGGGAGAGACTCAATGGAAAACAACAATGATGACAAAAGCTTCACTTACACGTACTCCGCAAAAGAGCAGGAGGAGCTGAAGCGAATCCGAAATAAATACGCTTACACCGCGGATACCGAGGAAGATAAAATGGAGCAGCTTCGCAGACTTGATCGAAGCGTAACCAAAAAAGGAACGATAGCGGCGTGCATAATAGGAGTTATAGGCGCTCTGATTCTCGGTATCGGAATGTGTCTCGTTATGACGAGCTTTTCGGATATTCTCGGAAGCTACGAGTATCTCGCTATGCCGATTGGAACAGCCGTCGGTCTTTTGGGAATAATTCTCGTCATTCTCGCCTATCCGCTCTATTCGCATATAACGAAAAAAGAACGGGAAAAAGCAGCGCCCGAAATATTGCGCCTTACTGACGAGTTGTTGAAATAAATATTTTATATTATAAGGGGGAGGAGCTTTTTGCAAAAAGCTCCTCCCCCCAACCCCCTTCGCAAAAATCTTAAATGTTTTGGGTATAGTTTTAAATTTTTGCTTTACTTCCTGCGGAGAGCTTATTTTAGGTATTTACCATACACGGTAGGGGAGGGGCTTGTGTATGATAAAAAACCGAATTAATCTTTTTGTAGAAAGCAAAACAAAAAGCTAAATCCATACCAACCGTTTAAAGTTTTTTGAAGAGGGGGGTTGGGGGAGGGACTTTTTTCAAAAAGTCCCTCCCCCTTAAAAATCTCAAAAATTTAAACTCGTAAGCTTTCTAAACAGGTCGGCGTACATAGAATCGCGCCGCAGGCGTCTTACGTATATATAATGCGGTCTTGCCATATCGAAGGCGTACTTCATATCCGAGGTAATAAACGGGCGGGGCATAGCGACAAGTTCAAAAGCCTTTGGTCTTATAAAAAGTCCGATAGCGGTTACGTCCCAGATGACCTTTGACCAAGCGTAAGGATTTTTGGTATAATTCCGCGTAAGCTCGATAAGATAATCGCACAGCGCGTTCTTTCCGCTCATATAATATTCTATTTCGGGTATTGAGGTAAGAAATTCACTGCACACTCCGCCGCAGGGTATTTGCAGAAGCGGAATACCGCTGTCGAATACTGCCTGTGCGGCGATGACGTCGCCCGCAAGATTAAAATCTCCCGCGTTCGGGAAATGCTGGGCGTGTCCGCCGAGCCATATAACCGCGGCTTTTTTGACTATCTCGGGATACTTGACGATTGCCGACGCCACGTTCGTAATAGCCCCTATCGCGACTATATATACTCTTTCGCCGCTGTTCATAACTATTTCGGCAATTTTGTCTGCCGCCTCTGATTCAACGGGTACGTCCTTTGAGGTCATCACTCTGTCGGAACCCTTGTATATCGGAATAGCGCAGTTTTCGTCAACGAGCTTGGTTATTTTGAATATTTCGTTGTAGCTCTGTAACATTCCGTCGCCTGCCGACGAGGAGCGCTCGTTGTAAAAGGGAGCCGCACAAAGCGCTAGAAGCTTGATTTTTTCGGGAGACAGCATAGCGTACGCAATGGCGTATTGATCGTCAACCTCGTTGTACGCGTCCGTATCGAGTATAATGTTTTTTATCTTGTCTGAATTGAGATCGTTTAAAATATCCTGTATATTCATAATAAAATGCGGGTTGCATAGTATGGCGGAGCCGCCGCAACCAAAGACGGAGCCGCTCTGCGCGGTATTCGCGTTCCGCAAGACAGTATCCGCGCGTCACTGTCTTGCGGATTATTATAAGCTATACACGGTTTTTTGATTATACAGTATTATTCCGTCTTTGTCAAGTACAAGAGCAAAAATATTTTTTGTTAAAGCTTTTCGTGTTATTGTCGATTATGAGCTGCGCAAAAAATATGTTTTTTGTAAAATTATCCCAAAAAATCGTTTAAAAACAAGGGTTCTCAGCGTTTGAGAACCCTTTTTGCATAGCTCGGAAACGTTTGATATTTGTGATATTGTTTGTAAAATAAGTGATTATGAGAGTGCTTTTGCGCTGTTAAAATTGTACAATTAACTTAAGCTTACACGGTACGTATGCGAAACGCTTTGAAAAACGAATAAAAAGGAGAAGCATATTTTGATGAAAAAACTGATTTTACTGGTGTTGGTTTTGTCGATGACGCTGACCTTTCTTCCGTCCTGCGCCGAAGAGCAAGAGGAAGAGGCGGCTGAAACCACGGCGTCTACCGTCGAGGCGGCAACCGATATTCCCGTTAAGGATATGCAGGAAAGAACGATAACCTTTCTTACCTATAACAGAGGCGGAGGATATACGACGACTCCCGAAATTCTCAAGACAGAGGAGCAAGCTGACGTTATTAACGACGCCATAGTTTCGAGGAATCTCACGATTGAGGAAAACTACAACGTCAAGATAGAATGCTACGAGGACGAGAATATCGTCGAGGAGCTTAACAGACTGACGCTTGCCGGAAGCGACGGCTCGGAGGTGGATTTCGTTATTCCGTCGCAGTCGTACGCTATCGCGATGATGGTAGCGGGACATCTAGTACCTCTCAACGATTTGCCGTACTTGAATTTCGGCGCGGAATATTGGGATTCCAATATGATAGCCGACACGGCTATCGGCGGAAAAAACTATATGATGCAGTGCGATATGAACTGGGTCGCGTGGGATACCACCTATCTCGTTTTCTTCAATAAGAGAATAGCTACCGAGGAAAATATCGAGGATATGTACGCATTGGTTGACGAGGGAAAATGGACGTTTGAGACCTACGCCGAGATAAGTCAGCGCGTTTACCGCGACGACGGCGACACCGTGGTGGATAAGGACGATACCTTCGGAACGAGCGCGTGCAACGTATGCGTGGACGCTTTTATGATAGGCGCGGGTATAACTTATATTCAGAAGGACGCGAACGGATATCTGGTGCTGCCGTCCTCGACTACCGAGCAGATGGATAATATCTTCAACGAGATAGTTGATTTCTGCAACGCATCCGAAACGCTGTATACCGACCATCCCGCGTACAAGGCACAGAGAGTGCAGATAGCTCACGATACCTTTACCGAGGGAAGAGCGCTCTTTTTCGTGGACTGCCTTGCTACCTATACCGACCTTAAATATATGGAGGACGAGTTCGGTATGCTTCCGCTTCCCAAATACGACGAGGAGCAAAAGGAATACTACACCTTTTCACATTTCCAGAACGGAAGCTGTCTTGCCATTCCGCAGATGGCGAAGGACGTAGACGACCTCGCGCTTATCGCCGAGGCGATAGCTTATTACTCGCACGACACCGTCCGTCCCGCGTACATAAACAATATCCTTGAGGGAAGAATAGCGCAGGCGGAGAATGATTACCGTATGATAGACAAAATAACGAGCAACTATCTTTACGATTTCGGTCTTATCCTTTACGATTACGGGGTGCCTGTAAACACGACGGTGAGAATGTTGGTTACGAACAATCTCAAGGCGCTTTCCTCACAAATGAAGAGCGTACAGAAGATGTACAGCGCAAAGGTCGAGGCTATTAACGCGAAGGTGTCGGAAATCGATTGAGGAGGAGCGCTATGAGATATACTACACCCGATACTTACACTAAGGACAGAAACTGTATTTACAAGCCTTCGGATATCTACGTCGGCAAGGACGCCGAAAGAGAGGAGTTCAGCCGCAAGACGCGGGGCTGGCAGGCTATACCCACTATCGAGAGGGTGCCGGGCGGAAGGCTTTTCTGCGCGTGCTATGCGGGAGGCTTTGACGAGGGACCGAACAATTATATTCCGATAGCGGTGAGCGACGACGGAGGTGAGAATTGGAGCAGGGACGTAGCGGTGATAGACCACCCCGATTCGGTAAGACTTCACGAGCCTGTCTTTTGGCTCTCTCCGCAGAACGAGCTTTGGCTGTTCTTCAATCAATCTTACGTGTGGCGGGATCCCGTGGGCGGAGTTTGGGCGACTAAGTGCGTGGATTACGGAGCGGAGATACCCAAGTGGAGCGAACCGAAGCGTATATGCGACGGAGTTATGACCTGTAAGCCGCTCACGACTACCGACGGAAAGGTGTTCCTTCCCGTGTCGCATTGGAAGGAATACGTACCGATAGATTATTCAAACAGGCATCAGTTCAAAAATATGCCGACAGTCGAGACCTACCGCCTATATCTTATGGATAACGGCGGCTCGGTAACGAAATACGGCGCGGTCGATATACCCGACGCGATATTCGACGAGAGTATGGCGGTGCAGACGAGCGATAATCCCGATGATATCAGTATACTCGCGAGAGTTACCACGGGCATCGTCAGATCCGATTCGCACGACGGGGGACGGAGCTTCGGAGAGGCTTACGGGTTTTCTCTCCCCAGCCCCTCGGCAAGATTTTTCGTAAAGCGTCTGCGTTCGGGAAGATTACTTATGCTTACGCATTACGAGTTTACCGAGAGAAACAATATGACCGCTCTTTTGTCGGAGGATGGCGGGGTAAGCTGGCCGTATCACCTGCTTCTTGACGAAAGAAAGAATATTTCCTATCCCGATGCCTGCGAGGACGAGGACGGAAGAATATTCGCCATATACGATTTCGAGCGGTATCGGGACAAGGAGCTGTACGTTGCCTCCTTTACCGAAAGCGAGATAATGCGCGGAACGCTGCTCAGCGGAAAATCTTATTTGAAAAATATGGCTGTAAAAGCCTTTGGAAAAAAACAATAAATATTTAAACGGAGGAAAAGCAAATGAAAAAATTTTTATCTGTTATTTTGGTTGCGGTACTCGCGTTCAGCGCGGTATTCGCGATCACAGCGGCAAACGAGACCAAGTTTGAGACCTACGAGTTCGGAACAGAAAAACCCGCTCTTTCGGGAACGGTTATAAGTCTTGAGGCAGAGACCGCAACCTCTTTTGACGACGCGGGCGGAACCAAGACCATCGAGACCAACGAGGTCTCTACCTTTTCGGGAGGAAAGGCTATCACGCTTCAGGTAGGAACAAGCGCTTCCTACAATTTCACCGTAGCCGCTGAGGGAACCTATTCGTTCGTAGTTACCTACAACGCGAAGAACAACAGCACCAACAGACAGGCGGGATATAAGATAGACAACAGTGAGATTCTGTATATCAAGCACGATCCTACCGCTTCCGACTTTTCGGGCGTCGGATATCTGATACTTAAGGACGTATATCTGAGTGCGGGAGAGCATACCCTCACGGCTTACTCCTGCGATGGAGTGACTTCCACTATGTCCCTGCGTCTCGACTGCTTCGACATAGCTCTTCAGAACGAGATGAGCGTGGCAACCACGACGACACCCGCGACCACCGCGGATATCAACGCGGACTTCCCCTATACCATCGAATTTCCCGCGACCGACATTACCATCCCCGAGCACGCGACTCTTTTTGAGGCGGAATTCGGAGATATGTATAAGGATAACGAGACCCTTACCATAGAGAACAACGCCGAGGCCTGCTATTCGGGACTTATGGCTGTGACCTTCCAGAAGGGAACGGGGGCTACTTACGAATTTGAGATAGAGACCGCGGGCAAATATAATCTTGTGCTTCTCTATAACGCGAAGGACAACAATAACAATCGTCAGCAGGGCTTTGCTATCGACGGCGCGGAGCCTTCCTATGTAAGACTTGAGCATACGGGAAGCGACTTCCTTGCTCTCGGTCAGCTTATAATCAAGGATATCGAGCTTTCGGCCGGAGAGCATACTCTCAAAATATGCGCTCCCGGACTTGACGTGTCTAACGTTGCGTCGATAAGAGTAGACTGCTTCTATATCTATAACGACACGGCTTCGGCAAAAGAGGTTGAGGATGATACCTTCGTAACCACTGCCGCTACCACTACCGCCTCTGCTACGACGGCGGCAAGTACGACTACTGCCGGAACAATGGCGGCTGCAACGACTACCGAGGCTTCCGCACAGGAAGAGGGCGGATGCGGCTCGTCGATAGGCTTTGCCTCGGCAGCGGCGTGCTCGGCAGTACTCGGAGCGTCGGTTATAGTTTGCCGTAAAAAAAGAAAATATTGATAAAACGGCGCGAAGAATAGTTTGATAAAGATAAAAATGAAGAAAAAATTTTTGGTCTGTATATTATTGTCGGCGTTGCTTTTCGTCGGCTGTAATCGGAACGAAGCTGAGGGAGCGCCTTCGGGCACTCCCATAGCTTCTTCGTGGACTTCTTCGGCTGAACCCGAAACCGAGGCGTTTAATCTGACCGATTATGCGGAATACGTGGGCGAGGATAACGACTGGACGTACGCCTTGCAAAAAGCGGTAACGAATTACGACGTTATATATATCCCCGCGGGAACCTATAAGCTTTCTTCGGTTGAAATCGGCGCGTCGGGCAAAACGATTTACGGCGACGGAGATAACACCGTGCTGATACCTAACGGAAAAAATCTGTTTAACGTCAGCGGCGGACTTGGCAGGGAGATAAAAATATCCGAGCCGATAGAGGATTTTTCAAATCAGATAAAGGTAACCAACGGGAAATATTTTGCGGAGGGAGATCTCGTATTTCTCTACGGGCAGAGAAATTGTCAGATAATTGAGGACTGCGGCGAGGAATGGATACTCGGTCAGTCCCTGGCGGAGGGATATACGATATATTTCGGGGAATATCTCCGCGTCGAGAGCGTTGAAGGAAATACGCTTACGACAGAGACCGATACCATATTCCCGTCATATCTTGACAACAACGCGTCTGAGAGCTTTCAGAAGCTTACCGCAAGCAATCCGAAATACGACGATTATCTGACGAAACGGGAATCCACCACCGTTCAGAAGGTGAACGCTGTCGAGAACGTGGTATTACGGGATTTCAAGGTTAAGGGTAACGCGGAGAACTGTATTCTCTTTGCGTACGCCGATAATTGCCGCGTGGAAAACGTATCTATGGAGGTTCCCGAGGACGCCGATTGGGCACTCGGAAACGACAGATTTTTCTTTATAAAATTCAGATACAGCGTAGACTGCGTAATCGAGGGCTGTTCCTTCAACGCCCTGTGCGAGCTTCCCGAGGATACGCTTAAGATGCAGAGCGGGGAGTATCTCGGAAATTACAATATCTTTATGCTTGACAACTGCCAGAGGTGCGGATTTAAGAGCTGTAAGGGAAACCTCGGAACGCAGATATTCGCGGTGGGAAGAACCATAACCCCGTCGATAGACTGCTACGTTGAGGGGTGTGAAGCGTCGGGCGCGATATGGGCGGGAATAAATCTCGCCAATACGAATTACCGCTGTTCTGCCACAGGCAACAGAGTTTCGCTCAGCGGACACGGCATAAAGGTCGGGTGCAGAGAGTCCACGGTCAAGGGAAATACGATAGACCTCAGCCTCCCCCTTACGAGCAATTATATCTTCGTGCGTCCCGCCGAGGGCGGCAGAGGAGGTATAGTTATCAACGAGGGATGCAGCGTTGACAGCGTTATCGAGGATAATACCGTTTTCAACTGTTATACGGGAATACTCGTTACCGACGGTTACGAGTCAACGAATATCTTTTATTTCGGAAGCGTAACCGTAAAGAACAATACGATTATGGGCTGTAAGCAGGATACGTTCCTTTGGAAAAACACGTATAATACCGCCGTCAGCCGTTTTTCCGTAGACGGAGATTTTTAGCATATATCGAATCGTCTGTACTTTGAGACTGATTTGAGATATAATATCCATATATGAGTTTTTTATATGGAGGTAAAAATGATAAAGGTTTCTTACGTGGAGGAAATTGACAGGTCCTGGCAGGTGTCCCTGCATCATTCGCACATTTACGACGAGATAAATTTTATCGTGTCGGGACGCGGAAAATATATCGTTAAGGACAAGGAATACGAGGTAAACGCGGGAGACGTCTTTCTGTTTTTACAGAACACGGTACACCGTCTCGTGTGGGTAGACAGCGCGGAGAAGATGAAAATAATAAAGGTTCACTTCGTTTCGAGCGACCTTATAAATTCAAGGGATATGGACTTGTATCTGCTGCTTGTGGAGCCGTTTTACCAAAGCGGCGCCGACGTAAAAATACCCGCGCATACCCCAGAGGCAGACGTGCTGCTTGATCTTGCCAAAAGTATGCTTCGCATAAAGGCGCAGTACGGGAACGACAATACGGCGGTCGCGTATTTGCTTTCCTCCTGCTTGGCGGAGCTTCGGAATTTTTACGACGTAAAAAGAAACTGCGGTCTTAATTTGATAGACCTGAAAAATTACGACTCTATTTTTTCGGCGGTTTGTTATATAAACGAGCATTATCTTGAGGATATAAGCCTTGATTTGCTTGCCGATATAGCGAATATGTCGAAGAACAGCTTTATATATCATTTTAAGCAGTATTTCGGAGTTACGCCGTATAATTACGTTTTGGTCAAGCGTATAGGCAAGGCGGTAAGCCTTCTCAGAGAGAGCAAGGATTCGATAACGAAAATAGCCTTCAGCTGCGGTTTTAATTCTACGGCGGCGTTCAACAGGCAGTTTTTGAAGATTACAGGCTTTTCTCCCTCGCAAATGATAAAAAATTACAGAGTTATAAATACCGCGGAGGACGTAACGACTTAAAAATTACGTTCGGTTATCGCACACAATCGAGGTTGATTATATGTTGGAGCTTGGAAAATTATTAAAAGGAAAATTACACGAAAATTTGGTTGGCACGCATATCTCTATGACTGATTCCATATCGTCCGAGATACTGGGTCAGCTTGGGTACGATTTTATATGGATAGACAGCGAACATTCCGAAAACGGATATACCTCTATCCGCAATCATCTTACGGCGGTGAACGCGGGAGGGACGCCCGCCGTCGTCAGAATATCGAGAAACGATTACAATCACGTAAAGCGTATTCTGGAGATGGGACCGCAGGGCGTTGTGTTCCCTATGGTCAATACCGCGGAGGAAGCGGAGGCTGTGGTAAGGTACGTGTCATATCCGCCGCGAGGCATAAGGGGCTTTGGACCCTTGCGCGCGGTGAGATACGGGCTTGACGACCTTGGCGACTATATAGCCGAGATTGACGGAGCGCTTTCCTGTTTTATTCAGATAGAAAGCCTTGAGGCTGTGGAAAATCTTGAGGAGATAGTGAAAATAGACCGCATCGACGGATATATTTTCGGTCCCTGCGACCTGTCGGGAACGGTCGGGGAGCTGAATATGGTGTTCAATGAAACGACGCAGTCACATATAAGGCGTGCGATAGATATTTTGAAGAGGAATAACAAGCCTATCGGAATATCCCTCGGAACCACCGATATAAAAATACAGCGCTTTTGGCACGACCTCGGAATAAACATACTGTCGGTCGGAACCGACTACGATTATATTCTTCGGGGAGCAAAGAAAAATCTCGAACAGGTCAGAAGCTTTATGAGGTAAGATATGTTGGAGGAGCTTAAAGAGAGAGTCTTTTTGGAAAATCTCAAGCTTGTGAAAAACGGGCTCGTCGTGCTGACGTGGGGGAACGTCTCCGCAATTGACAGGGCACGCGGTCTTGTCGTAATCAAGCCGAGCGGAGTGGATTATTCGGTTATGAAGGCAGAGGATATGGTGGTCGTCGATATGAACGGCAATACGGTTGAGGGAGATCTCAGACCGTCTACCGACCTTCCGACTCATCTGTATCTTTATCGGGCGTTTCCCGAAATAGGAGGCGTGGTACATACTCATTCGGTGAACGCGTCGGTTTGGGCGCAGGCGGGGCGTGATATTCCCGCTTACGGAACTACGCACGCAGACGTCTTTTACGGAACTATACCTTGTACGAGACCGCTTACCGAGGAAGAAGTTGAGAATGCCTACGAGTATAATACGGGCAAGGTTATAGCGGGGTGCTTTTCGGAGAGGGATTATCTTGCAACGCCTGCGGCGATAGTGAAAAACCACGGTCCGTTTGTATGGGGAGTTACTCCCGAGAAGGCGGTGGAGAACGCGGTTACGCTCGAGAGCGTTGCCGAAATGGCTCTCAAAACCGAATTTATCGGCGGAGCAGAAAATGTTGTACCGCAATATTTGCTTGACAAGCATTATTTCAGAAAGCACGGAAAACACGCATATTACGGGCAGGAAAAATGAAGACCATTCGTGTTCTTCACTCCGTAGAAGTTAGTTTGTTTTTTATGTTTTTATGTTCATTTTTTGCTGCACGGCAAAAAACGAACCAAAAAAGCGTGCCAAGGGCACTCCCTTGACACGCTTCTTCGCATTTAGGTCGCAGACCTAAATAGCACTTCATTGTTGTGTAACAAGAAGTGAACATAAAAACATAAAAAACAAACTAACTAATCTTTTTGTAGGAAGTAAAACGAACACTTAATGCAAAACCCAAGCTTTAAAGTTTTTGAAGAGGGGTTAGGGGAGAAACTTTTGCAAAAGTTTCTCCCCTGAAAATCCATACATAAACTAACTTTACTGTGGGGGTTAGTGGGAGGGACTTTTTGAAAAAAGTCCCTCCCACATAAAACAAATACAAAAATAACTAACTTTGAAAATATCCTTTGTCAGACAAATAATCAAGATAATAGACCAAAGCCCAATCCTGATCGTTTGCCCACGGGTCTCGGTAAGAGGCGGGATTTCCATTGACCTTAAGAGGGAACAACGTGGCGCAGGTCGCTCTTCCGTCGGGCGTGAACTGACAGAGCTGACCGCGCAGAGCATCCTCCGCCATATCAAAATACTCACCTTTACCCGACGCTTTGGCGTAATCGTAAAAGGCGTTTGCGCTGAGTACACTCCAATAGTGAGGGAAGGTGTCGCCGTAAAGTCGGCGCTTTCCGAACCAAAAGCCGTCCCAGTGCCTTATAGCGCACATATACAGATGGTAATTCGGCTGTATACCGCTGAAAAGAGACGCGGTGGCAAGCTGTTTTTCGGCTTCCGCAAGATACCGTTCCTCTTTCGTCAGAAAATACATCTGCAAAAGGAACTCGGCGGCGGGAGCGACGATGCTCTGCTCGTAGCTTACCTCGTGCGCGGGGTAGTCGGAGGCGTTAGCGATAATTATTTCGGCGTGCTCTCTGAAATACGATATCATCTCTTGCTTTCGGTCCTCATATCCCGCCTTGCCGAGCAGAGATATCATTTTAACTATCGGTATCGTAAACGCGTAGAAATTTTTGCCGCCGAGACGGTAATATTCTCTCAATATATTGTAAGCGTCAAAGAGATATTTTTTATCTCCCTCAAGCTCGTAAAGCTCAAGGAAAAATCTCGTGGGCCACGGATAATTGTAAAGGCGGACCTTCGAGTTTTCATAGCCGACGTCGTTACTTACCGTGCCCGTGCTCTCGTCGTATATCTCTCGCTTGAAAAAGGTTACGAACTTCATCAGCTTCTCGTGAAGATAACCGTATTTTTCTTTTGACAGCTTTTTGCCGTAATGCTTTAGATAAAGCAGAATCAGCAGAGGCATAGCTATTCTTTCGCGTGAGGAATTTATATCGCGTCTGCGGAAGTCGTAAACGGGCGTGTTTTCCTCGTTGTCATACGAAAGAAAGGCTCCGTCGAGCGAGCTGCCCTCGCAGTTGAACTGCTGACGCTCCGCCAAAAAAACGCATCTTGCCCGAACTATCTCGTCAAAGCCCTCGGATACGTAATATACGCAGGACGCCGTTTTTCCGTTTGCCTTGAAAATCAAGTTATGCTCTCCGAGCACGTCCGAACGGGGATTTACCGTGATGACGCTTCCGTTTTGCTCAAACGGAACAGATATGCCGTCAAGTATTGCCGAGACCGAATACAGCTCGCTTGCGGCGACCGAGGCGCTGACGCGTATATCTTCTCCCTTGAAATAGGTAAAGTGCGAAGAGGTAACGGTTATAAAATTCTTTTCTTTCGCAATTATACCGAGGAAATCTTCCTTGCCCTCGTGCCAGAAAAATTTCATTCTTACGGTATAGCTTTGCTTTGGCATAAGGTGAACGAAGGGCGGGTGAAGAATAAAATCTCCGCGGTCGTTGCTCTTGTTCTCGCGCTCTATGCTGTACGCCGCAAGCTCTCCCTCACAAAGAAGCATTCCGAGATGAGGGGCGTCTCCCCCCATACGAAGTCCCATAATATACGACGAGCTTCCGCACGTGTTCAGATGTGCGTGGCAGCGCTGCGTCATACATATCGACGCCTTGCCATAGCTGTCGTTAAAGGGAACGTATATTCCAAGAGCGCCTTTTTGGAGCAGAAGATCGTAATCGTTTTCGTTTGAAAAAGTAACGCAAAGCTCAAGATATTCGTTGCCGAGAGTTACCGAGCGGCGTATCTTTACGTCTCCGGGGGCTATCGTGTCTCCGAGCTTGTGCGTACTTTCTATCCAATTCATTCCGTGCTTATCGTCGGGATGAACGATACTGCTCAGCTTATTTTCTCTTTCTTCGAGCAGAAAGGATTTTGATTGCATAGTCATTTTTGTTTCCTCGTAAAACGGTTTAGTCCATTTCCAGATATTTGTCTATCAGATTTGCGAGAAGGTCGGTGGCGTTCTTTTCTTTCGTTTTCCAGCTTGATGAGAAATTATAGTTTCCGAATCTTATGTTGTCTATCATAGAACCGATATCTTTTATGACACTGCTGTAAACGAAGCCAAAGTTAAAGCTTATTTTTTCTCTCGCGAGCTTTATCATTTCGAGCGAGTCGTTATCCTGAGAATTCTGCATCTGAAGGACTATCGAGAAATATTCAGGAGTTACGTAGTCATAGCTTGCCGCGCCGAGCGCTTCAAGAATCAAGCCCGATTCCTCCGCGCTTGCCGCGTTCGCGGGAATGGTGAAGACGGTCAGAGTCTCGTAAATGTGAGTATAGTAGTCCTCCTGCGCGCTGTCGTACATAGGATAAGGAACGACACCGTAGTTGACAGAATAGGAATTGCGGAGCTTTATGATATCCGAAAGAGTAACGAACTGCATAAGCGCTCTGCCCTCGCCAAAGGTGGTCATAGGATCGAATGTGTCGTCGTCATTCTCTGTGGAGCCGTTTTTGAAGTAAGCGGTGTTCTGATCGGTCATAAACGCCTGGAACTGATCGAATATGTCAATCGTTCTGGCGCTGTTGTAGGTTATTTCGGGATATCCCATACTGTCCTTTGATACGAGCTTCATATCAAACGAGGTGTTCAGACCGCGGAGCATAGCGCCTCCTCCGACGAGACCGAAGGTATCTCCGCCGTCAACGAGGTCATCGTTGTGAGTATCCTGATAGGGGAATTTTTCAAGCATCGTGTCCATAGCCTCAAGCGTCCAGCTCTTGTTCCTTACTGCGTCGTAGGGAAGCTCTATGTTGTTTTGCGCGCAGAGCTCCTTGTTGAATATAACGACGTTCATATTTTCAAGCAGGGTAGGACCCGCGTCTCCGACGGTGAAGTAGAGGCGGTCGTTTATGGTCATATTGTCAACGAAGCCGTCGAACCACCAAGCGTTCTCGAAGTTCAGATTTTTGTTGGCGTTGAGGTCAAGAAAATATCCCTCGGTTACGTATTGGCATATCTGGTTCTGCGCTCCGCAGATGATATCGTATTCACAGGTGTCTCCGCCCATTACCGAGTTGTATATCTTGTCCTTGTAATTTGCGCGCTCCGACCAGATACCCTTGCTCGTAACGGTATTGAGAGTAACGTTGTAGCGGTTTTTAATGGCAACGTTTCTGTCAAAGACGAATTGGCTGATGGGGGACGAGGTGTCGCCCTCGTTATCCAGCTCGTATTTGAATTCCTCTCTTGTAAGAATAGTTATCGTTCTTCCCGCGAAGTCGTAGTCGGGCAGGGAGTCAAGACTTACTTTTTCGTCAGCGGCTTTTGTGGAAGCGGTAGTCGAGCCTTCTTCCTCTTCGTTCTTTTTACAGGAAACCAAAGCGGAAAAAAGCAAAAGAAGCGCGAGAGTCAAAGCGATTATTTTTTTCATAATCATATCTCCTTTACTTTAATTTATTTTATTGTAACACCTTTTATCGGCGTTTTCTTCTTAAATAAAAACGGGATTATTCCACTTTTTTGCTATATGAGGCGCGTTCTTTTCTGAATGCGCCGGGAGATATTCCGTTTTTTTGCTTGAAAAAAGCGTTGAAATAATATTCGTTTTCAAAGCCTACGGCGGAGCTTACGTCCGCGAGCGAGAGGTCGGTCGAGAGCAGAAGCTCCTTCGCCCTCTCGTTTTTTTGATTGTGAATATATTTCAGGACGGTCGTGTTCATATACTCCGCAAACAGGCGATTAAGCTGTTTATAGCTTATATGGACGTGATTCGATACATCAAGAGCGGTTATAGGAACGTCGAGATTGTCGTTTATAAATCTTATCGAGCTTCGTACCCTCTGGTCGATATTTTGCTGCGGAAGCTCGCATTTCTCAAGAGATTTATATACCGGCTTTTGCTGACGACAGAGACGGTATATTATATTGAAGAGAAAATTGCGGATTATTATCGGCGTGAGCTGTGAAGGAAAATCAAGCTCGGCTACGATATTCATAAAGACGTCCTTGATATCGGGAGGAATAAGACTTATAAAGGGCTCGTCCGCGCGGAGAAAGGCGTTGAGCGATTCGTCAGCGCTCTCGTTTTTTTGCGGAAGCTCGTAAGCCAAGGAAAATCGCAGAGTATTCTCGTCGCTTACCGTTTTTTTGTGAGGAGTGTTCGGCGGGAAGAAAATGAAATGATTTTTATCTATAATAAAAATGTCTTTTTCCTTAAGAACGTATTCCGCTCTGCCTTCAAAGTAAAAATGCATCTCGTAAAAATTGTGATGATGCTCCCTTGCTTCGCAGTCGTTTGATTTCAGAAGCGGGTGGCTTGATTTAAACCATAATATCTTGAACGGAAACGGCTCGGAGATATCGGGAAAGAGCATTTTGCCAAGCGCTTTTGACTGCTTGGCGGATATTTGAAGAAAGGATTCCATGTTATACCTCCTCTTGATATGTCAATTATATACTATAACCAATATTTTTTCAACATAAAGAAAATTTTATGTCCAAAATTTATAAATATGTCCTACAAACACATTGAAAGAGATACAGTAAGATTTTATAATATGTATGTAAACTATCTATAAGGAAGGGCAGACGTTATTGGTCGAATTTTTCTTCGTTTATCTCGTCTATTATTTTGCCCGTACCGATGTTTCCCGACATATGAGGCATCTCGCATTTTTTACCGACGTAAATATCCCGCTTTTCGCCCTGAATTATATTCGATTCAAATATAATATTCCGTCCTCCGTTATGGAAGGCGACGGCGGCGGAGCAATGAGGCGTAGTCTTTATTATATTGGAACGCATTATGACCGCACCGTACTCGGCGTCCTTCTCCCAGGTTGTGAAATATATCTCGGGATAGCACTCGTATCTGCCCGAGTTGGGGGTAAGACGGCCTACTGTGGGAGAGGGGGTACACTTGTTGGTGTTTTCCGAGAAGATATTGTCGGAAATTATAATGTTATAGGGTTGATTTATCCAAGTTCCGCGTCCGCCTCCCATAAAGGTGTTGCCGACTATGGTGATATCCTCGGTGGATTTCTCGACGCTCATAACGCGCGAGCCGTTCGTTCCGAGGACGGTGTTGCAGCTTACCGTAACGTTTTTGCAGAATTGGGCTATAAAGAACGCGCCCATTCTTGAGCCGGTTATCTGATTTGAGCAGAAGACCACGTTGTGAGAACGGTGTATATGCATAGAGTCGCCCGACGCGTTCATTCGGCAGTCGGATACCTTGACGGCGTCGCAGACCGATATATCAAGCGGACCCTTACCCGTTCCCGCTCCTTGAGGAGCGTAAAGATTGTGGTGAACGGTAAAGAGATTTCTGAAAAGCTTACATTCGCCGCGGACTGCGGAGAAATGAGATATCGGCGTACCGTTCGGGTGCTGTGATATCGTTACGTAGGATAGCTCTCCGCGCTTGACACAGCTCGTTATATAGTAGCAGCAGCCGCGCAGAATTTCGGGAGGAACGTCTCCGAAGAAGGAGACGGTGTTTGATTCGTTCTCAATAGGAGCGGGCATATTCTCGACGCATATTTCGGCTGACGACGCGGAGAAGCGCACGCTTCCCGATATAAGCTCGTCTGGCATATATCTGTATGCGTTTGAGATTTCCTCGGCGGAATGGTGTTCGGGGAAAACTATCCTCTGCCAGAGATATCCGTAATCCCACATAAATTTACCCGAATTTTCAAAAGAACAGCCCTTTACGTCAACGCTGCGTATAGGATAGCGGGTATCGGTCGCCTCGTCGTAAGCGCCGTATATACTTATTGCCGCGCCCGCGACGTCAAGGCTGCGTACGTTTTCAAAACGGATATTTTTCGATTCTCCGTCGGGCGTTCTCAAAAGCTCTATTCCCTTGGTGCAGACGTGCGGCTCCCATATGCTGCTTTTATCGAGGGGATTGTAGACGTAACCGCGGAAGGTGCCGCCGAACCAATAGAAGTCGGACACGTCGGTTCCGCGGAACATAGAGCGGTGGAGCGTGCTTCCGAGCGAGCGGGGGAATATAAATTCGGCGTTTTGCGCGAATACCGAGCTTCCCGAGGAAAGCGGTATCGGCTCGGCGTTGTCAATGAGATAGCTTCCCGCCTCGATTATTATTATATTTTCGTCCCCGTCTGCCGATTCAAAGCACCTGCGGAGAGCGTCGTAATCGTTGCTCTTTCCGTCGGCGGCGGGATTGAAATCCGATAAACGAATAGTTTTTTTAGACATAGCTGTTTCCTTTCAAATGACCTAATGATAGCTTATTCGAGTTTATTCTAACACAAGGAAAAAATTATTTCTTCCATTATACATATAGTAATTTCCAAATTATTGCTAATCTGCCGCGAAGGAGGAGAGGATATGTCCGCGCCCATAGATATTTATAAAATAACCGATAATAAGCTCAATACCTTTTATTTCAGGCGTCAGGAGTATTTTTCAGGTACCGATTTCGACTTCCGCACCTACGACGAATATCTCAAGATATTCCGAGTGGTGTCGGGTTCTGCCGTGTGGAAGATAGAAAAGCGGGAGTACAAGCTTGAGCGGGACGACGTATTCATTCTCAACAATACCGAAAGACGAGGCTTTATAATAGAGGACGGAGCGGAGAAGCTGGTTATCGAGTACATACAATTTCTGCCGATTATGATGTATCCCAATCAGCAGTGCGTGATGCCCTTCTTTCTGCGCTACGCGGGCTTTTCAAACAAGCTCTCACGCAGCAGTCCGTACCGCGGGGAGATACTCGGGCTTTTCGACGCGATGAGGGACGAGTGCGAGCGGAACGACAAATTCAAGAACGAGTGTATATATTCTATCCTGCTGAAAATGCTTATCAGCGTGGGGCGCGAGACGCACGCCGAGAATATCGACGAAAATTCGAGACAGTATTGCAGTGTAAAGAATTACGAGATAATTTCCGAGGCGGTGAGATATATCACGCAGTACCCTTACGAGGATCTTTCAGAGGACGTTCTGGCGAGAAAATTCTATATAAGCAAATATTATTTCTCGCACCTTTTTAAGTTTTACAACGGAATGAATCTGCTGACCTACGTAAAGACCTGCAGGGTGAATTACGCGCTCGACCTGATACGGAACAAGAATATGGATATCGCAGACGCGGCGTTCAGCAGCGGTTTCGGAAGTATGTCGGGATTTTACAAAGCGGTCAAGGACGTTACGGGTATGTCTCCCGGCAAATTCGCAAAGCAAAAGCGCTCCGACGAGGGAACGGGGAATGATTCTTCCACGAGAGAGTAACATTTTTCCAACCTTTTGCAATCTTCTTTTGGATATCTTGCTTTTGAAGCGAGTTCAATGTAGAATAGCTTTACGGCAATATCAATAAAAATGCCCGAAAGGGCGAAATATTAAGAAAGGAATGAAATTTATGAAAAGAAAAATTTCAGCCGTGCTCGTTGCCGTAATGCTCTTTACGGCATTGTTCAGCATCGGAGCAACGGCAGCGACCCCTGTTACGACCGAGCAGAGCTACACGCATAATTTTAACGTCAACACAGACGTTATCAAGTGTGAGCAGGGCGGAGCAAACGTATCGCTTCAAGGCGGTGACGATACGTGGTTGCCTCCTGTTGACGAAAGCGAAGAGACAAACAGCAAGGGGCTTCAGATCAAAGCAACTACCGGAGATGCAGCTTATTCAAGAAATACCATTTTGTTTTCCGCGCAGAACGCAGATGTGATACCCGTTGGAACGTATACGGTATCCATTTGGGTAAGACATAATGATGCAAATTCCGCTGACTGGGCTTCCAGATTTACAGAAAAAAAGGCTGACGGTGCTACAAATGCGACCCAGTCGGGAGCAGTGCTTAGCAATATAGCTCTCGCTTTCTATGGCAAAGGAATGACCGACAGCACGGCTACACTTGAAAACGGACAGCTTGTAAGACTTTTCTGTGATGATGCTGGAACAAATAATTTTGTTCCAACAAGCTATGTCTCCGATGACATTAGAACGTCTACCGCAAACAGCAAGGTATGGGTAAAATGGACTGCTACCGTTACCTTCACACAGCCCGTTGAGTCTATGGCTTTCTGGGTATGGAAGGACACGGAGGGAGCAGAGGGAAAGCAGTGGGCTACGTATATCGAGGACCTCACCATTGAGGGAACTCCCGCCGAGCAGGCAGAGGGCATAACCTTCAGAGGAGTTCAGGAGACCGCTCCCGCCGGAACCTTCAATTCAAGACTCGTATCGACGGTTGACGCTCTTGACGGTAAGTATAAGGCTATCGGATACGACGTTTCGATAGAGGAAAACGGCGTTGAGACCAAGTCTAAAAAGTCGGTCGTCTGCGAATACGCTTACGACAAGATAACCGGAAGCACCGACACGGGAGTTGCGATTGAATACTCGGCGCTTGATTACAACGCTACGCATATCGCGGCTCTCACGCTCACGGGGCTTCCCGCTGACGTCGCGGCTCTTGACATAATCGTAACTCCTTTCGTCGTTGACAAGGACGGAAACAGAGATACGGCGAACGAGACGACTTATAAGATAACATATGCTAACGGTGTTTTCCAAAGCATAACGAAGGAGGCTTAATTTTATGAAAAAGAAATATCAGGCTCCCGAAGCTATGGAACAAAAGTTTAATTCGTCCGACGTTATTACCGTTTCGATAACCGTATATTCGGAATCGGGCAACGGAGATATGCTCGGATATGACGAGTGGTAATCCTTAAATCGCTTTATTAATAAGGGAGAGTTATTATGAATAAAAGATTTTTGTCTTTACTTATAAGCGCGGTGCTGATAATATCGGCAATAGCCGCCGTCGGTACGTCAGCCGCGGATCCGATAACTGCAAAGCACAGTCTTGACGCGCTTGAGGCTATGGTAGGCTCGCTTACCAAGAGCGACACGGGAACGGTAGCTATGAGCGGAAAGAGTCTTAAGATACAGACGCAGAACGCGGATTACGGTCTTAACGGCGATCCGAGCAATATCGAGCAATATAAAGCCACGTACAATTATTCTAGAAGAACCAAGCTTACCTCTTTTGAGGACGGAATAGTTCTTCCAGCAGGTACCTACACCGTTTCTCTCTACGTTTACGAGAACGGCTCGCATCTCGGAACACAGCTTTCACACAAGTGCGAGATAGCGGTTTCACTGCATACCGCGGAGGAGACCGACGACACGCTGGGCTACAATCACGCAAGCGCTAACCTCATAGAGCTGTTTAACGCCACCGAGGGCTCTCGCGCGGGAACTCCGGCCAACGCGTTTACAAAAACGGAGGTTACCGAGAAGGTCGGAACGAGAACCTGGGCGCAGTACACCGCTGAAATTACCGTGAACGAGCCCGTAAGTCAGTTTACCTTCTGGCTTATCGGAGACGCGAGCGACGATGGCGGAGAGGGAGCTACCTATCAGACTTGGATAGATAATTTCTCGGTATATAACGAGGAGGCAACTCCCGCTACCACGACCACGGCAGAGACCACCACCGCCGCGACCACCACTGCCGCCGCTACGACTACGGCAGTTTACGCGACCTCGACCACCACCGCGGAGACGAGCGCGACGGAGGAAGAGAGTGAGGAAGGCGGCTGCAAATCCAGCGTACTTACTGCTTTCTCTGCGGTAACGGTATGCGGAGCCGCGGCGACTGCGGTGCTCTTTAAGAGGAAAAAAGAAGACTAAACGATAAATACCTTTTCGGCGGCGGTGAGATCTGCCGCCGAAGCGTTAATATAAAGAGGAAAAAATATGCAGACAGAGCAGAATATAACCAACACGAACGTAGTAGTCCCCAAAAGGCTTTCGGGAGAGACTAACGACAGCCCCGCGATAAGACGCGCGCTTGACAGCATAAAGGATACGGGCGGTACGCTCTACCTTTGCGAGACGACCTATACTATATCCGAGCCTATAATTATTTACAGAGACGTCTCGTATATCGGGCGAGGCGTCGGACAGACCACGATATACGTAGAGAAGGGAGCTGACTGCGACGCCTTCAAGAGCTTTGAGTTTGAGAGGTTCGTCGATCAGAAGATGTACTCGGAGTCTGTGGACGATAATTTCGGACCGAAGAGCCGTATGCCCCAGAACTTTATGATAAAGGGAATGACTATCGACTGCGGAGCCGATTTCGAGGAGACCGAGACCGAGCATATATTTAGATGTACGGGAAACAAAAAGGGCTACGGAATGAAGATATTCGGCAAAAGATATATCATCGGGGAAGTTCAGATACAGAACGTTCCCGAGGTAGGCTTTTACACCGAATTCAACTCGGGCGAGGTCGTTACCGTCGCCAACAGCTTCCGCTACTTTATCGGAAGCCGTATATCCGTAAGAGTTATATCGAGCGGAGAGGAGGGCGTTATTTACAGAGGTCCTTCCGACCAGAGAATAGACGACCTTTGGGTATGCTCGTCCTGTCTTACGGGAAAGACTACCGTTTTTGCCGACAGAGAGGATTGGGAGCTTGCGGCGGTGGTATTTGACGACAGAGATCCCGCGTATAACAACGTTCCTTACTGCGCCAGCCCCGAGCTTGGCTTTGGACATATATGGCGCGGATTTAACTGCTGGGGACTCGTCGTTTGCGGACACGCGCGCTTTAAAGCCGACCACCTTATAATCGAGAGCACGAACGGCGGATTCAAAAACAGCCGTTTCAGCTATTCACAGATAAATATGCTCGACGTTCACGACTGCCGTTTCGGAAACAGCGAAAGACCTTATATGTGGCTGAGGAGCAAGTCTCATACGAAAATATCCAACCTTGAGATACGCTTCTCGAGAGAGACCTCGCACAAGGATATGATACGGCTTGACGGCGACAACGTTCTGATATCAAAATGTTTGCTTCGCGGAAACCACGATATAGTCGGAATGGAGAACGCGGGAGGACACGGACTTATTATCAACGGTAACTTCAATCAGATACTCGGACTCCACGGAATGTATATCGGAGGAAAGGGAAGCGACGGAAGAGACGCGACTGCCTGCACCATAAACGGATGCAGAAATATCGTCCGAGGTATCGCCAACGACTGTACCTGCGGCGTTGAGGTGAACAATCCCGACAACACGGTGGAGCTTACAGTGAGCCGCGACTCGGAGAAGGGACAGAAATCAATATCGTGCAACGCCCGTCCCGCCTCGCTCGCCCTCAACGATTTTGACAGAGCGGATAAAACCTATACGAGATATCCTTACAGAACTTTGCTTGAGGGTATATTCAAGGGAGATACCGACGAGCTTCAGACGGTGAAACTTCCTCACGGGCTTCCGTTCGCGCCCTCGCTCTGCGATATAGTTCCCGTTCTTACGTCAAACGGAGAGACTTTGGACGTAGCGCAGCTTTCGGTAAGCGGAGCCGACGAGGAAAACGTAACGCTTTCGTTCAGACTGCGCGCTCCCGCCGAAGCGGAGACGGTAAGCGTGGCTCTTCATATAGGCGTATAAAAATTAATAAAGAGAGATAGTTATATGATGAAAAGAATAATTTCGATACTTTGCTGTATCACTTTGCTTTTCGGTGCTTTATCGCTGATGTCCTGCCAAAAGGAGAACGGAGAAGGCGACGCCGAAACGACGGCATCGGGCTTTAACGCCGACGATTGGACGGGAGACGTTGAGCTTCCCGAAGCCGAGGCGACGGAGGTTCCCGATAATTACGTAGTGCCCGTCCGCAAGGAAGGGGAGACCGACGACAGCCCCGCTATCAAGCGCGCGCTTGACAGCATAAAGGAAAGCGGCGGAACGATATATTTCTGCGAGAACGATTATACGATATCCGAGCCGATAATCATTTATAAAAATATCAGCTACGTCGGACGCGGTATAGGACAGACGACTATAACGGTTAAGGCGGGCGCAAACTGCGACGCGTTCGTTACAAATCTTTTCGATTCCTACCGTGACCAGCAGAATTACGATAAGCTTGTAAGCGCTTATTTCGGACCTAACAGCGACCTTCCGCAGAACTTTGAGATAAAGGGGCTTACCATTGACGGAAACGCTGATTTTACGATTGACAACGCCGTCAATATGACCTATAAGGCGACGAAAAACACCAAGGGAAGCGGTATCAAGATATTCGGCAAGCGTTATATAATAGAGAACGTTCAGGTGCAGAATTTTGCCGAGATAGGCTTTTATACCGAGTTCAACGCGCCCGAGGTTACCGACGTTGACAGCAGCTACGATTATTTTATCTGCACGAAGATAGACGGACTGCGCGTTATAAGCACGGGTGAGGAGGGACTTATATACAGAGGACCTTCCGATCAGGAGGTGGACGGACTTTGGGTGTGCGCAAGCTGCCTTACGGGCGAGTCTACCGTATACGCCGACAGAGACGGCTGGGAGCTTGCCTCGGTGGTCTTTGAGGATAAGGAGGCGTCCAACAACAATACGTCGTATTGCGCAAGCCCCGAGCTTGGCTTCGCTCATATCTGGAGAGGATATAATTGCTGGGGAATGGTGCTTGTCGGGCAGCTTCGTTTCAAGGCGGATCACCTTATCATCGAGAGTACCTTCGGCGGACTTAAGACCAGCAAGGACTGTTATTCGCAGATAAGCATACTCGATATACATAACTGTATGTTCGGGGATAATTCAAGACCTTACTTTGAGATAAACAGTACGGCACATACGAAGATATCAAATCTTGAGATACGTTACGGAAAAGACTCTACGCAGAAGGATATGCTCCATATAAACGGAAACAACGTTACTATCGGAGAATGTCAGCTCAGAGGCAACAGCGACCAGATAGGAGTTTCAAAGGCAGGCGGTCACGGGGTTGTGATAAAGGGCAGATGGAATCAGATATCCTCTCTTAACGCAATGCGCTTTGCGGGACTCGGAAGCGACGGAAAGACCGCATCGGCAATAGTTATCGGAAGTGACGCAACTCTCAACAGAATATCGGGTGTCGTAAGTTTTTCGGCTATTGCGGCTACCGTAAACAATGGAAATAACACCCTTGACCTTTCTACGAGAAGAGACGTGGGACAGGTGGCTGTATCAGCAGGGGAAAGCGTTATGGAGATACTTGATCTTACCCTTGTGGATTATATCTCGGGCGGAGGCTGGACGAGATACCCCCATCAGGTTCAGGACGTTGACGTCTTCGACGCCACGACCACAGAGGTACAGACGGTTACGATAGCTCACGGCTGTACGATAACTCCTTTCCCTGCCAACGTTCAGCTAACGCTGCTCAACGAGGACGGGCTTACCGATTTTGCCGTAGCGTATATGAGCGTCGCTGCGGTGGATTCGACAAACGTTACCGTAAGCTTTAAGCTGTCAGAGGCGAGTGATGCAGCTAACGCGAAGCTCGGACTGCTCGTGAGTGTAAATTGATAATTCGGACTATGCTCGGACTGTGTCCGAGCATAGTCCGTACTTTTAAATCGAAATTTTTACTTGAATATATCTTGTACGTATGATATTATTAAAGTATAACTATAAAAAGTGATATGTTCACGGAAACGGAAGGAAATGAATATGGATTTTGAATATCACAAAAGTCAAAAATATCTTCATATAGGCTGTGAGGAGCCGCGCGCGTATTATATACCTTACGCTTCGGAAAGCGCCGCGCTTGACGGAAAGCGAGAGACGAGCGACAGATTTATCTCTCTTTGCGGAGAATGGAATTTCCGTTATTTTTCATCGGTGAGCGAGCTTTGCGGGCTTGACGCGGAGACCGACGAGACTATCACCGTACCGCTTAGCTGGCAGATGCTCACGGAGCGCGGATACGATATTCCGCAGTATACGAACGTTGACTATCCGTTTCCGTTCGATCCTCCGCACGTACCCGACGAGAATCCCTGCGGATTTTATTCGAGAGAGTTTTATCTTAACGCGGACGACCTTAGAAACAGGGAGCTCTACATAAATTTTGAGGGCGTAGATTCCTGTTTTTATCTCTATATAAACGACAGCTTCGCGGCATACAGTCAGGTCAGCCACAACACCACCGAGGCGAATATAAGCAAGTATCTGCGAGAGGGCCGCAACAGCATAAAGGTTATAGTTCTCAAATGGTGCGACGGGTCGTATCTTGAGGACCAGGATAAATACAGGCTGTCGGGAATATTCAGAGAGGTCTACCTGCTCTCAAGAGACAAGGCGCATATAAGGGATTATTCGGTGCGTACCGAGCTTGCGCCGGACTTTGCGTACGCAACCCTTTCGCTCAATCTTGAGGCGACCGATTCCTGCGCTGTCTCCGTAAAGCTTACGGATCCCGACGGCAAGACCGTCTTTGAAAAGATTGCGGAGTGCGGCGTAACGGGCGTTATATCCGAGCGGATTGACGCGCCTGTGCTTTGGTCCGATGAGACTCCCGCGCTTTATAATCTCATTATCAAATGCGGAAGCGAGTATATATGCGAGAGAGTCGGATTCAGAGAAGTAAGGGTGGATGGACGAGTAGTTCTTATCAACGGTAAAAAGGTAAAGGCAAGAGGTATGAACCGACACGATTCTCACCCCGAGCTTGGAGGCGCTACACCGCTTGATCATATGATAAAGGACCTTCATCTTATGAAGCGGCACAATATAAATATGGTAAGAACCAGCCATTATCCCAACGAGCCGAGATTTTACGAGCTTTGCGACAGACTCGGACTATACGTATGCGACGAGGCGGACATCGAGACTCACGGAGCAAAGCGCTGCGGAAACTGGGATTACTTTACCGACGGAGAGGACTGGGAAGAGTCTTATCTTGACAGAGTTAAGGGAATGTACGAGAGAGACAAGAACCGTCCTTGTGTTATAATGTGGTCCCTCGGAAACGAGAGCGGAGTGGGCAGAAATCACGTTATCTGCGCCGAGTATATAAGGTCTCGCGGAAGCCGTGAGCTTATCCACTCGGAGGGAATATCCAAGAGAATAGTAGAGAGCAATAACGACCCCGAAATATTGAAGGGACTCGACATTGATTACGTTGACGTCGAGAGCAGAATGTACCCCGCGTTTGAGGCTATATACAGACTTCACCTCAATAACAAGGAAAGAAACAAGCCGCTCTTTATGTGTGAATATTCTCATTCTATGGGGAACAGCCCCGGAGACTTGAAGGATTATTGGGATATCATATATGAAAACGACAGCTTTTTCGGAGGCTGTATCTGGGAGTGGTGCGACCACTCGGTTAACATAGGTACGAGAGAGGCGCCGAAATATACCTATGGAGGAGATTTCGGAGAGGCTCAGCACGACGGCAATTTCTGCGTTGACGGAATGGTATATCCCGACAGGCGTCCTCATACGGCGCTTCTTGAGTACAAGGAGGTTATAAAGCCCGTAAGTGCCGTGTCTTTTGACGATAAGACGGGAAGACTGCTGGTGAGAAACCGCAGATGCTTTACCTCTCTTTCGGATATTGATCTTTATTGGCGTATCGAGAGAAACGGCACGGTCGTTGCCGACGGCAGAATATCCGATATAGCCGTACCTGCCGAGAGCGAGTCGGAATTTATCCTCGATATTCCCGAGTATGAAAGATACGGTATTTGCTGTCTGAATATATATTACAGATATAACGAATCGCACGAATGGGCAGACGCGGGATATGAGCTGGGACACGATCAGTTCCTGATATGCGAGACCGAGCAAAGAAACTTAATCGCGAGGAAGAGCAAGCTTTCGCTCCGTGAGGACGAAAAGCTTATCTGCGTGGAGTGCGGAGCGCAGAGCTATAAGGTAGATAAGTCGTCGGGGCTTATAGTATCAATCAAAAATAACGGCAGAGAGATGCTTAACTCTCCGATAAAGCCTGCGATATGGAGAGCGCCTATAGATAACGACCGTAGAATAAGGCTAGAATGGGAAACTAATTTTTACGATAGAATGAAAACGAAGTGCTATTCGGCAGAGATTATTGATAAGAGCGAAGGACTCGTAAAAGTGGAAGCAAAGCTTTCTATGGGGGCTGACGGCGCGGTTCCGCTTATTCGTATGACCGTCGAATATCTGTTTGACGACGGCGGAAGAGCGGAGATAAAATGCTCGGCAAAGCGCAGAAGCGGAGTTCCGATGCTTCCGAGGTTCGGATTTGAATTTACTATGCCGGAGGGCAACGAGAAGCTGAAATATTTCGGCAGAGGTCCGTTTGAGAGCTATTCCGACAAGAAGTACGCGTCTATGCTCGGAGAGTATTCCACGACCGTTGATAAGGAATACGAGCCGTACGTAAAGCCGCAGGAGAATATGGCGCACGCCGAGACCCGATTTATGACGGTTGGCAATACGTCGGGTCAGGGGATATTAGTGTCGATGATAAGCTCTCCGTTCAGCTTTAACTGCTCGCATTATTCATCGAAGCAGCTTACCGAAGTGAAGCACGCGTACGAGCTTGTTCCGCTCAAGGAGACGGTGGTGAATATTGATATGAAGCAGACGGGTATAGGCTCTAATTCCTGCGGGCCCGCGCTCGACCCCAAATACAGGTTCGAGGAAGAGGATATTGAATTTGCTTTCGCTGTACGCGCGGGATTTTTCAACGACAACGAGTGTTATTCATAAGTTTCGGCTAAATAAAAAACCGAAAACGCTTTTTACGGAGCGTTTTCGGTTTTTAGATCTTGACAATTTTTTGATTATGTGATACAATCTTAATTGTCGGGCGTATTTGACGCCTGTTTTTATAGATTGAATAATTTTTATTAGGAGATAATAATATGGTTTTCGCCGATTTGGAAAACGTTTCGAAAGCTTTTGGGCACGAAGGAAGCTTCAAGTCTCTTGAAGAAATAAGAGCGGGACACATAAACTGCACGTATAAGCTGACTTTTACGCGGCAGAGCGGAGAAGAGATAGCGTACATAGTTCAAAAGATAAATACCGTGGCTTTCCGCGATCCCGACGGACTTATGAACAATATAGGTCTCGTAACGGAGCATCTCGCAAATAAATTTGACAGAAACGACCCCGAATATAACAGAAGATTTCTTCATTTTCTAAAGACGGAAGAGGGTTCGTATATATACCGCGACGGTAACGGGGGCTGTTGGCGCTCGTATATCTACGTCGATAACGCTACCGCGCACAATTTTATCAGTGATCCCCGTCTTTTCTATGAATCGGGCAAGGGATTCGGCGCGTTTCAAAAACAGCTTTCCGATTTTCCCGCCGAACAGCTTATAGAGACCATTCCCAATTTCCATAACACCAAAAAGCGCTTCGTCGATTTCGTTGCCGCGGTCGCCGAGGACAAGGCGGGCAGGGCGAAGGAGGTCGAGCAGGAGATAGATTTCTTCTTTGAACGCAGAAAAATGATGGGTGAGATAATCGACAAGATGAACGCGGGAATACTTCCTATGCGCGTTACGCACAACGATACCAAGCTCAACAACGTTCTTATAGACGACACAACGAAAGAGGCTATCTGCGTAATAGACCTTGATACCGTAATGCCCGGTTCGGCGCTTTACGATTACGGAGACTCTATCCGCTTCGGCGCTTGTACCGCTACCGAGGACGAGAGCGATCTCTCAAAGGTAGACGTAGACCTTGAGCTGTTTAAGCTTTATACCAAGGGATATCTTGAGGAGTCGGGAGACGCACTCACCAAGGACGAGATACATTATTTCCCGCTCGGCGCTAAAATTATGACCTGTGAGGTCGCTATGCGCTTCCTTACCGATTATCTCAACGGAGACGTCTATTTCAAAATAAGATATCCCGAGCATAACCTCGTAAGAGCAAGAGTGCAGATGAAGCTGCTCACGGCTATCGAGGCTAAATTCGACGAAATGACGGCTTACGTCGATTCGCTTATATAAGATATATATTAATGAGTTATAAGGGGGGAGTGCCTTTTTGCAAAAAGGCACTCCCCCCCAAACCCCCCTCTTAAAAAAACTTTAAACGTTGGGTTTAATTTTAAATTTTTATCTTGCTTTCTACGGAGAGTTTATTTTGGATTCAACCATACTCGGTAGGGGAGGGACTTGCTCTTCCCGTTTCGTTCATATAAAATATACTTCGTGAGGACGACTAAGGCAAAAATTAAATTCATACCCGACTTTTAAAAATTTTTGGGGTGGGGTTTGGGGGAGGGACTTTTTATAAAAAGTCCCTCCCCCATTATAATAATCCCTGCGAAAAAAGGAAGCGAGATATCTCGCTTCCTTTTTTATTATTCATTTGAGATTAACCAAGCTTTGCCTGATTTATCTTGATGCCGGGGCCCATAGTGCTTGCGATAACGCAGCTCTTTATATACTGACCATTTGCAGCGGCGGGCTTTGCCTTTATAACGGCACCAACGAGGGTGTTGAAGTTTTCGGAGAGCTTTTCAACTCCGAAGGAAGCCTTACCGATAGGGCAGTGAATGATATTGGTCTTAACAAGACGGTATTCAATCTTACCTGCTTTAGCCTCGGTTACTGCGCGCGCAACGTCGGGAGTAACGGTTCCTGCTTTAGGAGAAGGCATAAGTCCCTTAGGACCGAGAACCTTACCGAGCTTACCGATAACGCCCATCATATCGGGGCTTGCGATAACTACGTCAAAGTCAAACCAGTTTTCAGTCTGAATTTTTTCCGCGTATTCAGCTCCGCCTGCGTAATCAGCGCCTGCGTCGAGAGCCTTCTGAACGTTGTCGCCCTTGGCGAAAACGAGAACCTTAAGGGTCTTACCCGTTCCGTTGGGGAGAACAACCGCGCCTCTGACCTGCTGGTCTGCGTGGCGGGAGTCAACGCCGAGACGAATGTGAATTTCTATGGTCTCGTCAAATTTTGCTTTTGACGTCTGGCAAACGAGCTCAAGCGCTTCAGCCGGCTCGTAGGTTTTGCTCTTATCAAAAAGTTTTACGCTGTCTGTATATTTCTTTCCCATTGTTCAATCCTCCTCAGTCCTCTACGACTACGCCCATACTGCGCGCGGTTCCGGCTATCATACTCATAGCGGTCTCGATATTCGCAGCGTTAAGGTCGGGCATTTTAGTCTCGGCAATTTTGCGAACCTGCTCTTTGGTTATCTTCGCAACCTTGGTCTTGTTAGGCTTATCGGAGCCTGACTCGATTCCGCAAGCTTTCTTTATAAGAACGGGAGCGGGAGGAGTCTTGGTGATGAACGTGAAGGAACGGTCTGCGTAAACGGTAATAACTACGGGAATTATCAGACCGATATCATTTTTTGTTCTTTCGTTGAATTCCTTCGTGAATACGGGAATTGCAACACCGTACTGACCGAGTGCGGGTCCTACGGGGGGCTGGGGAGTTGCCTTACCTGCGGGCAACTGAAGCTTAATGTAACCTAATACTTTCTTTGCCATAATTAAATTTTACCTCCATACGTGGTTTTTTACGGGAGACTCAAAATTTTCTCCCTCCCACTGCGGCGAAAAGCCGCAATTTCAAGCGAGCTTAATTACCTTCGTATCAAGCTCAACGGGCATATCGCGGTTTCCTCTCTTAACGAGTACCGTTGCCGTTTTCATATCGTCGGAAATCGATTGAACGGTTCCTTTGTATCCCTCAAACAAGCCCTCTGTGATAGCGACCTCGTCGCCCGTCTTGAAGGAAAGCTCAACTCTCTTGTGGTCTATATTGAGCGCCTCGACCTCTGCCTCGCTCAGCGGGGTGGGACGGGAGCCGGGACCGACGAAGCCCGTAACGCCCGTAATGCTTCTTACGGCGTGCCAGCTTTCATCGTTCATAACCATTTTTATGAGGACGTAACTTGGGAAAACCTTTACCTCAACTTCCTTTTCCACGTCGCCGTTCTTTTCTATAACGGTTTCAACGGGAATCTTGATGTCGAAAATGAGATCTCCGAGACCTCTGTTTTCAACGATTTTTTCAAGGTTTGCTTTTACCTTGTTTTCGTAACCTGAGTAGGTATGCGCCACGTACCATCTCGGTCCAACGTTCATTTCATTTATATCACTCATACCTATTCTCCGTAATTAACCGAAGAGCTTGGTGAGCGCAGCCACACCCGTTCCGAACGCATAGTCCAGAGCACCGATTATGACCGCACAGATGAGAACGACACAAAGAACGACGCCGGTATTTTTGAGAACCTGCTTCCACGATGGCCAGACGACTTTTTTGACTTCGCTTCTGAATCCACGCCAAGCCTCTTTCAATCTGCCCTTTTTCTTTTCTTTAACAGGTTTCTTCGGCTTACTTTCGACTTCTGCGACCTTTTTTTCCTTATCTGCCATATCTTTTCTCTCTTTCAAATTATTTTGACTCTTTGTGAAGAGTGTGCTTGCGGCAGAACCTGCAGTGCTTTTTCATTTCAAGTCTGTCAGGATCGTTCTTCTTGTTCTTGGTTGTGTCATAGTTTCTCTGCTTGCACTCAGTGCATACCAAAGTGATTTTGACTCTTGAATCATTAGCCATTTTGCGGCACCTCCGTTTTTAATTTATTAGACACGAGACGTGTCCGTGTACCTCCCTCATTGAGCGGTGTGCGTTTTGTACTGAAAGTACGGCGCAAAAAACTGCACAATAAAAAAGCCCACTCGCAGAGGTATAGCCATTATACCACGCAATCAAGGGCTTGTCAATAGTTTTTTCTTATTTTTTGGGGAGTTTTATGTGGGGGGAGTGCCTTTTTGCAAAAAGGGCCGCCCCCCCCACCCCCTCTTCAAAAAACTTTAAACGTATTGGATTTAATTTTAATTTTAATTTTTTGTCTCGTTTCCTACGGAAACCGAATTAAGCTCCCCGTAGGAAGCAAGACAAAAAGCCAAGATTAAACCCAATACGTTTAAAGTTTTTGAAGAGGGGTTAGGGGAGAAACTTTTGCAAAAGTTTCTCCCCTATATATTACTACATTCGTTCTTTACAGCGCCGCGGCGCCGATAATACCCGCGTCGTTTCCAAGCTCGGCGATTCTTATTTCGGTAAGTTCGTCGAGAAAACCGTGTCCGTACTGCTCGCTTCTTATGAGAGGCATAAGAGCGTCTATGAGAGACTGACCCTCGTTCGATACTCCTCCGCCGAGGGAAATTACCTCGGGCTGAAATATATTGACTATATTCGTGAGTCCGGCGGCGAGATAGGAGACGTATCTGTCGTATACTTCTTTACCAGCCTCGTCCCCCGTACGCATAGCGTCGCAGGCGGTGCGTCCGTTTATCTTAGGAGCGTCCAGCATAACGGTGCTGAGACCTTTTTGGCGGTATTCCTCTATCTTTTCCTTAGTCATACGGATAAGAGCGGTAGCGGAGGAATACGCCTCCCAACAGCCTCGTCTTCCGCAGGAGCAGGGAACTCCTCCGTGCTCTATTACGATATGTCCAAGCTCGGCGCCCGCGCAGTTAAAACCGGAATATATTTTTCCGTCTATTATGATTCCGCCGCCGACACCCGTGCCAAGAGTTATCATAACGCTGTTGAGCGTACCCTTTGCCGCACCCGCGACCGCTTCTCCGAGCGCCGCCGCGTTTGCGTCGTTTTCTACCTTTATATTATTAACTCCCGTTTTCTCTTTGAGCGATGATGCAATATCAAAATTTTTGAAGGGGAGATTGCAGGAATACTGCACTATTCCCGTATTGTGATTTGCGATACCCGGTGAGGCAATGCCTATCGTCTCAACGTCGGATAAGCTTATGCCCTTGTCGGCGCAAACCTCAAAGCATAGCTTCGCGATATCGGCAACTATGGCTTCCGCTTCTCTCTGCGCCATAGTGGGAAGGCTTTTTTTGACGGCTATTCTGTGTTCGCCGTCTACCAAACCTACCGCGATATTTGTTCCGCCCAGGTCAACTCCTATTTTATACATTCAAATCTACTCCTTGTTAAAAGACTTTAAAACTATACATATTATAAATATCCGACCGCGTAAAGTCAAGTATATTATACGGAATATTTTCGGTTTTTATTATTCGTTTTCAAAAAGAGCAGACGGAGTATAATTTATCCCCGCTCTCTCGGCTTGACGCAGCTGCATATTTCTGGGAATAGAGTATATACGCCCGTCTTTCTTGAAATTCGCGCCCGTCTGTCTGAAGCGGAAGCTTACGCCGTAGCGGACGCACTGATCCCTCGTCCATAATATCCAATCAAAATCACACAGCCGCGCGCCCGCTCCCGATTCTCCGCCGCAGCTTACGCTCTCTATTTCTTTTCCGTATACTGAAAGATAGCGCTCGATATTGATACCTTCAAGCATAGGCTCGTGGATTATGGATTTGTGCTTTATCGGAAGCTCGAGATATACGGGAAGTCTCTCGTCCGCCGTTTTCTGATTCTCGCAGGTACAGCAGATATATACGTTGCCGCAGCCGTCCCCCCAATCGTCGGGCAGGGATTCGTAAAAGCGTTCGGGACGCTTGGTTACTATGAAGAAATTCAAATCCTTCCGCTCTCTTATCATTCGCCACGCGTCAGTCCGCCACGCGTCGGCGGCGGGGTGGAAAAAATCCGAGGTGAAGCAGGTATATACGAAATCTCCGTCGTCCTGCAGAAGATAGCTTCCGTCCCGCTTGCGTCGGAGGGGAAGGTCAAATGACGAGGTTTTTTCGAGCAGGGACGAGTCTTTTCCAAACTCCGAGTCCCGCCGATATACGTAGCAATTCTGACAGCCCGCGCTTATTTTGGTGCAGCCGTGCCACAGATTCCAGCTTGCCATAGCTTCCCCTCCTTTCTCGGCTATGCTGATAATATTATCACGGGGCGTCAAGCTCCATAGCGACGTGAAGCACACCCTCCTCTAAAAAATCGTCCGATACCGGCTTGAAGCCGAAGAGAGCGTAAAAGCTCTCGGCGTGCTTTTGGGCGTGTACCGATATTTTTTGACAACCCAGCCTGTTTTTTATTTCGGGAATAGCTAATCTCATAAGCTTCGTGCCGTGTCCCTCTCCGTGCGTTACCGACAGCACTCTGCCTATCTTTACCGTCCCCGTTTTTTCGTCCTCGACGAAGGCGCGCAGATAGGCAATTATATTTCCGCCGTCCTCCAAAAAGCAATGAAGGCTTTGGTAATCCATACCGTCGGGGTCAACGCAAATGATTTTCTGCTCTACCGTGAAAATAAGGCATCTCGCCTTGAGAATTTCGTAAAGCTCACGCGTCGTAAGCTCGTCAAAGGTTTTTGCTTCAAATTCCAAAATTTTTCTCCTCGTTGTTTTTTTAGTCAAGTGCGTCAAGTATAGCCCTGCGGAACTGAACGCTCGCTTCTGCCGAGAGGTTGCAATGGCTGCGGAAGGGCACCTTTATGAGCTTGATATCGTGCGAGTCCTTCATAGCCTCGACGAACGCCTCCGAGTGCATATGTATATTTACCGCTTTGTCGCCCTCGCAGTGGAATATAGTGTAGGGAATGTCAGGCATTTTATCGACGAGATGCAGGGGAGAGTGAGCCGCGAGCGCCTCTTCCATAGTGCCGTCAAAATTTGCGTAAGCGCTGTAAAGCGTGCGGGGAAGATCGGGTCGCTCGTGAAAATGTTTTACGTTGTCGCATACGGGGCAGTTGGCAACGCACGCGGCGGGCGTTCTCTTTGAGTATACGCAGTATACGAGAGAGGAAAGACCGCCCATACTGTTACCCGTAGATACTATTTTGACCGAGTCCCCGAGAGAATATTTCTCGCAGAGAACGTCTATTATCTCGTCGGTATAGCTTACCGCCTGCTCGTTCATCCAGCACCAAGGGTTGTTATAAGGTATAACGTAGAGTACGTTTTTGTCGGCGTATTCAAATGCGTCGTTGGGGTCGTCGTTATTTATCGTCAGGCGGTTAAGACCCGTGAACTCGATAACGATACCGCGAATCTCTCCTTTTATCAATTTGTCGTTTGAGTAAGTAAAACTGCGCAGGTTTTCGTAGTTGATGATTTTTTCCATTTGATTTCTCCTTTAAGTTTTATACTTATATTTTTTCGCAGTGCATACGGTCTGCCATAAAACGATGAAGGCACTCTTCGGCGACGGCTTTTTCTTTTCTTACGCGAAAGGGGAAACTGAAAAAGGCGTATACGTAGGAGCAGATGAACAGTGGTGCGAGAGAGAGATACATGAGAGGCATGAATATAATCATTTTAAAAGGAAGTTTTTCTTTATATTTATACTTTCTTTTGACGAGCTCTCCAAATATGACCGAGCCGCCGAGGCTGTTCTTCGTTACCGTTGCCGAATAGAAGAAGTTTCCTCTTGTTTTGGCGGAGGCTACGAACACCTCAAAGCCATTTTCAGTCGTCGTAAGCTTTTTGTTCAGGGATGCGGATTCGCGTATGACTTTTGCGATAAAATCGTCGGGAGCGAGGCCGCTGACGAAAGTAAAGCTCTCATTTTTAATTTTGCTCATTGCGGTTTTCTTTCTTTGGAAGGTATATTTTTAAAATTCAGTTTCATTTGAATTTGAGTTTTGAGTAGGAGACAAACGACAGACTCGACGTGCCCTGTCCTCGGAAACATATCCACGGGCTGAACGGCGCCTATGGCGTAACCAAGCTCTTTGAAGCAGACGCAGTCGCGGGCGAGGGTGTCGGGGTCGCAGGAAACGTATACTATCTTCGGAACGCCAAGCTCCGCGAGACATTCGGCAAGCTCACGCGTGCTTCCTTTGCGCGGAGGGTCGATAACCACGACGTCGGGACGCTCTCCGCCCGCGGCGAAAAGAATCTCGTCCCTGCTTCCCGCGTCGGCACAGAAAAATTCGGCGTTGGTAATTCCATTGCTTTTCGCGTTCTCACGCGCGCATTCGACGGCAGAGCTTACTATCTCAATACCGCACAGCTTTCTGACCTTTTTTGCCATCGACAGACCGATAGTTCCCGTTCCGCAGTAAAGGTCCATAAGTATTTCGTCTCCCTCAAGCTTTGCCGCGTCGGCGGCGAGCGAGTAGAGAAGCTCCGCTCCGTCCCGATTCACCTGATAAAAGGCATCGGGAGCTATCTTAAAGCGCATTCCGCAGAGTACGTCCTCGATATAATTTTTTCCATAGAGCAAAACGAAGGTGTCTCCGAGAACTACGTTGGTATTTTTCTCGTTTACGGAAAGACAGATTCCCGTTACGGCGGGGAAGCGCCGCCTTATCTCTTTTACGAATTTATCGGAGCGGGGAACGGTCTCGCCGTTTACGACGAGACATAGCATTATTTCTCCCGTCGCGTCTCCCGCGCGAAGATATATATGGCGCAAAAGCCCGTTTCCTTTTTCCTCGTCGTAAACGGTCCAGCCGTTATCGTCGGCAAAGCCGCATACGAAGCTTACGATATCCGCAAAAGCGGGGTTTTGAATGGCACAGCTGTCAGCGGGTATTACGTTGTGTGATTTCGCGGCGAAAAAACCCGCTTTTACGCCGTTTTTAGTCATAGCAACGGGGAAAACTCCCTTGTTTCGATAGCCGCGTATCTTGCCCGCCGAGCGCACGTCAAGCACGCGCACCTCGGGAAGACCAACCTTGACGAATGCGTTTTTTACGTAATCGCGCTTTATATCCAGCTCGTGTTCGTAGGTTATATGGCGGTATATACATCCGCCGCAGGCAAGAGGAGCGTCGCAAAAGCTTTCGGCGCTTCTGTGGGGTGAAGGGGATATTATTTTGCAGAGCCTTGCCGCGAGGAAGCTTTTGTTTACCTTTATTATTTCCGCCTCAACCGAATCTCCGCTCACTGCCCCCTTGACGAAAACCACTCGTCCGTCAGGCGCTCTTCCGACGCCGCAGCCGAGATTGTTGAGGTCGGTGATATCGAGCGTCAGACGGTCTCCTTTGTTAAGCCGATTTTCCATCAGACGTAAAACTCCTCGCCGTCCTCAAGGCGCAGACAGCCGAGAGAGCTTCCGTAAGCCGCCCCGCAGTCTATATGGATAGAATACTCCCCGTACACGATACGTCCGTTTCCTCCAAGCTCGGAGGTTGGAACGTGTCCCGCGATGACCGTTACTCCGTCAAAATATTTCTCGTCGGTGCCTATGGGAGAGGATATAAAATCCTCGGGCATATATTCGTCGAGCGATACGGCAGGGTCGAAATCGGCTATGCCCGCGTGTACGAGCAGATAGCGTTTGCCCGCAACCTCAAGCTCCTCGTAAAGTGCCATATCCGAGAGATAATCGAGCACTCCCTCCCTCATATCGGCGTCAAGTGCCTTAAAACCTTCAATAGTGTTTTTTCCGCCGTCGTTCATCCATTCCGCCATACGCGCGAGATTTGCGCCGTCGGGCGATTCGCCGGCGAGTATTTTGTCAAGCTCGGTGAGCATTTCAAGCGCCGCGTAATCGCGTTCTCCGAGAATGGGGAGAACGTTATATCTCATACTCAAATCACAGATAAGACCTATGGGGTCCTCTCCGTAATCGACGATATCACCGAGAACGTACATAACGTCGTTGTCGGTGAAATTTATTTTTTGGGTAAGCTCCTTGAATTTTTCGTAATTTCCGTGTATATCGGATATAACGTAAGTCATATTTATTTTCCTCCGAAATTATATCAATTTTATGCGGTTGCTGAAAAAGGGAACGCACTCTATATTGCGGTCTGCGCGCTTTACGAGCGATGCGAGAAAATCGCATACGGGAAATTCGGTGTAGAAATGTCCCGCTTCGATAAGGTTTATTTTGTTTTCGGGGGCATCGGTCATAGCGTGATATCCGAGCCTTCCGCTCACGTAGGTGTCGGCTCCCGCCGCTCTCGCGGCGTCAATATCGTCTCCGCCCTCGCCTCCGAGAAGAGCCACGGTGTAAACGTCCCGTCCCGCGTCCGCGAGAAGGACCGCGGGCGCTCCGAGAGCTTTTTTGACAAGCTCGGCAAAGACCTCAGGCTTCATAGGAAGCTCAAGCGTTCCCACTCTTCCGATAGCTTCGCCGCCGACCCCGAAGGGAACGGTGTTGTGAAGTCCGAGCTTTGAGGCGAGAACGTCGTTCACTCCTCCCGCAAGCGCGTCAAGACGGGTGTGGAAGGACATTGCGGCAATACCGCTTCGTATCAGCTCTATCGCTTTCGCGGGCACGCACTCGGACGGCGTTATGGATTTTATGCCTTTAAATATCAGGGGATGGTGCGACAATATCACGTCGCAGTTCTCGCTCTTTGCTTTTTCTACCGCGCCGGAGGTTACGTCAAGCGTAACGAGCACGCGCCTCACCTCTTTTTTTTCGTCGGGACAGCACATAAGCCCGTCGTTGTCCCATTCGCAAGAGAGGGAGGACGGAATTTTTTTGTCGAGAAATTTATAAAGCTCAATAACCTTCATAAAAAACCTGCCTTTTCGTATTTATTAAGTAATATTTTTATTTAACAGTCGGTCGATATCCGATATGACGCGCTCCTCCTCGGACGCGTCCTTTTCAGCGCGCCTTTTTCCCTCGTACCTTGTGAGAAAAACGCGTCTCACGTATTCGGCGTATTCGCGAAAGACCTCTCCGTCCTTGCGTATATTGTGTTTTCCGAATATAAGCTCAAGCTCGGAGCAGGTTTCGGGCGTTCCCGTATATTCCGCGCAGATAAGCTGATATATCTTCTCCTCCTTGACGAGTTTCTCGTCGATTACGGAATATCCGTTATCCGCGAGATAAGCGCGGAGCTTGTCCGCGTGGGTCATAGGCTGAAGTATAAGTCTTATTTTCCCGTTTTTCGTCCAAGGAGCTTTTTTTAGTATTTCCGTTATCAGCTCTCCGCCCATTCCGCAGATAACTATATCGTCGGGGGAGTATTTCTCAATACCCGCAAGACCGTCCGCGAGAAGAAGCGATATTCTTTTTTCAAGGTGATATTCTTTTACGTTTATCATCGCGCGCGCAAGCGGTCCTTCGTTTACGTCGGAAGCGACGGCACCGCGTATCTTGCCCGTCAGGCAGAGATATATCGGAAGATACGCGTGATCGGAGCCGACGTCGGCTACGATTGAATCCCGTCTTACAAGGTCAGCCGCGGCAAGCAGTCTCGCCGCGAGATTTGGAGCGTTCATACAGCCTCCTCGTTTATATTATATCGTTTAAAACCGTTATTGCTTTACAGGGGCTGCGGCAACAAGTGCGACAGCCCCCGAAAGTTTTTAGTTTTTGGAATCAAGATATTCGTTGATTTTTGCGACCAGCGCATCGGCGTCGGTGCCGTGTACCATACACGCATCTTCAATAGACTCGCCTCTTGCCGAGGGACAGCCGAGACAGTGCATACCTATCTCGAAGAAGAATTTAGCCGTATCGGGCGCATAGTCGAGAACGTCTCCGATTATGCTTGCTTTAGTAATTACCATAGTTTTTCCTTTCCGAGAAAACTTTTTCGTTTTCTCTTTACCTTTCATAATATTATTATATCCTTAAAAGCCTCTTATGTCAATATATTTGGTAAGCTTTAAGAGTAAAAAATTGCCGCTTCGGTATAACCGAAGCGGCAAGGAGATTTATTATCTGTTCTGTATTGCGTCTATGGGCTTTTTACGCGCTATTCTCATAACGGGGAGGAAGCTTCCGACGAAGGCTACCAGGATTCCAAGTCCGAGAATGAGGAGGAATTGGCGTATTCCGATATTGAGAATAGTTATAACGAGTCCGTATTCGGTGCGCAGGAAGTTGTTCAAAAGCTTTACGAGCGTGAAGGTCGCCGCAGACGAAAGCAGGAAGTTTATCAGAGTAATGATAAGGCTTTCGTTGAAGAAGATGCCGAACACGTCGCTTGACTTTGCTCCGACGGCTCTCAATATACCGATTTCGCGCTTCTTGTAGTTTATGGAAACCGATATGAAGTTAAACATCATAAGAGCCGCGAATACGGCGAAGAATATACCGACGTAGAAGAATCCCTGAGCGAGCGGTACGATAAAGCTGTCCACGCTGTTCAAAATATAGGTTGCTCCGTTGTTGAGAGGATATACCATATTGTCGTCGGTCTCGGTCTCGCTGAAGGAGATGATTTTTTCTATCGCTTGATTGTTTCCGAGAGGCATAACGCCGACTGCGAACGAATAGTCTCCCGATTCGGGCTCCTTGAGAGCGCCGTAAACGTAGTCCGAAACGATACAAGGCAAATAGTGGCCCACGTTCGTGTAATTTTCGTTGGGCATATAATATCCGACTATCGTATATTGGTCGGTATCAAGCTCTACGCTTATAGGACCGTAAGCCTTCATAGATCCCGTTGAGGGAACGGGAGAGGTAACGTTTTCAGCTTCGTAGACTATCTTCAGAAATTCATTATAATAGGAAGCCCCCGCCTTTCCGCCGTAAGCGTTTTCTTTGTCTCCCTCGTTGAAGAGATATTCACGGTACAGATTGAGGTATTCTTCGTCGGTTGTGCTAAACTCAGAGGAGTCCATATTGGGATCCATCTGCGCCTTATGCTGACTGTCAACGTAATTCTTGAAGCTTTCGGGAACGTCGTTTATCGTAAGCTTTGAAAGATAAACGTTCGTCGGCTTTCCGTTATACGAAAGATCAAATATGGAGATTTCACGGAGCTGTTCTTTTTCGTATTCCTCAAAGATATATCCCGCGTTTTCAAGAGCTTCAATCGTGGAAGCCTTTATCCTTGCCGAGCCGTGAGTCTCGTGATCCGGCTCGCGCGCGACTATCACCTCACCATTTTCGAGAGAGGTCTTTTCGCCGTCAAGCCAGGTTATGTCAACGTAATTCTTCGCCTGCGACAGGGTCGCGACGTGATTGAAGGACCAACCGGAAAGATTGTTAGAGAGATTGAAATAAATGTTGTTATTGACTTTTCCGAACGCAACGTCAGATAAGCCGTTAAGGACTTTTCCTGCCGAGACTATCCGTGACAGCATACCCTCGTTTACCGCTACAAGCGCGTCGTAGCTGTAAAGCAGGGAAGCGTTAAGCTCCTCGCGGTTTATCATATCTACAATCGTCTGCTCGGATGACGAGGCCTGATTTTCGCCGCTTGAGGGCAGATACGACTGATATTTTTCGGCAACCGTAAGCCCCGTGTCGATTATTCCGACTATCTTTACTTTTCTTTCGTTTACGTTGGGATAAGAGGAATTACTGTTTAAAATTACGGTCTTGCCGATGACGTCCTCAAAGGAGTTTATATCGTCGGGGTTGAGGGATACGTTCTGGCGGGTTGCCGTATCGTAATAGGAAAGACCAGCGTAATCGAAGTGGTCGTAGATATACTTGGTTATGGCAATCTCGTCGTCGGCAGAGGGAAGAGCGCCGGTAAGGGAGAATCCCGCTCTGTCAAGCGTTTCCTGCGTTATTTCCGCGTATCCGCTGTATTTACTCATATAGAAGTTGGTTCCGCTGGAGGAATTGAGCTTGGTCGAGTCAACGAGAAGGTTGGAGAAGGTAAAGCCTCGGTTCCAACTGTCGGTACCGCCGTATACGGGAATTACGTCAAGACCCGTTTCGCTTTCTATTTTGAGAAGGTCGTCGTCGGTGAGGTTCAGGTCGGTCTCGCTTGTGTAATTTTCGTTATGCGAGCGGTAGGTCTTTGAAAAAGAAGCGAAAGATACCTGGCTGTCGTTTATGGATTGAAGCAGAACGGTAGGTCTGTCGTACGTGCTTGCGGTGTCGGATATTCCGAACAGAGTGAAGGCAACGAGGCACAAAAAGATTGTAAATACCAGCCTTACGGGCTTTGATTTGAGAGAGGACGCTCCTATCTTCAAGGAGTTCTTATAGGGCAGGCGGGAACGGATAAATTTGCTGTCCTCGGGAGAGTATTCCTTCAGCTTTATATCCTTGCCGTCGGTATCCTTGAAGGCGTCCTTTGCGCCGTCGTCTCCGATGCCCGCGGCCTTTTTGAGGTCGGAATTGCTCTTTGCGTCGGTCGAGATAAAGGTATCGTTATCCGCCTTCGCGATATATTCGTTTATGAGGGCGAGATCTTCGGGTGTGAGGGAATAACCCTTTTTGATATGAAGCATACCTCCGTCTATCACGCTGACGCCTTCCGAAACCGAGGTAGGCTGTATCTGCGTCTTGCTTACGTCGGAAAGAATTTTTCCGTCCTTGAGCTCGATGATTCGGTCGGCATACTGCTCGGCAAAATCACGGTCGTGCGAAACTATGAGAACGAGCTTGGTGCGGCTGAGCTTTTTGAGGGTGTCAAATACCTGTTTGCCCGTTTTTGAGTCAAGCGCGCCGGTCGGCTCGTCAGCCATAATTATCTCGGGGGATTTTACGAGCGCGCGGGCGATAGCGACTCTTTGCTTCTGACCGCCGGACAGCTCGTTGGGCTTTCTTGAGCCGTATCCCGTGAGGTCTACCTCGTCAAGTATTGCCGAAAGCTCTTCGTCCGTGGCTTTCTTGCCCTGAAGCTCCATAGCGAGCGCAATGTTCGCTCCCACGGTAAATTCGGGGAGAATATTGTACTCCTGGAATATAAAGCCTATAAAGGTGTTTCGATAGCTGTCAAAATCGGCTTGAGAGAAGTCTTTGCTGGATTTGCCCTTGATTATAAATTCGCCCGTGTCTGCGGCGTCAAGTCCGCCGAGAACGTTGAGCAGGGTCGATTTACCGCTTCCCGATTTACCGAGAATGAATACCATTCCCGTCTCCTGAAATTTCAGGCTTACGTCGTCGAGCGCTTTTACGGGTACGCCTTTCTTGGGGCGATACGTTTTAGATACGTTTCTTATTTCTAACATAATACCACTCCTTTTTCGTCGTGTGTTTTTTCTCGTTTTGAAGTTATATCAAAGCAAAGGCATAACCAAGTGTTAGGAAAGACTTTGCGGTGTCCCGAACTGCAAACGATTTTATGGCAATATTATAACAGATTTTGCTTTTTCTGTAAATAGGTGCGGAATAAAAAATAAAATCTTAATAAAAAGTTTTCATACGAGAGAGAACCTTCCGGCTCAAAATTCAAACGGCGGCAGGCTCCGCTTTTGGCGGAGCCTGCCGCCGTCTTCTTAATTTTCAAGGGAGCTTGAAGGAGAAATTTTCTTTATTTTTCTTCCTTGTTCAGCACCTTTTTTTGCCAGGACTTTTCGTTGCATTTCGGACAGCGCATATATCTTGTTCTGCCCGCGTGCATAGCCCATAATACGCTGCTGTATTTCGGAACGTATCTGAATCCGCATTTTTTGCACGAGTAATACCCCGCGCTCTGCTCGATAGTCAGGGCAAACATAATTCCCACGATACCAACGGCGAGTCCGAAGGCTATGAGCGTTATTCTCAGCCACGCGGGCATATCTACGAAGGACGCGACGAAGGTAAAACCTAATAAAATGATAACCGACAATACGCCTATGAGTATTTCCAAGGACAACAATTTTTTGTCAGCCGTTTCCTTTTGTTTTGCCATTTCAAGTATGTTTTTTTCTAATTTTTCATTATAATCGTTCACTGTAACTACCTCTCCGCTTAATAAATCGTTTACGCTGATTTTCAGCTCGCCGCACAAATCGAGCATAATGGAGGAATCGGGCATTGATTTACCGTTTTCCCATTTTGATACCGCTCTGTCGGTAACGTTCAATTTTGCCGCCAGCTGCAATTGCGTCATATTGTTCATTTTTCTGCGCTCGGCAATAAATCTTCCGATTTTTATCTGGTCCATTTTTTCGCCCCCTTTTCGTGTTCAAGTATATACCCTATTTCCCTGAAAGTCTACACACCGTAGGTTGAGCGGAGAGATATCAACCGTCGGTAGAGAAGACCGCCTTCTTACATGTCTAACCGATTATACCGTATTTAACGCACAAAGTCAATTGAAATCGTCAAAAAGCAAAAGTATAGGGAACGGGATAAGGGTTGGGGTAAAATTGCCGTCATTCCGACAATTTAACCCCTTTCCGAAAGTTTCGCAAAGTAATACCCACCTTGCGAGAAAGAAAAAAGCAGCCGAAATCGACTGCCAAATCATTATTTCAAATTTTCCGCTTTAAAGGTAGTATAGCCCTCGTAGTAGTAGCTGTGGTCAATTCCTTTCATAAATACCTGTCTGTCGTTTACCTTGTCTGTCAGGGCATTTTTTAGGAGGTGCTTGATTTCAATATCCTTGATAGGACTTCTTTCCATAGCAAGAAGATAATCCTCTTTATCCACAAGACTCCAGTCCACAACCATTCCAATTTCGTTTTTTAATATATGGTCAAGCCAAATGCGAGTCGAACGGCCGTTTCCCTCTCTAAAAGGGTGAGCCACGTTCATTTCAACGTATTTTTCAACGATTTCATCAAACGTACTCTGAGGCATTTTTTCGATATTTTCGAGTGCTGTATGAAGATACATAAGTGGAGCAAATCTGAAATTGCCTTTTGCGATATTGACAGTGCGAATTTTCCCGGCAAATTCGTATATATCCGAAAAGAGAAAGGCGTGTATTTTAGAAAGAGCATCAAACGTTCCCGGATTAAGAGAAGAAAGAAAATTAGTTTCAAAAAGTTCTATTGCGCGTGTTTTGCTTATTCTTTCTTCTTCGCGGGCAAGCTCTGCAGAATTGGTTATTCCAAGTTTGTTTTCAAGTGCCATATTTTCTCCTTTCTCAAATACATATATCCACTGATATTATACCACAAATTATCATTTATTTCAAGTGTATAATAATAAATAAATCGTTTGGGTGTACAAAGGATGTACGCTCCCCTTACTTATTCACTTTTCGTATTACCTATTACTTAAATTCCGTGCGCCGATTTAGTGAAAAGTGAAGAGTTAAGAGTGAAAAAGTAAAAATTCCGCACGCTATTGCGCACGGAATTTTTGGCACCCGCAACGGGAATCGAACCCATAACTACCCCTTAGGAGTTTTTACAAATGTTTGAGGCTATCTGTGAATGGGGGATTTTTGTGTGAAATAAGCGTAAAATCCACCTAAAAGGAAGATTTTACGCTTGGTAGGTTGTGTGGTTGTTGATGATTTTTATGACGCTCAATACTTGCGGGTGTACAAAAGGTGGATATTCAGAGGTTTCTTGTGTAGAAAGTAGTCCTGCCCTTTCCGTGTTTTTCAACAATGCCGTTGCGCACTAATTTTTTAAGTGAGCTTTCCACAGAACTTGCGCTTATGGAAGGACACAAAGAGGCGATATCTGCTTTTTTAAATTTACCAATCCTTGTTTCAACAGCTTTTACAACTATATTCATAGCGGAATCTTTATCGCTTACAATCTCCATTCGCTCTTCAAAATCACGATATGCGGAAATAATTGTACCAAGCAAATACTTAACGAAGGGAGTGGGAGCATCGTTACCCTCGTGCCACTCTGCTTGCGATAACTCCAAGGTATCGTAATAAAGATTTTTATTCTTTGCGATTTTTGCTTCCAAAGAGATATATTTGCCGACCATATATCCGCTACGGTACAAGAGAAGCGTTGTGAGCAGTCGGCTCATTCTTCCATTTCCGTCAAGGAAGGGGTGAATGCAAAGAAAATCATGAATAAAGATTGGAATGAGAATAAGTGGATCAACCTCGCATTCCGCAATAGCACGGTTAAACTCGTCACAAAGCTCCGATATCATATCGAGTGTTTCATACGGCGCAGGCGGTGTAAACAGGGTAAACTGCTTTCCTTCACTATCTGTAGCGCTGATATAATTCTGCACGTTTTTGAATTTTCCACCAATGTCTTTTACCGAGTGACTATATAAAATTTTATGCAACTGTAAAAGATAATTCGGTGTCAAAGGAATATATTCAAAGCTTTCATGAATAACGGCAAGCGCATCACGATATCCGGCGATTTCTTGCTCGTCACGATTTTTTGGTGTTGTTTTTTCCGATATGAGCTGCTTTAGACGAGTGTTAGTCGTGCGGATTCCTTCAATCTCGTTGGAACTTTCGGTACTTTGTACCTTTGCGATTTCCACAAGCTTATCAAGGGTTTCGGGTTTTTGCCTAAGATAAAGCACTTGCTTGCCCTTCATCTCGTGAATGATGGCAACGTATCCCATCATTTCGGAATCCCACTTCATATTTTTTAATGCAGTATAATTAAATTTTCTCATATAAGCTCCTAACGAATCGACTTTTCTCGTAAATTATATCATGTTTTGCGAGATTAGTCAATATATTATGAGATGAAATTTAAGTTTTCTCGTAAATATTGTGTGTTTTTGTGAGAATTTTATTCAAGATAGGAGCTTTAGAAGCGTTTGAGTCTATCTGCGTTTGGGTGTACAATTTGTGGACAAAGTCACTTCGTTCTTGCAATATCCTATAAAATTATATCACAAAAGACAATTGTATCAATGTGTTTTAATTTTTATTACTACAGAAAGCAGAAAAACATAGCAATAAAATTGTCATCAACACAATCCTACTTAATTGCTTTGTTGTGTGTTTTCAAGATTAATTATTATGCTTTCACTACCAAAACGCTCACCATCATTTATAACTAATTTTAAATCATTCACATAAACATCTTTTCCTATTTCAAAAAACAAATCATATTCTTTTGTGATTGTAGCACCTTGATTTATATCGTAATAGCCATTTTGATATCGCTTAGCTATGTCTACTTGATGAATTTTAACATTATCTTTTAACAACCATACGTCTGTTCCATTTGAAGTAAATGTTTCCGAGCTTCCATTATATACACGAAGTTTAATAATAAGAAATTGATTATCAGTAGTAAAGTGATATAATGTACCTTTGATTTCTGTTGTTTTCTCGAAGTCTAAAACTTTAAATTCTATACCATTACTCCATCGTCCTGTTTCATTCATTTTAATTTCTTTTTCATTTACCGACTGCTCGATTTTAGTAATTGCATTAGAGCCATCTCGATTGTATAGATAATACTCTTTTCCTACAGAAAAAATACTCCAAGAGATACAAAGAGTATATTGTTTATTATCTTCAAGTTTATGGGGTACATAGAATTCAATATCATAAGTCTTTGTTGCGCCTGCTATAATATCATCTCCAAAATCAAATATAAAGCCACTACTTCCAGAAAACGCATGAACATCGTATAGTTCTTCTGTATCCATAGCCTTTAAATAAAAGTCAGAAGAAGATATTTCAAAATCTTGTTTCGAATTATTCTTACAGGTCAAATTAACTGTTAATTTCACCAAGCCTTGATAATCTACATTTGTCCCTTCATACAACTGACCTGTAATGTTGTTTACTATAATATCGATGTTATCGCAACTTAAAGTTTCACCGATATAAACGGGAGTATCTACTTCTTCATCTTTCCTATTTTCACTGTTTCCTATAATGCTAGTAATGCTAGACACCATAATTACTGCAAGTGATACGAAAATAACAATAAAAATTATTATTGCTTTGGGCGTTAAAGGCTTTTGGCTTTGATTATAATTTTGATTATAATTCTGATTGTAATTGTAGTTCATTTTCTCCTCCAAAAATAAAAAAGTGCGTCAACCGAAGTCAACGCACCGAAAAACGCAAACCCCGATTGTCGCCAAACAAATCGAATATAGAAATAGGGATAAAAAATCCTTCGTATTCTAATCCTTGGAATTTGCGCTTTTACCAAATTCATTTAGATTAAAATACGCAGAAAAAAGGTATAGTATCCCTAAAAGAAAAAATACCCCCTACTTTATTATTCGATTTGTTTGGCATAATTACTATATCACACTAACTTACCTTTGTCAAGCGAAATCATAAAAAATAGCAAACATTATAAAACTCAATTTTAGGGAACAGGATAAAAGGTGGGGCTAAATTGCCGTCACTAACAGCAAATTAACCCCACTTCGAGAGTTTCGCGAAGTGGGAACCCCACCTTGCGAGAAATGCAGTTTCAAAACTTGAAAAACATTAAATTTTCGAAAGCAATTTTTTTCGGGTGTACAAGGGGTGTACGCTCCCATTTACCTATTCACTCTTCACTATTACCTATTGCTTCAAATTCCGTGCGCCGATTTAGTGAAAAGTGAAGAGTTAAGAGTGAAAAAGTAAAAATTCCGCACGCTGTCGCGCACGGAATTTTTGGCACCCGCAACAGGAATCGAACCTGTAACTACCCCTTAGGAGGGGGTTATTATATCCATTTAACTATGCAGGCGTAAATTGGTTTCGGATATTTCGCAAAATAACGGCGGATTATCCGAAATTTCTTTCGTTTATTCATTTTTTTGCAAAAGTTTTATGTTATCATTAACTAAAGCGTATATATTATATCACAACCTAATAACATTTTCAAGATGATTTTTGACTTTTTTAGGAAGGAGAGGCGGCTGATGAAAAAATACATATTAATAACGTTAATAATAGTTTGCACTTTGGCGGTTATCCTTTGGGTATCGTTTATATGGTCCAACTCCGGTGAGAGCGCCGAGGAGTCGGGAGCGAAAAGTGAAGAGGTGCAGGAGATAGTAAACGAGGTGGCTCAAAGCATCGGAATAGAAGAACCGATATCCGAGCATACGGTCAGAAAAACCGCGCATTTCGGGGAATACGCGATACTCGGCGCGCTTCTCGCGTGCGACGCGCTGGCAGTTTCGTATCTTTCCGAAAGACGCGCGCTTCCGATAATTCTCTCAAAGCTCTCGTCGGCTTTGCCGATAGCCTTTGCGGTAGCGCTTATTGACGAATTCGCGGTTCAGAGCAGAAGCGAGGGAAGGGGGCCGCTATTTACCGACGTGCTTATCGACCTTTCGGGCGCGTTTGTCGGTACCGCGTGCGTTGCGGTGATATTTTTGATAATTCATTTGGTTATAAAAAAACGGAAGCTTGGAGGACGGACTGATGAGATATGACGGATTTTTACCCATAAGCCGAGAAGAGACCGAGGCGCTTGGCTGGGACCGCCCCGATTTCGTATACGTTACGGGCGACGCTTACGTTGACCATCCAAGCTTCGGTGTTTCGATAATTTCGAGAGTGCTTGAGGATGCGGGTTTCCGCGTGGCGATACTTTCCCAGCCCGACTACAAGAGCTGTGATGCTTTCAAGGAATTCGGCAGGCCGCGGCTTGCCTTTCTCGTTACGGCGGGAAACATAGATTCTATGGTCGCTCACTATACCGTATCCAAAAAGAAGCGCACTTACGACGATTATTCCCCCGGGGGAAAGGCGGGGCTTCGTCCCGACAGGGCGACGATAGTTTACTGCAATCGAATAAGAGAGGCTTACGGCGACGTTCCGATAATAATCGGCGGGCTTGAGGCGTCTCTGCGCCGATTTGCCCACTACGATTATTGGTCGGACAAGATAAGGCGGTCGATACTTGTCGATTCACGGGCGGACATACTTACTTACGGTATGGGAGAAAATATAATCCTGCGGATAGCGAAGCTTCTCGACAAGGGCGTCCCCGTAAGGAAGATATGCGACGTCAGGGGATGCGTCTATATGGCGGCTCCGGACGACAAGATACATTTTGACGTTGCCGCCGTTTTTGATTACGACGAGCTGAAAACGACGACCGAAAATATGCCGAAGCGTTCGGGATACAGTATAAAAATCAAGATGCGATAAGCGGTAAGGCGATAGTGGAAAAATACGACGGCAAGCTGCTCGTTCAGAATCCGCCTATGCCGCCTCTTGAGAGGGAAGAGCTTGACAGGGTATACGCTCTTCCGTATATGAGGACCTACCACCCGTCTTACGAGTCGGCGGGGGGAGTTCCCGCTATCGAGGAGGTCAGATTTTCGATAGTACACAACAGGGGGTGCTTCGGCGCGTGCAATTTCTGCGCGCTGGCTTTTCATCAGGGACGGACGGTACGCTCGCGCAGCCGTGAGAGCGTTATTGCGGAGGCAAAGAAGATAACCGAGCTTCCCGATTTCAAGGGATATATACACGACGTGGGCGGACCCACGGCAAATTTCCGCGAGCCTGCCTGCGACAAGCAGTTGAAATACGGTGTGTGTACGAACAAAAAGTGTCTCGCTCCTACACCCTGCAAAAATCTCAAGGTTGACCACGCCGAGTATATGCAGATGATATCCGATATAGAGGCGCTTCCGAAGGTAAAAAAGGTGTTTATACGTTCGGGAATACGCTTTGATTATCTTCTTCAGGACGAGAACGATGCCTTTTTCAAGAAGCTTGTGCGTGATAACGTCAGCGGACAGCTAAAGGTGGCGCCCGAGCACTGCTCGGCGGGGGTTCTTTCCTGTATGGGAAAGCCCGATTTCTCGGTATATCAGGAGTTCAGACGCAGATTTTTCGAGCTTACAAAGAGTATGGGCAAGGAGCAGTATCTCGTGCCGTATCTTATGTCGAGCCACCCGGGTTCTACTCTTAAGGACGCTCTTGAGCTTGCGCTTTGTCTCAAGCGTGACCATTACGCGCCCGAGCAGGTGCAGGATTTCTACCCGACACCCGGAACCGCGTCCACAGTTATGTTCCGAACGGGAATAAATCCCCTTGATATGAAGCCTGTGTACGTCGTTACCGAGTATCATGAAAAGCAGCTTCAGCGCGCCTTACTTCAGTTTAACAGACCGCAGAACGCTCCGCTCGTCAGGGAAGCGCTGAGAAAGCTTCACCGAGAGGACCTAATAGGCACCTCGCCAGAATGTCTCGTCAGACCCGAAAAATCGCAGACTCAGAACGTGCGGCGCAATTCTTCGCGCGGCAGGTCGGATTTTAAAGGCAGATGCAAAAACACCGCGCGAAAACGCGGGAAAAGATGATTTTTATAAAAATATAATTATATAATTATGATATGGGGGGAGTGCCTTTTTGCAAAAAGGCACTCCCCCCAAACCCCCCTCTTCAAAAATCTTTAAACATTGGGTATGGTTGGGATTTTTGTCTTGCTTTCTACGGA
>JAFTZH010000030.1 GCA_017464565.1 Clostridia bacterium
ACGTGCAGTATGCTTTATATCTATAATCATACTTACCCGTATAGTACTTTTTGATTTTTATTTTTTAAATCATAAAGTAATTTTATGGGGAGATATATTCTTTGAATTAAAGTATAGCTTATGGGGAGTACCAAAAGAAACGGACAGCCCTCGGAGCATCGTTTTGCTCCGAGGGCGTTTCATTTAAGTTAAACATTATTCCGCGGCGCGTTTTAAAAACGCGCCGCGATTGCGGGGTTCCAAGGGCACTCCCTTGGTTTGTTTCTTTCATTTAGGTCGCAGACCTAAATAGCATTTCATTGTCAAAGAACAAGAAATGAACATAACCTCTAAAATAAAGTAACTTTTACGGAGTGAAGAACACGAATAGTCTTCATCTCTCGCAAGCCCATTCCATACCGAGTATGGTGGAATCCCAAATAAGCTTTCCTAGAAAGCAAGACAAAAATTCAAAATTAATCCCAAGTTTTAAAGTTTTTGAAGAGGGGTTAGGGGAGAAACTTTTTCAAAAGTTTCTCCCCTTTAATACTTTTTAGGTGAGTGCCTTTTTGCAAAAAGGCACTCACCCATAAAATCAAGGTTATATAAAATCCACACACAAACTAACTTCATATATCATAAAATCGTCATAAATAATTCAAACAGCGTACACAGTTTTGAGGTAATATATATTAGTATATTTCTGAAAAAATTTTCTTTCGGAGGAAATTACTTTGATAGAAGTAAAAAATCTTGTAAAAAAATACGGAGACAGGGTAGCCGTTGACGGACTCACCTTTAAGCTGTCCGACGGAAAGATTCACGGCTTTCTTGGACCTAACGGGGCGGGAAAATCCACGACGATGAACGTTATAACGGGCTGTCTTTCGGCAACGGCAGGTTCGGTTACGATAAACGGAATTGATATATCAAAATCTCCCGCCGAGGCGAAAAAGAAAATAGGATATCTCCCCGAAATACCTCCTCTTTACGAAAATATGACGCCTTACGAGTATCTCGTTTTCGTCGGAGAGGCGAAAAAGGTTCCTTACGAAAAGCTTTACAGAAACGTCAAGAGTGTTATGGAGCTTACGCATATAGAGGACGTCGGCAACAGACTTATAAAAAATCTATCTAAAGGATACCGCCAGCGCGTCGGAATAGCGCAGACTATGCTCGGAAACCCCGACGTAATAGTGCTTGACGAGCCTATGGTGGGGCTTGACCCCAAGCAAATAATAGAGGTGAGAGACCTTATAAAAAAGCTGGGGCAGGTAAAGACCATACTTATAAGCAGTCATATATTGTCGGAGATAAGTGAGATATGCGACGATATAATCATAATATCTCACGGAAAAATGATAGCTCACGATACTATCGCAAATCTTGAAGGAAAGCTCAATCGGACGCAGGCTCTCTGCATATCGGCAAGAGGAAGCGAGGAGTCGGTTCTCTCCGCGCTGGACGGGGTAGAGGGTCTTACCGATTGTACGGTTACGGGAAATCGGGACGGTATAGTTTCACTGAAGCTTGAACACGATTCGAATACCGAGATAAGAGACGCGGTATTTGCGGTACTTGCCGCGGCGGCGTGTCCGATACTGTCAATGGATACCGAGGCACTTACGCTTGAGGACATATTCCTCAAGCTTACCGACGTTGAAGAGACCGAAGATGCGGAGCAGGAACCCAAAAAGAAAAAAACGTTCGGGAAGGAGAAAAAATCAAAATGATTGCGATATTCAAGCGTGAATTCAAATCGTATTTTCACAATCTGACGGGCTTCGTTTTTATTGCGGTATATCTCCTCGCCCTCGGTTTTTTCGTAAGCTCGTACAATCTGAAATATGCGAACTCGTCGATAACATACGCTCTTTCCGATATGTCGTTAGCTATGATAGTGGTAACTCCTATAATCACGATGAGGGTAATTTCGGGGGACAGAAGAAGCGGTGCCTCAAAGCTTCTCTATTCTCTGCCTATTAGCTCCTCCGAGATAGTTCTCGGAAAATACTCGGCGCTTATCGCCGTGTTCGCGATACCCACCGCCGCTACGGCGCTCGTTCCGCTTCTCCTTAATTTCTTCGGGGATATAAATTTCGTTTCGTCGTACGGAGCGTTAACCGCATTCTTTCTGTTCGGTATGGCTATCATATCAATATGTACCTTTATATCCTCGCTCAGCGATAATATAGTCGTGTGCGGTATCGTAAGCTATATCACGCTTATTTTCCTTTACTTTGCCAACGCGGTTACGGCATTGCTGCCCGAGGGAAGCGTATGGGCTGAAATATTGTCGTTTATTTCGCTTTTCGGAGCGTTTGATAAATTTATTTACGGCATATTCGATTTAAAAGCGGTAATATACTATATTTCGCTAACCGTTATATTCGTTTTTCTTACCGTTCGTTCGGTCGAGAAAAAGCGCTTTGCTTGACGGGAGGTGCCGAATGAAGAAAAATAATACGGGTAAAAAATACGCGCTTACGTCGCTTATAACGGCTCTTGTGCTTGCGGTCGTTTTAATCGGCGTGAACATCGCGTTCGCGTTCGCTCCCGCGAGATATACCGAGCTTGACACGACCTCGTCGGGGCTGTACGCCATATCGCAGGAAACGAGAAGATTTCTCGCGAAGCTTGACGATGAGGTAACTCTTTACGTAATTAATTCCGACGGAACGCAGGCGCCGGTTGATATCTTTATAGAGAGGTACGCGCAGTACGGCGACAGCATAAGCGTTGAATACGTCAATACCGAGGAGGATACCGATTTTCTAACCTCTCACGGTTACGACGGCACTCTTGAGCTTAATCCGTACAGTATTATGGTAAGCAGTGAAAAACGCAGTCGGATAATAGATTTCTATTCGCTGTACCATTATTCAAACGATACTCTCGGAATATCGAGTATGTCTTACAGCGAGTATAGCCAGTACGGACAGATATTCTCGTCGTCAGAAAGCTATTCCGATTATCTTTATTCGTTGATATACGAATCCACTCTTTATTTTGACGGTGACTCTCTCATTTCAAACGCCGTTGAGTACGTAACCGTCAGTGAGCTTCCTCAAACGTATTTTATAACGGGCAGGGGAGAGAACAGCTCGGCGGACGGAAATCTTGCCGCCTTGCTTGACGATATCGGATATAGCTACGGAGTACACGATATAACGGTCTCGGCGGGTATTCCGAGCAATGCAAGCTTCATAGTTATAAATGAGCCGGATACCGATTATACCGACGGAGAGAGAGAGATTATTCTCGATTATCTGAAAAACGGAGGCAGAATGCTTCTCGTTACGGGAGACGCGAATATTTCTATGGCCAACCTTATGTCGATAGCCGAGTATTACGGCGTTTCTACCTCGGAGGGATACGTTTTGGAGAAGCCCGACGAGGAGAGCGGTACCGACGAGTCGGACGGTGAAAGCGAGGATTACGTCGTCGAGCCTGCGGTAAATACCGAGCACGATATTTTTGCGTCGTTTACCTATACGCCGAGTATGGAAAGGGTTACGGCTATCACGGTCAGCGAGGAGCTGCGCCGTGCTCAGCTCGTATCCCCCGTGCTGACGGTATCCGACGCGTATATAAGCGACCCCGAGGCGGCCGATATATATACGATAGGCGTTGCCGTTGAGGAGGAGACCGAGGGCGGAACGACGAGAATAGTGTGGTTTACGGGCGCCGACTCCTTCAACGGAGAGGACGCGCCGCAAAACAATCTTGCGATGCTCGTTTTTTCGATGGCTTGGATGGACGAAACCTATACCTCATCTCTCGGCGCGATTCCCTCACCGATATACGAGGATGCCATACTCAACGTATCGACGAGCGCGTATATGTGGCTCACCGTACTTCTGATGATTATTATTCCCGCAGCCGTTCTCGCGGGTGGAATATTTATTTACGTAAAACGCCGTAAGGCATAAAACTTAGCAAAGGCGTACTTTCTTCGCGGAAAGTACGCCTTTGCTATATGCTTATTTTTTAATATGTTTTTTGTTATTTGTCACAAATATCACAAAAAATGTTGACAATGTTATAATTGTGTGATAAAATGTTATTGAAAGTGAGGAATGGCAAATGAATTCAAGACAGAAAGAAATCGTTATGATAGCTCAGACTATGGGCGAGGTTACTATAAAGGAGCTTGCGTCAAGGCTTAAGGTGTCGGAAATGACCATTCACCGAGACGTTGACGCGCTTCAGGCTCAACGCTACGTTTACAAAAAGAGAGGCGCGGTGGTTTTCGTTGACGTGCCCGACAGGGAAAAGGTGGATTTTTACGAGGGTGAAAAGAGAGAGATAGGAATTAAGGCGGCGTCTCTTATATCCGAAGGGCAGTCGATAGTTTTTGACAACAGTACCACGGCACTTGAGTGCGCAAAGTTTCTCGACGCGTCGCAAAAGCACACCTTTTATACCACCAATCTTGAAACGTCGGCGGTGCTTTCAAAATACGACAAGGGTATTCTTTATTGCAGCGGGGGATATTTTTTCCCCGAATCAAACGGATTCGTGGGAACGCAGGCGGAGAGCTTCGTTTCGTCGGTAAAGGCTGACGTTTGTATTTTCGGAACGGGCGGACTTTCGATTGAAGAGGGAATGACAACCCCGTATCCTATGCACACCGCTCTTCAAAGGGCTATAATCAATTCCGCAAAGACGAGAATACTCGTGTGCGACCACTCAAAATTCGGCAAGGTCGCTATGGAAAAGGTCGCGGAGCTTGGAAGCATTGATATTATCGTAACCGACAGCGGTTTGTCTGATGAAATATTCGAGGAATACAGTAAGTACGTAAAAATAATCAGATGATACTGATATAAAAATTCAGAAAGGAAAAAAATATGAAAAAAAGTTTTTTGAAGCTCTTATGCGCAATGCTCGCGCTCGTAACGCTTTTCGCAAGCGGATGCGCGCAAAATCCCGAGGACGAGGAGAGTACCACGGCGGCGACTACCACGGCGTCGTCAACGTCCGAACCCGAACCCGAGCCCGAACCCGAGCCGAAGCCGGAGCCGGAGCCGGAAGTGCCGAAGCCTCTGTCTCTCGTGGCTAACGAGTACGAATTGCTGCCCGCTGATGAGTTTGAAGCAATAAGCGGTACTTGGACGCCTTCGGAATACGTTCTGACGGCGAGCAATTTGAGCCAAAGCAACAGCTTCGCTATGACAGATTTCTACGTGGCAGCGGGAATTTCCTTCTCGATTGAAATGACGATTACTATTGAGGAAGGCGGCAGAGGCGGAGGAATCGTTTTCGGCGTTGCGGATAAAAGCACTCCCAGTGCTTGCTGGTATTGCATAAACGTGGATGAGAAGGCGGGTGCCCCCGTTACCAAGTTTTTCTCTCAGGGAGCCGTAGGCGGCTCATCTACTACGACGCACGCGAACAATACGTTGGTTCTTGCAGATTCGTATAAGCTGAAGGTCGAGATGGATTCTTCGGGAAATCTCGTTTATTATATCAACGACGCGCTTATTACACAGCACGCTATGAGCAATTACGCGGGCGGATATATCGGAGTTTATTCGTTCAAGGCAAATTGTAAATTCAGCAATATTTCGTATAAGATAGGAGACGTTATAATGGTTGGCTCAGATATATCTATTAAGGTAGGAGAAACATCTTATCCTTTGAGCGTTGAAGGCGGATCGCCGTATATAGATATAGGAGAAACCACCGAGACGGCGGTTTTGCATCTCTCTCTTGCCGAGGGACACAGCGTTACGATTGACGGACAAAAATACGAGGGCAAGGTAGAATATACTCTGCCTACTGCCTACGGCGAGACGGTCGTTACCGAGCTTGAGATAAGCGATGCGCAGGGGAACGTCGCCGTATGCAAGGTTTCGGTTGAGCGTTCCACACCTGCGGAATATCTTTATACCGAACGCTACCGTCCGCAGTATCATTACAGTCCCAAGCAATGGTATATGAACGATCCCAACGGTCTCGTGTATAACGCGACGACGGGCGAGTATCATCTGTTTTATCAGTACCGTCCGGGTATCGTTGATACGGCGGATACGAAGGACGTAGTATGGGGACACGCGGTATCGAAGGACCTTATGCATTGGACCGAGCTTGGAATTGCGTTGGATATGGGTGAGGACGGAAGACGAATATATTCCGGCAGCGCCGTTATCGATTATAATAATACGTCCGGGCTTTTCAACGACTCTGTTCCGCCCGCTTCCCGTATGGTAGTTATGTATACAACCTACATTGCGAAAACTCCCGAGCCTAATAATATTGCGTATTCGCTTGATGACGGATATACCTGGATAAAATACGAGGGCAACCCCGTGCTTACGACCGACGATTTCCTCAGCTTCCGCGACCCCAATCTTCTTTGGATTGAGGACGACTCCTACGCAAACGGCGGTATATGGCTTTGCGTAATGGGAAGCAAGACGCAGGTAAGACTTTATACCTCTCACAATCTTATAGATTGGGAATTTAATTCCAACGTGGTAAATAAATCAGGTGATGCCGTAACCTCGGAATGTCCCGAGCTTTACCCGCTCGCTCTTGACGGAGATGAGAACAATATCAAGTGGGTTTATTCGGGCGCGGGAACCTACTACATTGTAGGCGACTTGGTGAAGGGAACCGACGGAAAATACAGCTTCGTCGCGGAGCAGGATACTATAAGCGGCGAGAGCGTATACGGAAACGGCAGACACTATTACGCAACGCAAGGCTTTTTCAATACGCCGAGCGGCGAATTGATAACTTTGGGCTGGGTACGCGACAATTACATTGTGCCCGGTAAGGAGTGGAACGGCTGCCAGTCGCTTCCTTATAAGATGGGCTTGGTTACGGCGGCTGACGGAACTATGAGGCTCACTCAGGAACCGATTGACGATATCAATACGCTCAGAGGAGATTCCTTGCTTTCGGCAGAAAACAAGACGCTGACGACGGCCTCCGAGGCTTTGACGTTTGATTCCACTATCTTCTCTATGGACACAAGCTTTACGCTCGCGGCAAACTCCGCGCTTGAGCTGACTTTGTTCGGCGACGGAGAGGGCGAGGCTACTTATATAACCTTTACAAGCAATTCTTCGGGCAAGGTTACGGTTAAGTACAGTAAAACCTTGCAGAATCCCGTTACGAAGGACGTGTCTTTTGATCTTGATTTGAGCGAAGATAACGTTATAGATCTTCGTCTTTACGTTGACGCTTCGATAGTTGAGTTCTTTATCGACGACGGACTTTACGCTTTTTGTAACAGAGTATTCGCAAGCAGAGGTGCCGACACGGTTACTATGCGAGTAACAAAGGGCGAGGCGAGCGTGTCGTTCGTCAACGCTTACGCGATGAATAGCACGTGGACCGCGGCTAAATAATAAAAAATTCAAACCAAAGCAGTCAACATCAATAAAAAAATATTTATTTCCAATCTGCTTTTTAGCAGATTGGAAATAAAGTCTTTTTAAAATGAAATAAGAATAAGCAAATACCCAAAAATAAAAAATAAAAAAAGGAGAAAAACAACAATGAAAAAGTTTTTAGTACTTTGCCTATGTTTGAGTATTCTCGCGGGTACTTTTGCTGTCGGAAGCTTTGCGGCGGACACTCAAATCAACGGCAACTCGACGATGGCGGATATTTTCGACGCTTACGGGGACAATCTCGTTACGCATTGGGATTTTAATTCAGACAACGTAACGGTATCGGAGAGCGACAACAAAATTACCGTTGCGGACGTGGCGGAAAAAGGAAAGTCAAGCGATGCCCTTACTTCAGACGCAAACAATGACCTTTCAAAATTAAGTTATTCTGCTGCGGACGGCTGCGTTACGGCTACTACGGACAGCAATAAGTGGGGAAGCCTTGTCGCTTCGGCTACGTATACCGATGAAAATGAAGAGGTACAAAATGGCGACCTTTACAGCTTGCGTAATAAAACCCTGGTTTTCAAATACAAAAAGGTGTTGACCTCTACATCCGGCAGCAATTCTAACGTGTTTGTAAAGAAAGGCGCTGCACTGCTGGCAGCTAATCACTCAAACAACGTTGCGGATTTTCGCATTTATTCCACGGGTTCCTCTTCAATACGCACTAAAAATACTGCTAAAAACGTAATACCTAATGACACGGTATTATACATAATGGTTAGCTTCGGTTACGACGAGGTCAGCCATATGGTATATGCGTATGTTTATACCGCTGATGAAAGCGGAGAAAATATAGAGCGGATTTATAAGTCCTCGGTTTACACCGAGACTACTTCTTTGGAAAGCACAGAGGACTTTGTGATTGGACATACAGCAAAAAATAGAAGATACGATATTTCGTATTACGACGTAAGAATTTACGATTCTCAAATAGTTTTGGAGGATAAGGCCGAGGCTCACTATTACGGCGCGCAGACAGCGGGATATACGGGAGAGGCAGACGGAGTTGAAACAGATCTCTTTGACGTTCGCTTCATCGCCACGATGGACGATATCAACGCTCAGGAGATAGGCTTTAACGTAGCTGTTAAATACGGAGCTGACGAAAAGGGAGATTTTTCGGGAAGCTGTAAGTATCTTATGAGTACTATCAACGCGTCAAGTGTCGGAGGCGGTCTTGTTTCAAATACGAGTGACGATTTAGGCGGAGTTTATATTTTCGCGCTGACGATTTCAGAGATTCCGCAGTCTCTTATAAAGGACGGAGGAAGCGTAACCTTTACAGTTACGCCTTATACCATAGATAGTAACGGCAACAGACCGGCTGCGGAAACCGTTCAGGTAACGGTTACTTACGACGCGTCGCTTGCGGACCCGTTCGTGGTAACTTCCGCGGCAGCTTGACAGGAGGTAAAGATATGAAAAAAATTTACGTTAATCCGCAGGCAGTAATAGATACCGATATAGCGGATATCATAACCGTGTCTCCCTTTACCGTTCTTGATGAAGGCG
>JAFTZH010000031.1 GCA_017464565.1 Clostridia bacterium
GTAAATCCCCGACGCATCTTAAAAATGCGTCGGGAAGCGGGGGTTCAGGGGGTTTTGACCCCCTGACACGCTTCTTCGGTTCACTTCTTGTCGTGTAACAAGAAGTGAACATAAAAAACCCATAAAACAAACTAACCTTAAATCCTTTAACGAAAATCAAAGCAGATTCCGACGGCGAAGCCGTCGCCCTGCGGGTTCGACTACGCTTCGCTTGCGCTCGCTTCGCTCAGAATGACTCTCTACGGAGTGAAGAACACGATTGGTCTTTATCTCCCGCAAACAAGCTCCTACCAAGTATGGTAAATATCTAAATTAAGCTCTCCGTAGAAAGCAAGACAAAAACCCCAACCATACCCAATGTTTTAAAGTTTTTGGGGTGGGGTTGGGGGAGGGACTTTTTTTAAAAAGTCCCTCCCCCAGAAAAACAAAGGTAAAGGGGAGAAACTTTTGCAAAAGTTTCTCCCCTTAAAAATCCAAACACAAACTAATCTATCATTTAAGAGCGATAGCCGCTTTGGCTTTTTCAACTATGTTCTCAACGGTAAGACCGTACATTTTAAGCAGAGGCGGAACCTTACCCGAATGTCCGTATTTATCCTCAACTCCAACACGGAGGACGGGAACGGGACAAGCCTCGCATACGGCTTCGGCAACTGCCGAGCCGAGACCGCCGATGATATTGTGCTCCTCAGCCGTAACTATCGCGCCTGTAGCCTTAGCCGCGTCAACGATAATCTCCTTGTCAAGAGGCTTTATGGTGTGGATATTGATAACTCTTGCCGAGATACCCTCGTTTGCGAGAAGCTTGGAGGCTTCAATAGCCATATCGACCATAATTCCCGTAGCAACGATGGTAACGTCCTTTCCGTCTGCCATATTGATGCCCTTGCCAAGCTCAAATTTGTAGGAAGCGTCGTTTATTACGGGTACCGCCATACGTCCGAAGCGGAGGTAAACGGGACCGTTTATATTCAGAGCCGCCTCAACTGCCGCTCTTGCCTCTACCGCGTCAGCGGGATTGATTATAGTCATTCCGGGGATAGTACGCATAAGAGCAATATCCTCAAGGCACTGGTGGGTAGCGCCGTCCTCACCGACGGTGACGCCCGCGTGGGTAGCGCCTATCTTAACGTTAAGGTGAGGATATCCAACCGAGTTTCTTATCTGCTCAAAGGCTCTTCCTGCCGCGAACATAGCGAAGGAGGAAGCGAACACGGGCTTGCCGGTTGTCGCGATACCTGCCGCAACGCTTATCATATTGCCCTCGGCAATACCGCAGTCAAAGAATCTTTCGGGGAACTTTTTCTTGAATACACCCGTTTTGGTAGCTGCCGCAAGGTCAGCATCCAAAACCACGAAATCATATTTATCGCCAAGCTCTGCAAGAGCGTTTCCATAGGCTTCTCTGGTAGCTATTTTTTCTGCCATAATTTTCATTCCTCCTTAAAGGCTTGCTTTAAGCTCGGCAACGGCTTTTTCATACTGCTCGTCGTTCGGAGCAGAGCCGTGCCAGCCAACCTGATTTTCCATAAAGGATACTCCCTTACCCTTAACAGTTTTTGCGATTATCGCAGTGGGCTTGCCCTTTACCGTCTTTGCTTCGTTGAACGCAGCTTCTATCTGTTCAAAATCGTGTCCATCTATCGTTATAACGTGAAAACCGAAAGACTCAAGCTTTTTGTCGTGGGGGGTGGGGTTCATAACTTCGGTAACGGGACCGTCTATCTGAAGACCGTTCCAGTCGACTACGAGACAGAGGTTGTCAAGCTTGTAGTGAGCCGCGAACATAGCCGCTTCCCATATCTGACCTTCCTCACTCTCACCGTCTCCGACGATAGCGTAGGTTCTGTAGCTCTTACCGTCTATTTTTGCCGCGAGCGCGATTCCACAGGCGGAAGAAAATCCGAGTCCGAGCGAACCCGTGGTCATATCAACTCCGGGGGTACCCTTCATATCGGGGTGTCCCTGAAGGAAGGAATCTGCCTGACGGAGAGTGGAGAGCGCCGATTTGTCGAAAAATCCTTTGTGCGCGAGGGCGGAGTAGAGAGCGGGAGCGGTGTGTCCCTTTGAGAGAACCAATCTGTCTCTGTCTGCCATTTTCGGATTTTTGGGATCGACGTTCATTTCTTCAAAATAGAGATACGTCATAATATCCGCTATTGAGAGAGAGCCGCCTGGGTGTCCCGAAGCCGCGCTGTGAACCTCCTCGAGAATACCGAGGCGGATATCAACAGCGTTTTTCTTCAAACTGTTGAGCTTTGCCTGTTCCATATTTGTTTCCTTTCATTTTAAAAGATTTATATATTAAATTTTAATATATCGGTGATTTGAGATTTTTTAATCTATTTTATATTTAGTTCCCTCGGGGGTGTCGATAAGCGTAACGCCCTTTTCGGAAAGATACTTTCTGATATCGTCCGCAGTAGCATAATCCTTTGCCGCCTTCGCGTCGCGTCTTTTCTTTATAAGTTCTTCGATTTCAGTGATAAACGGGTCGTCGCTCTTTGCCTCGTCTGCTTTTTCGTCAAGCTGTTTTTCCGCCGCCTCAATAAGACCGAGTCCTAAAACCGCGTCGTATTCCTTTATCAAGGAAAGCTTGGTAGAAGCGGAAACCTTGGCTTTAAGAAGGTCGTAAAGCGCGGTTATGGCGAGAGAGGTGTTGAGGTCGTTGTCGAGCGCGTCGGTAAATCCGCGGCGAAGCGTATCAGCCGATTCGGTATCGACGGCGCTCTCGTCGTTCTGCGCTATAAGCGCGGATATTTTTGCGACGAGCTTATTGTAAGCGGTAACGGTATTATCCAGATTTTCGTAAGAGAATACGAGGGATTTGCGGTAATGCGACTGCAGGCAGAACATACGGTATACGAGCGGGTCGTAGCCCTTGCTCTCGAGGAGAGAGACGGTGAGAAACTCTCCGCTGCTCTTGCTCATTTTACCTGAATTTGTGTTGAGATGGTGAACGTGGAACCAATAATTGCACCACTTATGACCTATATAAGCCTCGCTTTGAGCAATTTCGTTAGTGTGGTGGGGGAAAGCGTTGTCTATGCCTCCGCAGTGGATATCGAGATATTCACCGAGGTTTTTCATACTGATACAGGAGCACTCGATATGCCAGCCCGGGTATCCTATGCCCCACGGGCTGTCCCATTTCAGCTCTTGATCGTCAAATTTCGATTTCGTAAACCAAAGCACGAAGTCCGCTTTGTTGCGCTTATTATCGTCTGCCTCAACGCCTTCTCTGACTCCAACCGCAAGGTCGTCCTCCTTGAAATCGTTGAAAACGTAGTACTGTTTGAGCTTTGAGGTATCAAAGTATATATTTCCGCCCGCCTCGTAAGCGTATCCCTTTTCAAGCAGGGAAGATATGACCTCAATAAAGCTGTCAATGCAAGAGGTGGCGGGCGCTACTACGTCGGGGGTTTTTATATTGAGCTTGGCGCAGTCGGCAAAAAAAGCGTCGGTGTAGAATTTGGCTATTTCCATAACCGTTTTGTGCTCGCGCTTTGCGCCCTTGAGCATTTTGTCCTCGCCCTCGTCGGCATCGCTCGTGAGGTGTCCGACGTCGGTTATATTCATAACGCGCTTTACGTCGTAGCCCGAATATCTCAGATATTTTTCAAGTATATCCTCCATAATATAGCTTCGCAGATTTCCGATGTGCGCGTAATGATATACGGTGGGACCGCAGGTATACATATTTACCTTACCGGGTACGTTCGGAACAAACTCTTCTTTTTTTCTCGACAGGGAATTGTAGATATACATTCTTATTTTTTTCTCCTTTTTGAAGGCTCAGCGGAAAGCTCCGCTACCTGCTTTTCAAGCTCGGCGAGCTTGCTCTCAAGCGCCTTTATCTGCTGTGCCACGGGGTCGGGCATATGAACGTGGTCGAGCGGGTCTACGCGCTGACCGTCGCGCTTTACTACCTTAGCGGGTATTCCGACAGCCGTTGCGTTGTCGGGGATTTCGGAAAGGACTACGGCGTTAGCGGCTATTTTGGAATTGTCTCCTATCTTCAAGGGACCGAGAATCTTTGCTCCCGCGCCCACGAGAACTCCGTTTCCGAGGGTGGGGTGGCGCTTTCCCACGTCCTTGCCCGTTCCTCCGAGAGTAACTCCCTGATAGAGCGTGCAGTTGTCGCCTATCTCGGCGGTCTCGCCGATGACGACGCCCATACCGTGATCTATAACGAGACCTTTGCCTATTTTGGCTCCGGGGTGTATCTCTATACCCGTGAAGTGTCTTGCTATCTGACTGAGCGCTCTTGCCTCGAAATAGCGTTCCTTTTCGTAAAGCTTGTGCGATACGCGGTACGCCATAAGCGCGTGTACGCCCGAATAGAGAAGCAGTACCTCTGCGCTGTTTCTTGCCGCGGGGTCTCTTTCCTTTACCGCCTGAACGTCGTATTTTACGTCCTCAACTATTCCGTTTACGCCCGCCTTAAGCGCGGAAATTTTTTTCTTTATTTTTGCAGTGTCGGGGGATTTGAATTTTTTCTTTGAGTATGGGATATTATTCATAGTCTTTACCTCCCTGAAAATTTATTATAAAAAACGAAGCCTCTGTATCCCGTAAAGGATACAGAGGCGTGATAAACGCGGTTCCACTCTGCTTCGGAGAAGCTCCATCTCTTATGCCTTTAACGCAGGGCTTACGCCGTAATTACACGGAACCTCCCGAGCGCACAGTCCGTTTTTCCGCGTTTGCCTCTTTCAGCCTATGGGGGCAATCTCTGTATGCGGTGCTTGCGGTTTCTTCTCGTTCAACGGTTATTAAGCATATTATACACGATAATTTTCGATTTGTAAACAGTTTTTTGAATTTTAATTTTTGTCGTCGTCCGAAAACTCGGATATATCTATTTCTTTGAGCTTTGCTTCGGGTATTTTTCCCTTGGTACGCTCAAAATACGAGATGTTGTTGCGGAGCATAAAGTTAAACTGATTTGACGGAGTTCTGTTCTCCGCGCGGCAGATATAGACGAGCTTTTTCATCATATCTTCCGAAAGCTTTATATTTACGCTGTAAGAGTTTTTCATTTCATCCTCGTATATTTTATTTGCGCTTTTTGTCGTTTGACGGTTTTTTTCTGACGGTGGTGCCTTTTTGGGCGTTTTTCTTGTCGGAACGAATGAGAAGCACGGCGGCTATCGCTATTCCGATAAGGAGAACGGCGAATATTACGACGGCTATTATGGTTCCTACGTTGACTTCTTCATCTTCTTCTGCGGTATCTTCAACGGGCTCGGTTTCCTCGACGGCGTTAGCGGTGTAAGTTACCGTAACCGTTACGTTTTCGCCGTAGACGTAGCCGTTTACCGTAAGCTTGTCGGCGGTGTAGCCTTCAACCGCGGGAGATACCACGCTGTACGAATCTCCGTATTCTATATTTTCCTTTACGATCGAGTCGCAAAGCTCGTTTCCGTCGGTATCGACGTACTTTACCGTTACGCTTGCGGAAGCGGTTGAGGATTCGGTGAAGGAGGCGTCGGCGTAGCTTACCTTACAGCCCTCAAAAGCGTTCTGCGCTATCATATCCGAGGATATAGCCGTGTTGAGAAGAAGCTTGTCGAGCGAACGGCAGTTAAGGAAGGCGCCGTCGGGAACGTTTATAGCGGTAAGTATTGCCGCGTCGGTTATCGAATAGCAGTACGCGAATGTTTTTTCTCCGATTGATACGACCGATGCGGGAACGAACGCCGCGGTGAGCGCCGAGCAACCCTCAAAGGCTCCGTCTCCTATCGTCTGGAGCGAGGAGGGAAGAGATACGTTGGTAAGAGCGGTGCTGAAGGCGAACGCCGAGCTTCCGATGGATGCGAGCGACTCGGGGAGATTTACGCTCTCAAGAGCGGTAAATCCGTAAAACGCGTAATTTCCGACGGTTTGTACGCCATCGGATACGGTTATCGTTTTTATTGCCGACTTTGCGTTGACCCAAGGAGCCTCGGACGAGCTTTCAAAATCGGTCATAGATCCGTTTCCCGATATACTTAGCACCTTGGTGTCGGAATCGTAAGACCAGGTGAGTCCCGAGCCGCACGAGCCCGAATCGCTGTCGGGCGAGGCGCTTCCGCAGGAAGCAAGGGATAATATAACGAGCAGGCTCATAAGTATAAGCGCGGTTATTCTGAATACTTTTTTCATTTAGACGTAGTTTCCTTTCAACTCATTTCAATACTTTTCGTGCAACCGTATGAGTTATAACAAAAGTAAGACGAACGTTTTTTCGTTCCTTGATTGCAACCGTTCATTATTATATTATACAATATATGTCATTGTCTGTCAATGGTGATTACGGCAAAATAATTCGGATTTATTTCGCTTACCGCGTCGGATACCATTCTTTTGAGGTCATCGTCCGATATTTTCAGCTCAAAGGGAGCGGATATATCGAATATAAGATTTGAATGTGTTCTGCCCTCGACGAATCTGAAATCGTGCAGGGTGAGGCTTGAATCTATCTTCTGAACGGTGTTGAGTGTAACTGCTTTAAGCGCCGACAGCCGTTCGTCGTTGGTTACTATCGGATCCATATGGATAGTAGCGCGTACTCCGAGTTCGGAAAAGAGTCTTTTTTCAAGGTTGTCTATGACGTCGTGCGTTACGAAAACGTTTTCCTCACCGTCAACCTCGGCGTGAAGCGAGGCTATCGTGTTGCCGGGACCGTAATTGTGCACTACCATATCGTGTATGCCGAGCACCTCGGGAAATTCGGAGGATATTCGATATATCTCGGATATAACCTCGGGGTCGGGAGGACTTCCGAGAATAGAGTTTTTGGTTTCGGAAAGGATTCTTATACCGGCGATGAAGATAAATACCGATACTATGATACCCATATATCCGTCGGTACGCAGACCCGTGAAGTGAGATATCAGCATAGATATCAGTACGGCGGAGGTAGCGGCGGCGTCGGAGAAGCTGTCTATCGACGTAGCCTTTATGACTGAGGAATTTATTTTTTTGCCTATCCTTCGGTTGAAAAATCCTACCCACAGCTTTGCTATCACCGATACGGCGAGGATAACGGCGCTTACCGTTCCGAATTTCGTATCGGTCGGGTTGAATATTTTATCCAGTGAGGTGCGGAAAAGCTCGAAGCCTATGGTAAGTATTATGAAAGATACTATCATAGACGCGACGTATTCTATCCTCGCGTGCCCGAATGGGTGGTCCCTGTCCGCGGGCTTTGCCGATATTTTGAAGCTTATGAGCGATATTACCTGCGAGCCCGCGTCGGAGAGATTGTTTACGGCGTCGGCGGTTATCGATATAGAAGCCGAAAGCGTGCCCGCTATGAGCTTAAACGCGGCAAGCAGTATATTGAGGATTATTCCGACGACGCTTGAAAGAGTGCCGTAAGAACGTCTTACCGAATCTTTTTTTATATTGCTTCTGTCCTTTACGAACAACTTACAGAGCAGTTCTGTCATTATTGCTTTCTTTTGGTCTCCTTTATTAAAATCTGAAGTATAAAAAGGGATTGTATCCCGAATTTACGAGGTAAGCGGTACACAGTATCAGCGCCGCGGGAGTTAATATACCTAGTACCGCCGTCGTTGCCGTTCGGTATTTTTCCGAGGCGAGCAAATTGTTCGTGAACTTTTTGAACACGGGGAGCGACGCGGCGGTCATTATTACGAGGGGCAGCAGATTTCTCACAAGCTCGTAGCGCGTGTCGTCTGAAATAAATCCGCCCTCCGAAAAGCCGAGCATAATTTTAGCGCACTCAAACGCCTCGTAAAGAGTCAGGGATGTGTCCGAGCCGTCTGCGGCGAAGATGAGCCATCCGAAGGCTATGAGCGCGAGTGAATATAAACGGCGGAATAAGGACGGTACGCGACAAAGAGCTTTTTTCAAAAACGCTTTTTCAAGGGATATTATCAAGAAGTAATAGATGCCCCAGAGAAGAAAATTTCCGCCCGCGCCGTGCCATACTCCCGTCAGCGACCACACGACGAACAAATTGAGATAGGTTCTCGCCTTGCCCCGTCTGTTTCCACCGAGCGGAATATAGACGTATTCTTTGAACCAGGAGGAAAGAGTGATATGCCACCTTTTCCAGAAATCGGTTATACTTTGAGATATATACGGATAATTGAAATTTTCGGGGAAGTCGAAGCCGAAGAGCTTTCCGAGTCCTACCGCCATATCGGAATATCCCGAAAAGTCGAAATATATCTGAAAGGCGTAGCATACGACGCCGAGCCATACTCCGACGGTGTCTGCGCTCGACGCGTCAAAGCCCGACGCGAAGTTCTGCCAAAGCTCTCCAGCGCCGTTGGCGAGGATAACCTTTTTCGCGAGTCCGCAGACGAATCTTCTCGCGCCCTCGGCGGCACCGCTCACCGTATGCTTACGCTCGAAAAATTGACCGTATATATCGTTATATTTGACGATAGGACCCGCTATGAGCTGCGGAAAAAGCGCTACGTAGGTCGCGGGGATAACGGGATTTTTCTCGGCGCGGGTCTCGCCCCTGTAAACGTCGATGACGTAGGAGAGGGACTGAAAGGTGTAAAAGGATATTCCCACGGGCAGAGAAAGACCGAGAGGAGTAAGAAAGGAGAGGGCGGGGAGCTTGGATAGATTCAGTACGAAAAAATCGTAGTATTTGAAAAATCCGAGCAGAAGAATATTGAATATCACGGCAAATACCAGAACCGCCCGAGCCCGCCTTTCGTTTCCCGACGCCTTTTGTATTAGCAGTCCGAAAAAATAGTCGGCGGAGACGGTGGCTATCATCAAAAAGAGATATACGGGCTCCCCGAAGCCGTAGAAGATGAGGCTGAAAACGAGAAGAACGGCGTTCCTTGCGCGTACGGGAACCGAAAAATATACCGCGATACAGAGCGGAAGAAAGAAAAACAAAAATTCAAGCGAAGAAAAGAGCATATTATATAGGCCTTTCTGTTGAGTATGTATTTTCTTTCTTCCGTAATTTTTATATTAACTTTATCATTTCCTCGGCGGCGGACATAATTCCTATCCTTCCGCTTTCATATGTAAGACCTCCTTGGAAAAATACGGTGTAGGGGGGACGCAGAGGACCGTCTGCCGACAGCTCTATCGATGCGCCCTGTGTGAAGGCGCCGGCCGCCATAATAACCTTGTCGGAATATCCGGGCATAGCCCAAGGCTCGGGTACTACGAAGGAGTCTATCGGGGAGCCTGCCTGTATTCCTCGGCAGAAGGCGCAGAGCTTTTCGGGAGAACCGGTTTTTACAGTCTGTATTATATCGTATCTCGGCTCGTTCCAAGCTGGCTCCACCTCAAAGCCGAGAGCGTTGAACATATACGCGGCAAGGTGCGCCGTCTTTATTGCCTGAGCGGTGGTGTGCGGGGCGTAAAAGAGTCCCTTGAACATACTTTTCGTCTGTCCGAGAGTCGCTCCAACCTCACAGCCGACGCCTACCGAGGTTAGACGGTAGGAGGCAAGCTCGACCGCTCTTGCGCTTCCCGCGATATATCCGCCCGTCTCAGCCATACCGCCGCCGGGATTTTTTATAAGAGAGCCTATTATCATATCAGCTCCAAATGCGGTGGGCTCTGCCGTTTCGGTAAATTCTCCGTAGCAGTTGTCAACGACGACATAAGAGGCGGGGGATATGGATTTTACGAATTTCGTCGCCTCGGCTATCTGCGCTATGCTGAGCGTTTTGCGGTTAAGGTATCCCTTTGAGCGCTGAATGAAGACGACCTTTATTTTTTCCTTGTGTTCCTCAAGAACGCTCTTTATTCGGTCAAGGTCAAAGCTTCCGTCGTCCTTAAGGTCGGACTGCATATATTCAACGCCGAAGTCCTTCAGCGAGCCGTCGCCCGCCTTTCCCGTGTTGCCTATTACCTCGTCAAGCGTGTCGTAGGGCTTTCCCGCGATGGAGAACATTATATCTCCCGGGCGGAGAAGTCCGAAAAGACCTATGGTGAGTGCTTGCGTTCCGTTTACTATACTGTGTCTTACGAACGCCGATTCGGCTCCCATAACGTCTGCCCAGATTTTGTCGAGAGTCTCGCGTCCTCTGTCATCGTATCCGTATCCGCTCGACGGAGCGAACATAGTTTCGCTTACTCTGTGCTCCTTGAAGGAGTTCATTATTTTTTCAGTGTTGGTGAAGGAGACCGCGTCTATCTCCGCAAATCTGTCAAACAAGGCTTTTTCAGCCTCTGCCGCAAGGTCGGTTATTTTTTTTGAAAAGTACATTTTAGTCTCCGTTTATTTAAACTTATTGAGTCTTTGAAAATCAATTAAAGCTTTTTAATAAAGGCAAGCGTAAGAGAAACGCAAGCCTCGGCGTCCGAGAGGTCTATCGTCTCGACGCCCGAGTGAATATATCTCGCCGGAATAGACAGCGCTCCCGCGCGGGTTCCGAAGCCCGACATCTGTATCGAGCTCGTATCGGTTCCGCCGTAGGTCAGTATCTCAAGCTGACAGGGAATATCGTTTTCCTCTGCCGCACACTTCAGCATATCGACGACCTCGGCACTGCATATTACCGAGCTGTCCTTTATCTTTATCGCCGCGCCCTTTCCAAGCGAGCATTCCATAGGCTTTGCCCCTATCGTGTCTCCCGTGCCCGTAACGTCGTATACGAGAGCGTAGTCGGGAGCAACGGCAAACGCCGCGGGCTTGGAGCCTCTGCAGCCTACCTCCTCCTGAACCGAAAAGACGTAATAGATATCATCCTTGAGCTTCTCCGAGGCGAGTCTCTCGGCTGTCTTTATCATAACGGCGCAGCCTATCCTGTCGTCAATGGGTCTGCCGCAGACTCTTTTTCCGCAGAGCCTTGAGAGAGAGGGAGTAACTACGAAAAAGTCGCCTATTCTGACCTTTTTCTCGGTTTCCTTCTTGCTTTTCGTTCCGATATCCACGAGAAATTTATCGGGCGCGAAATCAGCCGCCTTTACTCCGCTTTCGGGGACGAGAACGCCTCTGACTCCTCTTTCGGATATTACCTGCGAGCAGGACGAGGCGACGAGGTTTATTCCGCCTACGTTTGATACGCGCACCGCTCCGTTTTCTTCTATAAAGGTAACTATAAAGCCTATCTCGTCCATATGAGCGCAAAGCATAAGCTTCTTTTTGTCCTTTCCCGTGCCGTGCTTTACCGCGATGAGATTTCCGAGATTATCGACGGTACACTCGTCGGTGAATGGAGCTATCATTTCTTTTATCTTTTCCCGTATCGCTTCCTCGCGTCCCGAGACCGAGGAAACGAGACAGAGCGTTTTTAAAGTATTATACATATTCAAATACCTCTTATAAGTTGATTTTCCAATTTAAAAGCATAGCGCGCACGAGATTCGTCATCGCGAAAAAGTCGTCGGTATCTGCGACGCAGGCGGGGGAGTGCAGGTATCTGACGGGAGCGGAGAGCGCGAACGTCCTTACCCCGTATCCGCTCTTGTGGATATGCGAGGCGTCGTTTCCTCCCGAAACGTATTTTTTAACCTGCGCCTTTATGTCGTTCTTATTCGCGGTATCGAGCGCAAAGTCTGTAAGTGCTCGGTCGTATATCGTCGAGCGGTCCATAAGCGATATTACCCCTCCCTCCGAGAGAGAAGCTACTCTTGAATTTTCTGGAACGTCCGCGATATCCGCAATTGCGGTGGCTTCGAGTACTATCGCAAAATCGGGCCGTATCGTTTGAGCCGCGACCTGCGCGCCCGATATGCCTATCTCCTCGCGCACTGTGAAGCAGAAATAAAGGTCGGCGCAAAGCTCGGTCTTGCGCTCAAACAGCGAGCGCATAGCCTCTATCAGCACGGCGCAGCCGAGTCTGTCGTCTATCGCTTTTGACTTTATTTTTTTGTTTTGGCTTCCGAAAAAGATAAATTCCGAGTCGAAGGTGCCGTAAGCGCCTATATCGAGATATTTAAGAACGTCGTCCCGGCTTGAAAGCCCTACGTCTATATACATAGAAGAGAGCGGCGTTACCTTATCTCTGTCCTCGCGCTTTTTGTGGTGTATGGCTTTTGAGGTTATAATACCCTTTATCTTGTTTACCTCGTCTCCCACGGTTACGTTTTTTCCGCACAGCACCCGTTCGTCAATACCGCCGACGGTATCGAATTTCAGATATCCGTCCTCGGTTATCTCATTTATCATAAAGCCAACCTCGTCCATATGAGCGGACAGCATAATTTTCGGGCGGTCTGCGTCCCCGTTTTCTATCACGGCAATCACGTTTCCGAGACGGTCGGTGTAAAGTCGGTCGGAAAATCCGTTTACTTGTTCCGCTATAAAATCCGCCACGTTGTCCTCACAGCCCGACGGACCGAAAAGAAGACAGAGCTTTTGCAGAAGCTCGAGTCCTTCGTATTTTTTCATATCGTGAACGCCTCCTTTATCTTTTCGGAGCATACAAAAGCTTTTACGAGGGAGGAAAGCTCGTATACGTCCTTAAAATTTAGCGTCTCGTTGTAGGTGTGCATATTTTTGAGCGGAAGTCCTATGTCAACCGTCGGAACTCCTCGTCCCGCAAGGTTTACCGCCGGTGTATTTGTTCCCGTGCTTGACGGCGCGGCAACCCTCGTAAAGCCGATGCTTTTGTCAAGGCACAACCGCTCGACAGCCCGCGTCAGTCTCTTGTCGGTTACGGCGGAGATTGAAATTGAAACGCCTTTTCCGTACTCGACGGTTTCACATCTGGGAACCTCGGGTACCGACGCGAGATTTACGTCAATTACCATAGCGTAATCGGGGTCGGTCTCAAATGCTCCGACGGCGGCACCGCCCGTGTTCAATGTTTCCTCGTGGCAGGAGAGAAGGAGATATACGTCGCCCGCCAGTTCTTTTCTATCGGTCTTTGATACGGCGTATATCGCCGCGGCGGCGCAAGCCTTGTTGTCAAAGCTTTTTCCGCATATATTGTCTCCGAGAAGGAGGGTATATCTCGGAGCGAATCCGACGGGAGTACCGACCGATACTATCTCTTTTAGCTCGTCTTCGCCGTATCCCGTATCTATAAAGAGCTTTGAAATTTCACAAAGCTTTTTCTCGCCGTCTCTTTTCTGAAGGTGGGGAGGGGTAGAGGCGATGACGCCGCGTATTTCCTTTTTGCCGTATATTACGACGTCGGACGCCTGAAGGATAGACGGGTCAAGTCCTCCCACCGGCGTAACGCTTAAAAATCCGCCCTTTCGTATGCCCGTAACCAGCATACCTATCTCGTCAAAGTGCGTGTCTATCATTATTTTCGCGGGATTTTCCTTTCCGCATCTGCGGATAAGGAGAAGGTTGCCCACGGCGTCTCTCTTTATCTCGTCGAAGGATGAGCCGACGAGCGCCTTGAGCCTTTCAAGGTCGCGCGCCTCGTGTCCCGATATCGACGTGAGCGAGCAAACCGATATTATAAGTTCTTTAAGTTCCATATATGTCCTCGCTGTTTGAAATTTTGGGTTTCTGCTAACCCCAATATTTTTTATCAAGGCTTCGGTATTGTATCGCCTCGGCTACGTGCTTCGCGTCGATAATTTCGCTTTGGTCGAGGTCGGCAATAGTCCGTGCCACGCGCATAATGCGGTCGTAGCCTCTTACAGACATTCCCATTTTATCATACGCCGCTTTAAGCAGAAGGGAAGCCGAGTCGGTGGTTTTGCAGTATTTGGCTATATCTGCCGCGCTGAGCTGGGCGTTGCAGAATATTTTGGAATTGTTCCCAAGACGGCGTCTTGAAAATTCTCTCGCCGCGCACACTCTCTCCCTTATTTGCGCCGAGGTCTCGGGCTTTGCGTCAGCTTGATTTATTTCCTCGTATGAGAGAGATGGAAGCTCTATCTGAATATCTATTCTGTCGAGCATAGGCCCGCTTATTTTTGAAACGTATCTCTTTACGTCTCCTTCTCCGCAGGTACATTTGCGGGTAGGATGTCCGAAATATCCGCATCTGCAGGGGTTCATAGCGGCGACGAGCATAAAAGAGCATGGGTAGGTAACTCTGCCCTGCGCTCTCGTGATAGTTACCCTTCTGTCCTCTATCGGCTGGCGCAGAGCGTCGGTAACGGCTTTCGGAAATTCGGGAAGCTCGTCGAGAAACAGCACTCCGTTATGAGAGAGGGAAACCTCTCCCGGCAGAGGATTGGTTCCGCCTCCGACAAGGCTTATTACGCTCATCGTGTGGTGAGGAGAGCGGAAGGGTCTTGTGGAGAGCAGGGATACGTTTTCGGGAAGCGTTCCCGATACGGAGTATATTTTTGTGGTTTCAATAGCTTCTCCGAAGGTCATCGGAGGCAATATCGTTGGAAGCCTTTTGGCAAGCATAGATTTGCCCGTCCCGGGAGGTCCTATAAGAAGGATATTGTGTCCGCCCGCGGCGGCTATCTCCATAGCTCTTTTTGCCATAGCCTGACCGCGAACGTCGGAAAAATCTATTCCGAACGCGCCGATTTGGGAATCGGAGGAGTGAGGCTCGTATTTTACGGGTGTGAGAGGAGATATACCGTTGAGATGTTCTACGAGCTGTTTTACGCTGTTGACCGCGTATACCGTTATTCCTTCAACTGCGGCGGCTTCGGCGGCATTCTCCGACGGAGCGTAAAATTCCTTTATTCCCGCGTCTTTTGCGGCGGCGCACATACAGAGTATTCCGCGAACTGAACGAAGATTGCCCGAAAGCGAAAGCTCGCCCATAAAGCATTTATCCGAAAAATCAACCTCGTGGCGAATAATGCCTCCGCAGCGAAGTATAGATAAGAGTATTGCCGTGTCGAGCGCCGAGCCCTCCTTGCGTCTGTCTGCGGGAGCGAGATTCAGCGTCAGAGACATTGCGGGAAAGCGAAAACCGCTGTTTTCACACGCGGTGCGTACTCTTTCCTTGGCTTCCTTTACGGCGAGGTCGGGCAGACCGACAAGCTCGAAGGAAGGTATTTTTGATTGTGAATTACATTCTACCGTAACTATATATCCGTCAATGCCGAATAATCCCGCGCTGAAAACAGTTGACAGCATTTGAAGTTCCCCTTAATAATAATATATTTACAGATATTTTACCACATAATTCACTTATTGACAATATTGTTTGCATTAATTTTACAGTTGAGAGGGAAAAATTAGTTTGTGTATGGATTTTTTTAGGGGAGAAACTTTTGCAAAAGTTTCTCCCCTTACCCCTCTTCAAAAACTTTAAAACTTGGGTATGGTTTTGGATTTTGGCTTTGCTCTCCGTAGAAAGTAAGACAAAAAGTTAAAATCAAACCCAATACGTTTAAAGATTTTTGGGCGGGGGTATGGGGGAGGGACTTTTTTCAAAAAGCCCCTCCCCCATATAATCAATAATATCTATCTTTAATCATTCCGCTTCTTTAGCTATCGTATCGGCAAATCTGAATCCTGCGGTTTCCGAGACGGGAAGTGAGAAAACGAGGGCGTGAGCGGGGGTATTAACGCCCGCGTCGCGCATTATCGCTTTCATAATATCCTTCTTTTTATTCACGTCGGATACTATAAAAACTATCTCTTTTTCCTCGGCAAGAGATATGCCGAAGAATTTTTCAGCCGCCTTGGCTCCCGTACCCTTGGCTCTTATCGTGGTTCCTCCGCCCGCTCCCGCGGAGCGAGCCGCGTCCATAACGGTCTCGGTAAATCCTTTTTCGTATATAGCCATTATAAGCTCGTAATCCGAATACATATCCTTACTCTCCTTTTCTGCGCTGAACTCTGCGTCTGTGAAATACTGGAGCGTGGCCGCTCCGCCTATGCTTGAGAGGGGTACCGCTACGGCAACGCCTCTGTCGGGAAGGTCTATCTTCATTTCGCTTGAGAGGGCTCTCGTTAGATTTTTGAGCGAATCGCCGTCTGTTATCGTTATGAGCATAGATTTTTCGCTTCGCTCTATTCCGAGAAGGTCAAGCGTTTTTTCGTGAACGGTTCCGTTGCAGTTGAGTGCGTAAAGAGTCCCGACGCCGTGAGCCTTATAAAATTCCTCGTATTCCTTGGTATCGGAACGGCGTATTATAGTTATGAGAAAAAATACGTTTTTCATAGTTTCGCCTCCCTTATAGTTCGATGATATCTTCGTCTTCGAGCGATTTTGTTTCGGACGCGTCCGACGACGATATTTCAATGACGTTCTCCTGAAGCTCTTCGGAGGTATCAGCCTCTGCCGCAGTATCGGAAGCGGCTTTGTGCTGCTTTATCTTATATATAAGACCGAGTATCTGTATAGTTATGAGAGGGGTCATAGCGACCATAGCCACGACACCGAATGCGTCCTCAACGATATTTCCGCCGAGAGCGGCGCAGGCGCCTACCGCGAAAGGCAGCAGGAAGGTCGCGGTCATAGGTCCCGAGGCGACTCCGCCCGAGTCGAATGCTATCGAGGTGAAAATATCGGGAACGACGAACGCGAGTATGAGGGCTATCGCATATCCGGGGATAAGGAACCACATAATCGAGATTCCCGTCAAAACTCTTATCATCGCGAGTCCAACCGATACCGCGACGCCTATTGAGAGAGCGTTTCCGAGAAGCTTGCCGGGTATCGCGCCCGACGTCGTTTCCTCAACCTGCTTCATAAGGACGTGAACCGCAGGCTCTGCCGAAACGATAAAATAACCTATAATCATTCCGAGAGGAACTATTACAAATTTGAACCGCGAGAGCGCTATCGCCTGACCTATGTAGTTTCCGACGGGCATAAAGCCGACGTTTACTCCCGTGAGGAAAAGCACGAGACCGACGTAGGTGTAGAGAAGCCCCACGAGTATTTTTATAAGCTTGTTTTTCTTGATGCCCCCGCAGATAAGCTGGAATATAAGGAAAAATACAGCCATAGGAGCAACGGCTATCGCTACCTCTTTGAGATAGTGGGGAATATTACCCAGAAACATAGAGGTTATTTCCTGCGACGTGTTTATCGCGGGCATAGAATAATCGGTATACGCCTCGGCGTCAACTCCGAAAACGAGGGAGAGTATCATAACGGCGAGTATCGGACCTACCGAACAGAGAGCGACGAGACCGAAGCTGTCGTTGTCAGCCGAATCGTCCGAGCGTATCGCGCATACTCCGACACCGAGAGCCATTATGAAGGGAACGGTCATAGGACCCGTCGTAACTCCGCCCGAGTCGAACGCTAGCGCGAGAAAATTATCGGGAACGAAGAAAGCCAATATAAATACCGCCGCGTAGAAGAAGAGCAGAAGGTATTTCAGCTTTATTTTAAATATAATTCTCAGCATCGCTACGACGAGGAACAATCCCACTCCGACGCCAACCGACAATATCAGAATTAAATTCGGAATGGACGATATCTGATTCGCGAGCACCTGCAAATCCGGCTCGGAGACGGTTATGAGAACTCCGACGAAGAAGGAGACGAAAATTATCAGAAACAGTTTTCTTGATTTGGTTATTTTGGCTCCTATGTATTCGCCCATAGGCGACATAGAGCTTTCGGCTCCGAGAGTAAACAATCCCATTCCCAGAATTATCATAACCGCGCCTATAATAAATGAAAGCAGCATTTCGGTAGGCACTGGAATGAAGAACGCGAGCAGTACGAGTACTATCGCGGTTACGGGAAGAACGGACGAGAGGGATTCTTTTATTTTCTCGGACAAAATGGTTTTGTTGAACAGCTTCATTTTATCCTCCGTAAAAGCTTAAAAATCAATCTACGTTTCATTATATCATACCTCTCGCAATTTGACAATATTTTTGTTTGTTAATTTTTTTATAAGTTTTAGTGTTGTTGACTTTTTACTTCCTGTGTGATATAATATCAGAGAAGTATTTTCATACGCCTTTCATTCATAGTTTTGCGGCGCGCGACATAAAATGTACGGAAAATATTCATAAGGAAAGGAACGCTTATTGGGAGCTTGATATGATAAATCTCGGATATTATAACGGAAAATACGACCTTATAGAAAATATGACTGTTCCGATGAACGACCGCGCGTGCTATTTCGGAGACGGAATATACGAGGCGGTATACACCAGAAATCATATAATATACGCGCTCGACGAGCATCTTGACAGATTTTATGAGAGCGCCGCCGTTCTCGGTATTGCTATTCCTCACACGAGAGAGGAGCTTACCGATATTATCGAGGGGCTGGTAAAGAAGGTGGACAGCGGAGAGCAGCTCGTTTATTTTCAGGTTTCGAGAGGCACGGAGATGAGGAATCACGCTCCGTCAAAGGGACTCGTCGGGAATATCTGGATAACGATAAAATCCGCTGAAATAAAGGATATATACGAACCGATGAGTCTTATAACGGTTGAGGATACGCGGTTTTTTCACTGTAATATGAAAACGCTCAATCTTCTTCCTACCGTTCTCGCTTCGAAGGCGGCGGCTGACGCGGGAGCGGACGAGGCGGTATTTCACAGGGGAGACCGCGTTACCGAGTGCGCTCATTCAAATATATCCATAATAAGAGAGGACGGAGTGCTTCAGACCGCGCCTGCCGACAATATGATACTTGCGGGCGTTGCACGCGCTCATCTTCTGAAGGCGTGCCGCAGCTTCGGAATAGCCGTTGAGGAGAAGCCCTTTACGGTGCAGGAAATGATGGGGGCGAGCGAGATAATAGTTACCTCGTCCGGAACTCTTTGCCGTCCCGCTGAATTTATTGACGGCAAGCGCGTCGGAGGAGGGGCGAGGGAAACATTGAAGCGGCTTCAGGATAAGCTCCTCGGAGACTTCCTTTCGGCTACCGAAAAATGACATTTTTTTGACTTTATCTTCTAATTTGTCGATACGTATTGACAATAGGGGGGATAAGGTGGTAAAATATTAAAAGATTTACGCCGCTCTCCGAGCTTACTCGGATATGCGGAAAGGATTTGCAAAAGGAGATATTTAAAGCTTATGAACAGAGAAATAACGCTTTCGGCTATGTGGCGCGTTTTTAAACGTTCCTTTATTATAATCTTGGCCGTTACTATCGCGGTTATGCTTATCGCGGGCTTGGTTACCAAGTTTATGATTAAGGAAACGTTTTCATCGTCGGTTACCTTTTACGTCGTTAATACGAGTATTGATACCGAATATACTACCACGTCGCTTCTCGCGGCAACCGAAAACCTTGCTAATATGTATATAGAGATAATCAAGGGAGACGTTACTATGGACTCTCTCATTGAGTATCTTAAGACCGAATACGAGCTTGAGTATACGTCGGGGCAGCTTCTCAATATGATGAGCACCTCTATCGACGGAGATTCTTCAACTTTTGTGGTTAAAATAGAAAACACGAACGAAGAGATTGCTTTTATAATAGCGAGATATCTTGCGCAGAACGTTCCGACTATCATAAAGAGCTTCGTTACTCCTAACGTTACCGGTACCAATACCGGAAAAATGAACATAGAGCGCGTAAAGGTGCTTAAAAATCCCACGCTTCATACCGAGGCGGATTCTCCGAGCCTTATTATGAACGTTATCGTGGCGGGTATGGCGGCGGCTGTGCTGACCTACGCCGCAGCCCTGGTAGTTGCTCTTTGCAACGTTACGGTAAAAAATGAAGAAGATTTGAAGGCAGCCGTTTCTTCAAAATATCCTTTGATCGGATTTATTCCGAGTTGGTCAAACAAATAATCTGAAGAAAGAGGATACCTAAAATGAAGAAAAACGAAAATAATAAAAATAACAAAAATAACAACGTGCTTTCTCTTATGGCTGACAATGTTCCTTTTGCGGTCAAGGAGGCTTTTGAAACCCTGAGAACCAATCTTATATACGTAAGCTCTGCCGACAACGGCAAGGTGTTTGCGATAACGTCTGCCGGAGAAGGCTCGGGAAAGAGCACCATAATCGCAAATCTGGCTTATTCGTTTGCCTGCGTACAGAAAAAGGTTATTCTTATAGACGCCGATATGCGTTCTCCCGCGCAGTCTGAATTCTTCAAGCACGATAAATCTCGTCTCGGACTCAGCGAGTTTTTGTCCGGTATGGCTTCCGATAAAAAAGACATTATTGAAAAAACGCAGTGCGAGGGACTCGACGTTATTCACGGCGGACGTATTCCGCCCAATCCCTCCGAGCTTTTGCTCAGCGCAAGATTTGGGGAGCTTATAGACGCGTTAAAGGCAGAATACGATTTCGTATTTATCGATTTTCCGCCCGTTGGAGTCGTTTCGGACGCTATATCGGTGGCAAAATACGTTTCGGGATATATTTTCGTCGCAAGAGCGAACGCCTCCAAAAGCATTGCGGTCAAGGACTCTATTGAAAAATTGGAGACTGTCGGCGCAAAGATTGTCGGCGTCGTTTTCAACGACGTGAATTATAAGTACGGAATGTCTTACGGCAGATACGGAAAGTATGGAAAGTACGGAAAGTACGGTAAATACGCGAATACGTAATTCAGGTGAGGAGGGAGAATATTGCTGACGGTAGACTTTCATTCTCATATTCTTCCAAAAGTAGACCACGGTTCGTCGTCGCTCGAAGCGTCGGAAAAACAGCTTGAGCTGATGGCGCGTCACGGGACGGATTTGGTCGTTGCAACCTCTCATTTTTATCCTAACGTTCATCAAGTATCGGGATTTATAGAGCAGGTAGATTCCGCCGTTTCAAGCCTTGTGTTCTCTTCATCGCAGACACGCAGGGGAATACGCCTCTGTCTCGGTGCCGAGGTGCTTCTGTGTGAGCGTATGGACAGAATGGAAGGACTTCGTGAGCTTTGTATCAGAGGAACCGATTGTATTTTGATTGAAATGCCCGTACAGGTGCAGTGGAGCACATCTCTGATTAAAACCGTTGAGAGTATTATGGAAAGCGGTCTTACCGTGGTTCTCGCGCATATCGACCGATATATCGGTAAATATGGGGACGGGATAGACGAGCTTCTTTCAATGGGGGCGCTGGCACAGATTAATTCGGATTCGCTCGCTTCCTTTTTTACGAGAAAAAAACTTATGCCGTATATCGAGAGCGGGTATGTAGCCGCGCTCGGAAGCGACCTTCACGGCACGGACGTCAAGCAGTACAAAACATTTGAGGGCTTGAAAAAAAATATCGGAGAGGCTAACTTTAATTCAATTATGAATAAAAGTGCCGAGCTTCTCGCAGCGGCGCAATTTATTGAGTTGTAAGAATTTTAGGGGGAGAAACTTTTGCAAAAGTTTCTCCCCTTACCTTTGTTTTTAGGGTGAGGAGCTTTTTGAAAAAAGCGCCTCACCCTCTACCCCCCCTCCGCAAAAATCTTAAACGTATTGGATTTAATTTTAATTTTTAATCTTGCTTTCTGTAGGAAGCAAGACAAAATTAAAACCATACCCAACGTTTAAAAGTTTTTGAAGAGGGTGTATGGGGGAGTGCCTTTTTGTAAAAAGGCACTCCCCCATATATAAAATAAAATAATCAATCTCATTATTCCAGCGTTAAGCTGTCCGAGTTAAGAAAATCGTGAGCGTTTATAAGAGAATTTGAGGGAATGATTTTATGAGCACCGCATTTAGTACAGCTTACTTTAATCCCCTCGGGCATCATTTCCACATCGTAATTTCCTTCCTCGTGTTCGCCTTTTTTATTTTGCTTACATTTGCAATATATTTTTCCCTCGGCGTCGAGGTCGTTTATAACGAAGAGGATAATATCGAGTATTTGCGGGTCTGTGAGCGTTTGCTCACCGTGGAATATGTCAAAATTTTCAAGTCCGTTTTCTTCAAGAAGGTCAAGAAGCTGAAGCTCGGTGCGCGCAAGCTCGGCTTTTACCTTGTTCTGCTCGCCCGTTATGCAGATATTTATATCGGAATAGGGGCAGGGAAGCAAAAAGAGGTCGTTTTTGAAGAAGACCGACGAGCTGACTGTGAAGGTGTGCGGATTGGGGCAGAGAATGCAGGGAACGGTAAGTCTCACCTTTCCGTCCTTTGAATACACTACGCTCATCTCGCTATGTCCGCAGGTGCATTTCAGCTTTATCATATCGGCGTTCAGCGCGAAAAGACCAACCGCGCTCATAACTCCCGCTCCGCAGTGCGGACAGCGGTAGGCTACCGTCGTTTGTTTTGGTTCAAGTACCATAAGCTCCTCACAATATTTAAATTCAATAAAATGGCACAGAAGAAATCCGTGCCATTTTTGGAGATTATTCTCCTATTTTGTTTAATATTCTATCCTTTACGGTTACCGTATATTTAGTTTCCATATCGGAGTAATAATCGGAATATCTGTCGTTGAATATAGAGCTCTTTACCGATATACGCCAATTTGCCTCTCCGTCGCCGTTATAATAAGCTACGATATACGTGGTATCGTCGGATGAGATAGGCGAGGTAGTATACGAGCCGACCTTGGTTGCGCTGTCGAAGAGCCATTCATCGAAAGCGTCAACGCCGAGCGAACCCTCGGTATAATCTTCAATCTCGGAGTTAGCGGTTGCGGAAAGCTCGGTGCCGACAGCCTCAAACGCCTCTTTGGAGATAGTTCCCGCAGCGAAAGCCTCAATAGCGGATTTTGCCGCGTCCTCGGTGGAGAATACGAGATAGGATACGTTTTTACTCAATTCCTCGTCGCGGTACTGCGCGGAGGAGAGAATATATACTGACGCGTTGAAGCTTCCCTCGTCGTCGAGTATCTCATCGCTCTCGGCTCCGTCTCCCGAGAGTATGCTCTTCGTGTCGTTTGCCGCTCTTCCGTCCTCAAACGCCCATTCGGAGAAGCCGTCTCCCTCGCTGTAAGCGGCTTTTTCAACTATATAAGTCTCTTTGTCGGTAAGTATACTGTTGAATACCGAGGTCTTTATTTCGTCTATCGCTACCGCGAATTCCTCGGTTACGGTGTTGGAGTAAAGGGTGTAGGTTCCGTCAGCCTCTGTATAAGCCGTTTCGGTTGCCGTCTTGCCCGCAACCACGTCGGATACTACCGCTTCGATAACCGATGCCTTTACGCTGTTCACAACTTCCTCAGCGGGAAGCTTGTCGGCTTCAAGTCCGTTATCGGCATAATTTTCTTCGTAATACTTGGTTGCGAGATATTCGTAAAGCTGCTTTTGGAATTCCTCCGTGGATTCGGCTTTTTCAAATTCCGATACGGTAGCCTTTATATCCTTTATTTTTTCCGCGTATTTCGTGAGAACCTCGTTTGCGGAAGCCTTAAGCTCTGCCTCGGTATAATCGCTTCCGAGAACCTCCGCGGCAACGTCGTCGTAGGTTACGCTGAAGGTGTAGTAGGTGTAATCTATAACGTTAAAGTCGAGCTTGTTGTCGGTATAGGTGGAAATTATATCGCCCTCGGTAATGCCCGCTTCAATTTCGTCCTGGATATCTATCATACATTTTTCCGCAAGATACGAAAGCTCCATAGCCTTTTTAACGTCGGATATCTTTACGCCCGTACCGTACATAGTCGAGACGTAGGAGTTGGTGGAGTATCCGTATGTAGTCGCGGTGCTTTCTATCGTGTCGAGAGCGGTTTGTATCTCCGCCATATCCTCGTCGTTAAGGGAGATTCCTCTCGCGTCTGCTTCCTCGCAGTAAATAAGAATCTGCTTTGCCTGTTCGGTAGCGGCGTTCATAAAGTAGTCGAACCAGGTTCCGTCAAATTCTCCGAGGAACTGCGTTTCATAGCCGTATCCGGTCGTGGTATCTCCGAACTGCTGTTCCTTGAGAGACTTTGAGGTGTCAAGGCTGAAATACGACATATAATCGGAGTATGAGCTGTAAAAGTTCTGATACTGGGTCTGATAGAAATAAGCCATCATATTGCCCGATATCCTGTAATTTTCACTGGATACCGCCGAATTGTATCTCATAAATACTCCGTTCGTGGAGAGTATTCCGACCGCGCAGGTGGCGAGTACGGCTATCGTAACGACGGCGGCAATAAGCGTTTTCGCCCACAGGGGCAGTCCTTTTTTCTTCTTATATTTTACGGGGTTTGAGATTTGCTTTGTAGAGCGGTCTGCTCTTATTCTGTTAGATTTTCCCATTGGATTCACCTTTATCCTTTGTTTTATTGAAAATGCGGCGCGCGGTATATACCCGCGCCGCTATTAACTTTATTAATCTATTATAGCTTGTTTTAGTGATAGATTTTTGTATAATATATGAACAAATTCAAAATTTGAATAAATTCGCATACAGAATTATTTACAAATTCATAATTACGGGGAGAACCATCGGTTTTCTCTTGGTTTTTGAATAGAGATATTTTGAAAGGTCGTCCTTGACCGCCGTTTTAAGCTCCATTCTGTCAACCTCGCCCCGTCTGTCGAGACATCTGTTGATAGCGTCGGTGGCGATTTGTCTGACCTCCTCCATAAGCTCCTCGGATTCTCTGACGTAAACGAAGCCCCTTGATACTATGTCGGGTCCCGAAAGAAGGAGCTTGGCGTCGGTGTCCACCGATGCGACGACGACAATAAGACCGTCCTGCGCGAGATGACGGCGGTCGCGGAGAACTATGTTTCCGACGTCTCCGACACCGTATCCGTCCACGAGTATTTTACCCGAGGGGACGGTTCCCGTAAATCTTGCGCCCTTTGAATCTATCTCAAGTACCTTTCCTATGTCGGAAATAAATATCCTTCCGTCGTCTATTCCCATATCTCTCGCGAGCGCGCGGTTAGCCGCGAGATGTCTGTATTCTCCGTGTACGGGCATATAATACTTGGGCTTGAGCAGAGCCTGCATAAGCTTTATTTCTTCCTGGCAGGCGTGTCCCGAAACGTGTATCTCGGCAACGGCGTCGTGAAGGACGGTTACTCCGTTCTTCGTCAACTCGTTTATTATCCTGCCGACGAGCTTTTCATTGCCGGGGATGGGACTTGCCGAGAGAACGACGAGGTCGTTTTTGCCGAGAACTATCTGCGAATGGTCGGCAAACGCCATTCTGTAAAGCGCCGACATAGGCTCGCCCTGACTTCCCGTGGTTATGAGCGTTATCTCCTCGGGCTTGAAGCGCTTCAGTTCGTTGATATCGACCAGCACGCCGTCCGGCACAGTCATATATCCAAGCTCTACTGCCGCTCCTATTATATTCAGCATACTGCGTCCCGTAACCGCGACGCGTCTGCCGTGCGTTACGCTCGTGTTTATTATTTGCTGTACCCTGTGTACGTTTGACGAGAAGGTAGCTATAACTATGCGCTTGTCTGCGTTTGCGGTAAATATCGCTTCAAGCGACCTTCCGACCTTCTTCTCGGACGGTGTAAAGCCAGGACGCTCCGCGTTGGTGGATTCGCACATAAGCAAAAGCGTTCCTTTTTTTCCTATCTCTCCGAGACGGGTAATGTTCATCATTTCTCCGTCTATCGGGGTTAGATCGAGCTTGAAGTCTCCCGAGTGAACGACCGTTCCGAGAGGCGTGGTTATCGCGAGACAGCAGGCGTCCGCGATAGAGTGATTGACGTGAATGAATTCGACCGAAAGCTGTCCGAGCTTTACTACGTCGCCTGCCGATACGCAGACGAGCTTTGGCTCGCAGGGAAGAGTGTGTTCTTCCAATTTGTTGCGTATTATACCGAGAGTGAGCTTGGTGCCGTATATCGGCGGGTTTATCTGGCGAAGCAGATACGGAATGGCTCCGATGTGATCCTCGTGTCCGTGAGTCAGTACGATTCCCCTTATTCTGTCCTGATTTGCTTCAAGGTAGGAAATATCGGGAATAACGAGATCGACGCCGGGCATATCTTCATCAGGAAAACCCAAGCCGCAGTCGATGACTATGATATCATCGCCGTATTCCAGAACGGTGAGGTTTTTGCCTATCTCGTTCAAGCCTCCCAACGGAATAATACGAATCTTGCCTTTTTCCTTTTTTGGCATATTTTCTCCTATTCTTTTGTTTTTGTCAGCCGCATAAATCACGCGGATAAAAATATGTTATTGCACGAAAATGAAGTCTCTTTCACGGCGCGGTTCCGCTCCCCGCAACGTGCCCGAGACTGATTTTTTTAAATTTCATATACATTATTATATCTTATATAACTATATTTGTCAATAGTTTCTTGCGTAATCGTCTTTACGCGAGCGCGGATACGAGCCAGATAAGCCCCAAGAAAAAGGAGCCCGTGAGAAAGCCTATAAAAAAGAACTTGACCGCGAGGAGCGTTTTTGCGTGCTTTTCCTCTTTTCGTATTTTTTTGTCAGAACAGCTGTCTGATATTATCCTGTTTGCCTCTTTTAGTATGTCGCGCTCTCCGTCTCTGCTTGCCGCGTTCGCGCGGAGAAGAAAATACGCTCCCTCGAATATACTGTCTTTTTCGGTCTTTACCATTATCATTTGTCTGTGCGTTCCTTTTATCACGAAAAACTCCCCAAATCAGTTTTTGAAACTTCGTTCTGACTATGATTATAACCGAAAATATACTATTTAAACCACAATCTGCATATTAAGCAGGAAAAAAATATACAGAAAAGCATTACCACGGCGGCGCAGGGAATGGCGTAACGGCTTTTTTTGATGCCGACTGACGAAAAATATACGCTGATAATGTACAGCATAGTGTCAGAGCTTCCCATAATTACCGACGCACAAAGGCTTACGAAGCTGTCCGCGCCGTATTCCTCTATGAGAGAGGAATACGCCGCCGTAGACGCGCTTCCCGATATCGGGCGGGTTATCAGAAGGGGAATAAGCTCGGCGGGAACGCCTATCTTTTCGGCGGCGGGGGATATCGCGTCGGAGAGTAGCTTCGGTATTCCCGATGCGTTGAAAAGATTTATGGCTATTACGAGCGCTATGAGAGTGGGCAGAATACCGACGGCTGTTCGAAGACCGCTTTTCGCGCCTTCAGTGAAGCTTTCGAAATACGGTTTTTTTCCAAACAGCATAAAAAGCCCCGCTATACATATAACCGCGGGAATGGCGAGCGAGGAGATATATTCAATCATAGCTTTTTTGGCGTTTCCTTTTTGCGTGCCGCATTACCGAGCACAGAATAAGCGCGAGAAGCGAGCAGGAAAAAGAAGCTATCCATATCGGTATGATTACCGAATACGGGCGGTCGCTCCCCGCCGCCCGCCGAAGCGCGATTATCGTGGTGGGAATGAGATTGAGGCTTGCGGTATTTAGTACGGCGAGCGTTATCATATCTCCGCTTGCCTCGTCGGGATAGGGATTGTTCTTTTGAAGCTTTTCCATAGCCTTGAGAGCGAGAGGGGTTGCGGCGTTCCCGATTCCGAGCAGATTTGCGCTTATGTTGGCGGATATCTCGCCTATTCCGTTTCCGCTTTCGTAAGCGTCGGGAAAAAATACTTTAAGCAGAGGGGAGAGAAGCTTTGCAAGCTTATCTATAAGTCCCGCGTGCTCCATTACCTTCATAATACCGCACCACAGGCTCATTATTCCGCAGAGAGATATGGTGAGCGATACGGCGGAGGAGGCTCCGTCGAGCACCGCGACACCGAGTGCCTCTCCGTTTCCGAGAGCGATTCCTCCCGCAAGCGACAATATACACAATATTCCGAAAATTTTACCGAGCATAAAAACCGCCTTTCAGAGTTTTGTTAAATTTTATGACCGCATAAACTCGTTTATGTATATTAAAATTTTTTATATAATGCCATAAATGGACTATTTTATAGTAAAATAACCAAAAATTAACAAAAAATCTATTGACAAAAGCCGATTTTACAAATATAATAATATTGCGCCGAAAAAAGACGGAAAATGATTTTTAAGAACGGTTATTTCTGCGTATAACTAAAAAGAGTCAATAATCGAGTAAAAGGAGAAAATTATGAAATCTACGGGAATTGTACGCAAGGTCGATGAGTTGGGACGTATCGTTCTGCCGAAAGAGATACGTACGGTAATGGACATAAATGAAAAAGACGCTATCGAGATTTTCACAACCTCCGACCAGATTATATTGCAAAAATATCATCCTGCCTGCGTTTTCTGCAACAACGCGGACAACGTTATATATTTCAGCGGGAAAAGAGTTTGTGCGTCTTGTATAGAAAAGCTGAAGCAGGAGCTTTGATGTAAAAGTTGATATAAGAGCTGATATAAGAGCTATTAGGGGGAGGAGCTTTTTGCAAAAAGGCACTCCCCCCAAACCCCCCTCTTCAAAAATCTTTAAACGTTTTAGTTTAATCTTGGCTTTTCGACTTGCTTCCTACAGAGAGCTTAATTCGGTTTTTCATCATACTTGGTATGGGAGGGGCTTGCTCCTCCCGTAAGTTGAAAAACATTCGTGTTCTTCACTCCGTAAAAGATACTTTTTTTATGGGTTTATGTTCATTTCTTGCTACACGGCAAGAAACGAACCAAAGAATCGTGCCAAGGGAGTGCCCTTGGAACCCCGCAATCGCGGCGCGTTTTTAAGACGCGCCGCGGAATAACGCTTAATTAAAAGAAACGCCCTCGGAGCATAACGACACTCCGAGGGCTGTCTGGTTTCTTTTGCCTCTCCCCATAAGCTATACTTTAAATCAAAGAATATATCTCCCCATAAAATACTTTTATGATTAAAAAAATAAAAATCAAAAAGTACTATA
>JAFTZH010000032.1 GCA_017464565.1 Clostridia bacterium
GGGAGTGCCTTTTTGCAAAAAGGCACTCCCCCCAAACCCCCTCTTCAAAAATCTTTAAACGTTTGGTTTAATTTTAAACTTTTATATTGCTTTCTACAAAGAGCTTAATTTGGAGTTCCGTAGGAAGCAAAACAAAAAATCAAAATCATACCCAATGTTTTAAAGTTTTTGAAAAGGGGTTAGGGGAGAAACTTTTGTAAAAGTTTCTCCCCTAAATAATCCATATACTAACTATGGGGGAGGAGCTTTTTGAAAAAAGCTCCTCCCCCATTAACAATTTATCTACTGATATGCCGTTTTATAGCTTCAAGCGTTTCGTCGCTTATGTGATGCTCTATTTTGCAGGCGTCGTCTGCGGCGATATTTTCATCAACACCGATAGATATAAGAAAGGTGGTGAGTATGGTATGGCGTTCGTAAATTTTTTTGGCTATATCCAGACCCTTTTCGGTAAGAATCAGAGAACCGTGGGAATCGACGCTTAATAGCTCGGCGTCCTTTAAGAGACCTACTGCGCGGCTTACACTCGGCTTTGAAAAGCCCATATGTTCGCTGACGTCTATCGCTCTTACGGAGCCTTTCTGCTGCGAGAGAACGAATATAGTTTCGAGATACATCTCTCCCGATTCCTGAATATGCATATCTACACCCCCTTTGTATAACAAAAGTATATTTTTTTAATTATACCATATATTGCGTAAAAATACAAGGATAAATTTTTTATTTGTGCTTTTATAAAAATTTTTTTAATCTGCCTTTATCTGACAAAATTTTTTCTTAACAGGTGATACAATAATGAAAAGACCGCAAATGCGGCAAAGGAGGTCAAAATGATAAAGAAAACTTGTCTTTACGAGACGAAAAACGAGGACGGCGTGCTTACGGTAACGCTGCGGGGAGAGATAGACCACCACAGCGCGGTAAGCGTAAGAAGCGACATAGACGCTTTGATATATGAGTCAAGACCGCGAAAAACAGTACTTGACTTGTCTCAGATAGAATTTATGGACAGCTCGGGACTTGGACTTATTATGGGAAGATACGCACTTATGGAGAGAATGGGCGGAGTGCTTACGCTTAAAAATCCAAACGAACGGGTAGTCAAAATTTTTGAGCTTGCGGGACTTGGAAGAATAATAAAAATAGAGAATGAATAAGGAGAAATAAAAAATGAAAACGAAGGAAAGCGTAAAGAACAAACTATCGGGTAAGGTGATAAACGAAATAAAAGTCAAAATGCCCTCCCTTTCGGTCAACGAGGGAATGGCGCGTTCGGTCGTAGCCGCCTTCTGCGCTCGGCTCGACCCAAGCGCGGCGGAGATAGCCGACATAAAATGCGCCGTTTCGGAGGCGGTTACAAACTGCATAGTTCACGCCTACAAGGATACGATAGGTGTGATATACATAAACGTAAAGCTGTGTGAAAACAGGCTCGTGCGCGTTGAGATAAAGGACAGAGGATGCGGTATAGAGGACGTAAAAACGGCAAGACAGCCGCTCTTTACCACGGACGCCGCAAACGAGAGAAGCGGTATGGGTTTTACCGTTATGGAGAGCTTTTGCGATGCGGTGAGAGTGCGTTCCGCCGCAGGCAAGGGAACTACGGTTACACTATTTAAATTCTTTGAGGAAAGATAAACTATGCGGGAGGAGCTTATGCAGGCTGCCGAAAGCAAATATAACTATGAAAACAACAGAGAGCTGATTGAGCAGGCGCAGGGAGAGAACGAGGCTGCCGCTATGTCGGCAACAGAAAAGCTCCTTGAGGTCAACCGAGGGCTTGTCCGCAGTATAGCGATGAGATTCCGCGACAGAGGAGTGGAGCTTGAGGACCTTATGCAGATAGGAACTATCGGTATGATAAAGGCGATAAGAAGCTTTGACCTTGAGAGAGGAACGACCTTTTCGACTTACGCGGTACCTCTTATATTCGGTGAGATACGCAGGCATATAAGAGACGAGGGACCTATGAAGATAGGCAGATACTATAAGAAGCTCGGAGCCGCCGTTATGAACGCGAGAAACCGAATACTAGCGGATGAGGGCAGGGAAGCGCATATAGACGAGCTTGCCGCAATCTGCGGCAGCAGCGCGGAGGACGTGGCTATGGCTATCGAGGCGATATCTCCGATAATGTCTCTCTCTGATAAGGCTTACGGCAGCGACGAGGACGGGCTTGAGCTGGAGCTTACGATAGCCGATACCGAGGAAGAGGCAAATATGGAGCGTCTTTGCGACAGGATAGCTCTTTCTCAGGCTATATCTCAAATGCCGGATATATGGCAGAAAATAGTCCTGCTTCGGTATTACCGCAATATGACTCAACAGCAGACGGCAGACGCTCTCGGTTTGTCGCAGGTGAAAATTTCACGCGAGGAAAAAAAGATAGTTGAATTTTTAAGGTCAAAAATGTGTTGAAAATCCGTTTAACAGGTTTTGAAATAACTTGTTAAACGGATTTTTGGTAAAAATGTATAAAAAAAGAGGGGTTATTTCTATCAACTGACGGTAAAAAAGTATATAAAAAATATTGAAATTTTTTGGATAATAATGTATAATTAATACAATGGTGGCTTTTGTGGAAGCGTTTGGCGTTTTTTTGAAAGTAATCATAATTTTGTTTTCCGCGGCAGACGCGGAGTTAAGGAGGAAGCCCTATGGGGATTATTGAAACCAAAAAAATAAGAAACGTTGCATTGCTCGGACACGGCGGATGCGGAAAAACGTCGCTTGCAGAGGCAATGATATATATGTGCGGAGGTACTGACAGACTTGGAAAAATTGCTGACGGAAATACCGTTTGTGATTACGACCCCGAGGAAGTAAAGAGAGGCTTTTCACTTTCGGCGTCCCTTTCAAACGTAACCTGGAAGGACACCAAGATAAATATTATAGATACTCCCGGATATCTTGATTTCGTCGGAGAGGTATACCAGGGACTTCGCGTTGCCGACAGCGCTATTATAGTCGTTGACGGTAAGGCGGGAATAGAGGTTGGAACCGAGCTGGCGTGGGATTACGCCGAGGCGGCGGGTATTCCTCGCGCCTTCTTTATAAATAAGTTTGACGATAACGAGGCGCGTTTCGCACGCGTGCTTGACGCTATGCACGTTACCTTTGGCAAGCATATATGCCCTCTTACCATTCCTATGGTAAAGGACGGAGAGGTTAAGGGCTGTATCGACCTTATCGACCAGAGCGCGCACGTTTTTGACGATAACGGACGCCACAGCGTAGAGATTATTCCCGAGGAATCTATGGAGGCGGTAGAGAAGTACAGGGATATGCTTATGGAAGCCGTCGCAAGCACCGACGAAAATCTTATGATGAAGTACTTCGAGGGTGAGGAAATAACTCACATGGAGGCTATAAACGCCGTTCACGAGGGTATCATTCACGGAGAGATAGTTCCCGTATTCTGCGGAGCCGCAACGAAGCTTTGGGGTGTATGGACTATGCTCGACAAGATAACCGAATCCTTCCCGAGACATACCGCGAAGAAGAAAGAGCTTCTCTCCGACGGTGCGGATATGGAAATATCCCCCGAGGGCGAGCCCGCTATATTCGTATTCAAGACGGTAGCCGACCCGTTCGTAGGAAAGATGTCCTTCTTCAAGGTTATGAACGGCACCGTCAAGCGCGACCTTCTTATGCGTAACAATACCACGGGCGACAGCGAAAAGCTTGCTCATATATACGTTATGAACGGCAAGAAGCAGACCGAGGTAGACGAGCTGTGCTGCGGAGATATCGGAATGGTAGCAAAGCTTACGGGCACCAACACGAACGATACTCTTACATGGAACTCGGCGTTCAGTTACGCTCCCATCAATTATCCCACTTCCTATTACGTAAAGGCGATAGCCCCGCTTTCCTCGAAGGATGAAGGCAAGATATCGCAGAGTATAGCGAGAATGCTTGAAGAAGATCTTACACTTGGCTTTGAAAATAATTCCGAGACCAAGCAGATGCTCGTGAGCGGTCTTGGCGATATGCACCTCGCGGTTCTCGAAGCAAAGCTTAAGAGCAGATTCGGCGTAAGCGTTAAATACGACGAGCCGAAGATGGCTTACAGAGAAAAGATAACCAAGAGAGTTGACGTTGAAGGAAAGCACAAGAAGCAGAACGGCGGTTCGGGTCAGTACGGACACGTAAAGATAAGATTTGCTCCGGGTGAGGAAGAGGGACTTACCTTTACCGTATCGGTAGTGGGCGGTACCGTCCCGAAGAACTTCTATCCCGCGGTAGAAAAGGGACTTATCGACGCTATGGCAAAGGGCGTGGCGGGCTTCCCGCTCGTACAGCTTGCCGCTGACCTTTACGACGGCTCGTATCATGACGTTGACTCTGACGAAATATCCTTCAAGACCGCCGCGTCTATCGCGTATAAGAAGTGTCTTGAATTGGCGGCTCCCGTTCTTCTCGAGCCTGTCGGAAATATGGAGATAACCGTTCCCGAGTCTCTCGTCGGAGACGTTATGGGCGACCTCAACAAGCGCCGCGGCGCGGTTATGGGAATGGATTCAGCCGCGAAGAAAGGATATACGGTAGTTCACGCTACGGCTCCCAAGGCAGAGATAGTAGATTATCCGATAGCGCTTCGCGCTATGACGCAGGGACGAGGCTCGTTTGAGTATTCGGTAACGGGATATGACGTAGTTCCTTCAAATATAGCGTCGAAGATAGTTGAAAAATATAAAGCACAGGCGTAAATGATTTAAGGCTGCACCTTTTGGTGCAGCCTTTTTGTATATAAACCGGATTGCGTTTTATTTCTTTTTTTTCAACGGCTCTTTCGTACCGTCGGGACGCTGTATCACGGTGTGCTCGAGAGTAGCGCCGAAGGAGGCTCGTATCTCCGCGATATATTCCTCGCGAAGAGCTTTTTGTTCCGCAAGCTCGTCGGGAGACAGTGGCGCTTCCTTCGATTTCCTCGCAAGCTCGTTTATTCTTGCTATCTTTTCCTTTTCCATAAAGCTCTACCTATCAGGAACGAAGCGTGATACCAAGCTGTTTTTCAAGAGCGGAGAGAACCTTGCCCGCCGTCTTGTCGGCTTCCTCAACGGTCAGCGTTCTGTCGGCGGCGCGGAGAGTCATTCTCATAGATACCGATTTTTTGCCCTCGCCTATCTGAGGTCCGCGGTATATATCAAAGAGAGAAACGTCCTCTACGAGCTTTCCGCCGGCAGCCGCCATAACATCTTCTATTTTGCCTACCTCAAGCTCTTCGCCGCATACGAACGAGAAGTCTCTGGTAGTGGCGGGGAACTTGGGAAGAGGGGTGTAAAGACGCTCGGATACCATATTCGCGAAGATAGTGTCAAAATCAAGCTCCGCGGCGTATACGTTTGCCGATATGCCGTAGTTCTTCATAACGGTGGGGTGTACCTGACCGAGAGTACCGAGCTTTACGCCGTCTTTGGTATAGATATCTGCACAGCGTCCGGGGTGATAAGAGGGATTGTCCGATACGGCGGAGTATCTTGTTCCCTTGATACCCGCGAGAGACATTACGTTTTCACATATACCCTTGAGGAAATAAAAATCTGCGTTTCCGTACATTCCTATCGTTACGACCTTGTTCTCGTTCGGAAGCTCTCCGTAAGACGTGGGAAGATATACCGTAGCGTTCTCAAAGAGCATAACGTTTTCGTTGTTGAAATTGCAGTTTCTCGTAATTACCTCAAGCAGAGAGGGAAGCGCCGTGGTACGCATAACGCTCGTATCCTCTCCGAGAGGATTGGAGATAACGATAGATTTGCGAAGCGCGCTGTCGGCGGGCAGAGCTATCTTATCGTAATACTTCGGACTGATGAAGGAGAAGGTCTGTATCTGGTTAAGACCCATTCCGACCAGAGCATTTTCAAGCGATACCTCAAACGCCTGCTTGGGAGTATATCCGCCCTGAGTGGTGTCGGCGTGTATCTGAGTTGAGGGAATATTGTTGTAGCCGTATATTCTCGCTATTTCCTCGGCAACGTCGTTCATACATCTTACGTCGGCTCTGAAGGAGGGAACGGTTATAGAATTTTCGTTTATTCCGAAATCAAGAGATTTCAAAATGCTCTTCATCTGCGCTTCGGGAAGCTCTATACCGAGGAAGCCGTTTATTTTGTCAGCGTCTAGGGGAAGAACGACGGCGTTTTCCTTTCCGGGATATACGTCTATTATTCCGTCCACTACTTCTCCCGCGCCGAGGAGCTGAATAAGCTCGCAAGCTCTCTCAAGACCGCCGAAGCAGTTCTCGGGGTCAAGTCCTTTTTCGTATCTTGCCGAGCTTTCTGTTCTCATACCGTTTTTCTTTGCGGTAACTCTTACGGAGGAGCCGAGGAAGCAAGCCGATTCGAACACGACCGTTTTGGTATTCTCGCTTATCTCACTGTTTGCTCCTCCCATAACGCCCGCAAGCGCGACGGCTTTGTTTTGATCCGCGATAACGAGCATAGAGGAGTCAAGCGTGTGGTCCTTGTCGTCAAGCGAACGGAAAAGCTCTCCGTCTGCGGCACGGCGCACGTTTATAGCCGAGCCGTCAAGGCAGGTATAATCAAAGGCGTGCATAGGCTGACCGTATTCAAGCATAACGTAGTTTGTTATATCTACTATGTTGTTTATGGGTCTTACGCCGCTTGCGCGAAGTCTCATACGAAGCCAGAGCGGAGAAGGCTCTATCTTTACGTTCTTTACCACTCTCGCCATATATCTCTGGCAGAGATCGGGCGCGGATATTTTTACCGAGAGATAGTTGTCTATCTTATCTCCGTCATTGGCGGGAGTAACGGTGGGAGTATGGAGCTTTAACTCACGCTCGAAGGAAACCGAGGTCTCTCGTGCGAGACCTATGACCGAGAGACAGTCGGGGCGGTTTGAGGTTATCTCAAACTCGACTACCGTATCCTTGAGCATAAGCGCTTCTCTGATATCCTTACCGATATAAGGAGCAAACTCTTCGTCGAGAATAAGTATGCCGTTAGGCTCCTTGCCGGGCATATCGTGCTCGTTGAGATTCAGCTCTCCCATAGAGCAGAGCATACCGTGGGATTCAACTCCGCGGAGCTTTCCCGATTTGATAACGACGCCGCCCGGGAGCTTTGCCACGGGAATAGCGGCGGGAACGATAGCGCCGACAAAGACGTTTTGCGCTCCCGTAACTATCTGTACCGTCTCGCCTCCGACGTCAACCTGACATATCTGGAGGTGATCGCTGTTTTCGTGGGGAGTTATGTCGGTTATTCTCGCTACCACTACGTTTTCTATATCTTCGCCGAGAACCTCGTAGCCCTCGACCTTTGAGCCGGTATCCGTCATTTTGTCGCAATAAGCCTTGTCGCTTACGTCGCTGACGTCTACGAAATCAGCAAGCCAATTTTTTGATAAATTCATATGTTTGACCTTCCTTTCAATTCAATATTGAGTCCTGCCGCTAATCAGAACTGTTCGAGGAATCTCGTATCGTTGTCGTACAAATGGCGGATATCGTCTATTCTGTAACGAGTCATAGTTATTCTCTCGATTCCGAGACCGAAAGCGAATCCGCTGTATACCTCGGGATCTATTCCGCAGTTTGAGAGAACGAAGGGGTGAACCATACCCGCTCCGAGTATCTCCATCCAGCCTTCTCCCTTGCAAAGTCTGCATCCCTTACCGCCGCATACGAAGCAGGAGACGTCTACCTCGGCGGACGGCTCTGTGAACGGGAAGTGGTGAGGACGGAAGCGCAGACGGGTGCTGTCTCCGAACAGAGATTTCGCAAAGGTTTCAAGCATACCCTTGAGGTCTCCCATAGTTATACCCTTGTCCACAACAAGTCCCTCAAGCTGATGGAAAAGGGGAGAGTGCGTTGCGTCCATAGCGTCCGAGCGGTAAACTCGTCCGGGGGAGATTATGCGTATCGGGGGCTTTATTTTTTCCATAGCTCTTACCTGGACGGGAGAGGTCTGCGAACGCAAAAGGATATTGTCGGTGATATAAAAGGTATCCTGCGTATCTCTGGCAGGGTGGTTCGGGGGAATGTTGAGCGCCTGGAAATTGTAATAATCGTATTCGACCTCGGGGCCCTCGACGATAGAGAAGCCCATACCTATGAAGATATTTTCAAGCTCTCTCTGTACCTTCGTGAGAGGATGGATATGTCCCATTTTTGGCGCGTTGCCCGGCATAGTAACGTCTATCTTCTCGCGGCAAAGCTGTTCGGCAAGCTCCTTTTCGCGAAGCTCCGCGCCTCTGGCGGCGATAGCCTCCTCAATGCTTGCTCGGACTTCATTGGCAAGCTGACCGACGACGGGTCTTTCTTCTGCGGACAGAGCGCCCATTCCGCGCAGAACTGCCGTAAGCTCGCCCTTCTTTCCGAGATATTTGATTCTGATTTGTTCAAGGTCTGCATCGGGTGAGGATATCTGACCGAGAGCTTCTTTTTTAATCTCTAAAAGCTTTTCTTTCATTTTTTTAATCCTTTCTGAATTTTTTGATTGACTAAACAAAAAACGTTCCGTCCAAAATAGGACGGAACGTAAAAACGTACCGCGGTACCACCTAAATTTCGGCTGACAAAGCCAACACTTTGACGGCGGATAACGGTGCCTGCCGTATTCCGCTACCAAAAGCTCTTCACGGAATATGCTCCGAAGCGAAAGGCTATCATCAAAGCGCGCGACCGTTTTCAGCCGAGACGGTCTTCTCTGTGGCGTGCCGTTACAGATGACGCAAACTTCATCACTGCATTTAATAACGAAAGTGATTATATCATAAAAAAAATCAAAATTCAAGAGCTTTTTTGATTTTTCTTATTTGCTTGTGAGAAGTTTTACCGCTTTTTTGATTTTTCTCTTTTTAAGGCTTCCGCAAAAAAAGAGAAAAACGAGATACAGAGCCGCCGTACAGGATATGGATACGACAGCCTCAAAGGTCATAGACGGAAAAGATACAGGCAAAAATTCGGCTATATATTTTATTATGCTTGAAGCTATAATTACGCAAACGAGAGGCTTTACGACTCTTCCGACGACGTAAGGCTTTATCTTGCTGACGTTAAGCAGTCTCGTTATGCTGAGCGTGGCGTTGACTATCTCGGTGAAATATACGGTCATTATATATCCGTCTATGCCGAACGCGGGAAGAAGAATCACGACGAGCACGACCGACAGCAGAGAATCGACGATATTTACCCCCATAGAATATACCTGCTCTCCGAGTCCCTTGAGCATTGAGTCTACTGCGGTATCAAGATACATAACGGGAATGAGAGGCGCTATCATTTTTATATACTTTCCCGCGTCGGTTCCGGGATATATAATATTTCCAAGCTCGTATGAAAAGCATATCATAATTCCCGCGGTTCCTATCGCGAAAATCAGAGCGGTTTCGAAAACGTTTGATACTATCTTTTCGATATCGGTATACTTCTTTTCGGAGTTTGCCTGCGCTACCTCCGGAACGAGAAGCCCCGCAAATGAGGAAAGTATGGCGGAAGGGAAAAACACTATCGGAAAAACCATACTGTGTACCGTGCCGTACGCCGCGAGAGACAGCGCGCGTGAGCTTCCGCTTCGCTCAAGTCCCCAAGGTATCAGGATATGCTCTATCGTTACGAGCCCCGAACGGAGATACGCGCTGAATGCGACGGGAAGGGCAATTCCGCGCAGCTTGCTTCCGATAAGCCGTGGATTTGGCAAGAGCTTTTCATTTTCGGACGGCTCTCTTTTTTCAGCGAAATATAATATCGTATGTACTATAAAGGATAAAACTTCGGCGATAACACCTCCGAGAACGACGCATACGCAGGCGCTCTCCACTCCGCCGCCGAAAAAGAAGGTAAGCAGGTACGCCGAAGCGGCTATCTTTATAAATTGCTCGGTTATCTGCGTGAGAGCGTTTTTATAAACCTTGCGGAGAGCGGTGAAATACCCGCTGAGAGCGGAGGATACGGCTATTGGGGGCAGCGTAACTGCAAGCAGACGCAGAGAGCTTATACAGCGCTCGTCTTTAAGTATGCGGACACTTATCGCGGGCGCGAAAAGAAAGAGTGCGAGTGCGGAGGCTATACTGAAAAAAAGAGCGTAGGAAAAGCATTTTTTCATTACCGCTCTTACAGAATCGGTCTTTCCGCCGTTTATCCTTATGCCTGCCGTGGACAGCTCTCCGAGCGCTTCGGATACGAGTCTTGTAGCGGCGAGATTTATTCCCGAGGTCGCCACGGTTATCGCGAAGCTGTATACGGTGGAAATGAGCGTAAAAAGTCCCATTGCTTCGGCTCCGACCTTGTTTGATATATAAACGTTGAAGCTTACGCCTATTCCTCTCATCATCAGTGATACGGCGGTCAGCATAAGTCCGTTCAATATAAATTTTTTAAATCGGTTCATATAAACAGAGCTTCCTTTTAAAATATATATAATATTTATATGTTCTCCGATTTTGCGATAGAATGAGATGAGAGCGTAAATTTTCGGTGTCGTATGCTCTGGGTAAGGCATATACTGTACGTAGCCGAGACTTAATATGCAGGACGAAGATGATTTTAGTGTGTTTTCAACAAATATCGTATTGAGATTTTTGTTAAATTTTGTCTTGACAATATTGCGATAAGGTATTATTATATATATGCAAATTTAATCATTTGGAGGTATTATGAAACACGTTTGTGCTCTTTGCGGATACGTTTACAATTCCGATAAGGGAGACCTTGAAAACGGAATTGCCGAAGAAACCGATTTTGAAGATATTCCCGCGGATTGGACCTGTCCTCTTTGCGGAGCGTCAAAAGAGGATTTTGACCTCGTTGAAGACGATGACGTAGCGGACGAGGATTTTTGAGTGTGTTTTAAACTTAAGGGCTGTCTTTAAGCCTTTTAACCGAAAATAAATAAAGCCGAAAGAAAGCAAACGCTTTCTTTCGGCTTTAAGTTTTTATAAGCTGTCTATGTATCGGCAAGCCGCGAGAGCGGATACAGCTCCGTCAGCCGTTGCCGTGGTTATCTGTCTTACGGCTTTCGTTCTGCAGTCTCCCGCGACGAAAATGCCCGCTGTCCTCGTGGTACACGCTTCGGAAGCATCTATATATCCGTAATCGTTAAGGTCGGCAACGTTTGAGAAGGCTTCGTTTTCGGGGACTTGTCCTATCGCTACGAACACTCCGTCAAGAGATATTTCGGTATCGGTGCCGTCGGAGGTATTATGGATAACTATACCGTCAAGCTTGTCGCTTCCGCAGAGCTTCATAACTACCGAGTTGAATATAAAGCTTACGTTGTCCTTTTCCAAAAGCTTTGAGACGAGGCGGCCCTCGCCCGTCATAGCGGAGAGGTTCTGAATAACGTATACCTTCTTACAGTATTCGCTGAGCATAACCGCCTCTTGAAGCGCGGTGTTTCCGCCGCCGATAACGGCGACCTCGCGGCCGTTGTAGAAGGCTCCGTCGCATACCGCGCAGTAGGAGACACCCTCGCCTATAAATTCCTCCTCGCGCTCTATTCCGAGGTGTCGGTGCTTCGAGCCTGCGGCGATGATTACCGCTTTTGCGGAGAAGGTGCCGTGGTCGGTAACTACCGTGTGCGTACCGTTTTCGGTAATTATTTTTTCAGCCTTGGCAAGCTCTATGTCGGCTCCGTGAGTGATAACCTGATCGAGCATTTTTTCGGCAAATTCATTTCCGCTTATCTGCATAACGGAGGGATAATTTTCTACTTTGGGAGAAAATGTTATCTGTCCGCCGAAGGTTTCCTTTTCGATGACGAGAACCTTTTTGTCGGCGCGCAGAGCGTAAAGCGCGGCGGTAAGCCCCGCGGGACCCGCTCCTATGATTATAATATCGTGCATTGTATTACGTTCCTTTCACAAATCTTTATGACGTTAAAAATACAGGCGGTCGGGGGAAGGAAGAATGCTTTTTTAGAAGTTTCTTCCTTCCCCCGGATTATATAAATATAACTCTTACGCCTCTTCAGCGAACTTTCTGATGTTGGAAACGTTTACTATCTTGTCAACCGAGTCTCCGTTTACCAATACGAGCGTGGGAGCCTGCTTTACTCCGTAGGAGTTGGTAAGCTCGGGGTTTTCCTCCGCGAGTATCTTGTCGTAAACTATTCCCGCGTCGTCAAGGAATTTAGCCGCCATTTTGCAGTTGGGGCAGGTCTTGGTAGCGAAGAGAAGAATCTTCGCACCCGCCGAATTGACCTCTTTTTCAGCTGCCTTTGTTTCTTCCGCGGCAGCGTCGGGAGCGGCGTTCATATTATAACCCTTCTTATTCATAGAAGCGCCGATATCGTAAAGCTTACGGGATCTGTATTCCTCGGCCTTACCGTCGTTCCAGTTCTGGACGGGTCTGTAATATCCGGTTATGCGGCTGTATACCTCCGCTTTCTCTCCGCAGTGCGGGCAGGTAAATGCCTCACCGGGTATATATCCGTGAGTTTTACAAACCGAATAAGTGGGGGAGAGAGTATAGTAAGGAAGCTTGTAGTTTTCTGCAATCTTGCGGACGAGGTTTGCGGCAGACTGCCAAGAGGGAAGCTTCTCTCCGAGGAAGGCGTGGAATACCGTACCCGAGGTATAGAGCGTCTGGAGGTCGTCCTGAACGTCAAGCGCCTCGAAGATATCGGAGGTGTATCCGACGGGGAGGTGCGAGGAGTTGGTATAGTAAGGAGTATTGTCTCCCTCCGAAGCAGTGATAATGTTGGGGAATCTCTTTCTGTCGTGCTTTGCAAGTCTGAAAGAGGTAGATTCTGCGGGAGTTGCCTCGAGGTTGTAGAGATCTCCGTATTTTTCCTGATAGTCGGAAAGTCTGTTTCTCATAAAGTTGAGAACGTCCTTGGTGAATTCCTGGGTTTCCTTGTGAGTGAGGTCTGCCTTGAGCCATTTTGCGTTAAGACCAACCTCGTTCATACCTACGAGACCTATGGTAGAGAAGTGATTCTCAAAGGTTCCGAGATAACGCTTGGTGTAGGGATAAAGACCCTCGTCGAGAAGTCTCGTGATAACCGTTCTCTTTACCTTAAGCGAACGAGCGGCAACGTCCATAATATGACCGAGGCGCTTGTAAAAGTCCTCTTCGCTTTCAGCGAGATACGCTATTCTCGGCATATTTATCGTAACGACGCCGATAGAGCCGGTGCTCTCGCCGCTTCCGAAGAATCCGCCCGATTTCTTGCGAAGCTCGCGGAGGTCAAGGCGCAGACGGCAGCACATACTTCTTACGTCGCTGGGTTCCATATCGCTGTTTATGTAGTTGGAGAAATAAGGAGTACCGTATTTCGAGGTCATCTCAAAGAGAAGACGGTTGTTCTCGGTATCCGACCAGTCAAAATTGCTGGTTATGGAGTAAGTGGGAATAGGATATTGGAAGCCTCTTCCGTTGTAGTCGCCCTCGATCATTATCTCGATGAACGCCTTGTTTATCATATCCATTTCAGCCTGGCAGTCCTTGTACTTGAAGTCCATTTCCTTGCCGCCGACGATAGCGTTCATTTCTGCGAGGTCTGCGGGAACCTTCCAGTCGAGCGTAATGTTGGAGAAGGGTGCCTGCGTACCCCAGCGCGAGGGAGTATTTACACCGTAGATAAAGGACTCGATGCACTTTTTGACCTGACCGTAGGTGAGGTTGTCGGTTCTTACGAAAGGAGCAAGATAGGTGTCGAACGATGAGAACGCCTGAGCGCCCGCCCACTCGTTCTGCATTATTCCGAGGAAGTTGACCATCTGGTTACAGAGAGTTGCGAGGTGGCTTGCGGGAGCGGAGGTTATCTTTCCTACGACGCCGCCGAGCCCCTCCTGTATAAGCTGCTTGAGCGACCAGCCCGCGCAGTAGCCCGTGAGCATAGAGAGGTCGTGAATGTGTATATCCGCGTTTCTGTGCGCGTTTGCTATCTCCTCGTCGTATACCTCGGAGAGCCAATAGTTAGCCGTGATGGCTCCCGAGTTGCTGAGTATAAGTCCTCCTACCGAATAGGTAACGCTGGAGTTTTCCTTAACTCTCCAGTCTATATTCTTAACGTAGCTGTCAACCAGCTCTTTGTAGTCAAGAATGGTGGATTTCATATTACGGAGCTTTTCTCTCTGTTTACGGTAGAGAATGTAAGCCTTGGCGACATCGGCGTAGCCTGCCTGAACGAGAACCGCCTCGACGCTGTCCTGAATATCCTCGACAGCGATAAGTCCTTCTTTTATTTTTGATTCAAAATCGGCTGTTACCTTGAGGGCGAGCAGCTCGATGACATCCGGGTGATAATTCTTTTCCTGTGCTTCAAAAGCGAGCTTGATGGCTTCGTTTATTTTATCTAATTTGAAATCAACGACTTTTCCATCTCTTTTTAATACCTGATACATTTTCTTCTCCTTTGCTTTATAAATTTTTGTTTCGGTACGTAGCATATATAAGTATAAAGCAAAAGATATAATTTGTCAATTGTGAGTTCCCACAATATATTGATATGAATGTTGTCAAAAATCACAATATCTTGTATAAAAGAGATGTTTTTGTTTGAATCAGTCAACGCCTCTGAGTTCGGCGGAGGGTATGGCTTTTCTTACCGCGTCAAGTATTTTACGCAGTTCTTCGGGCGAGTACGCCGACAGCCCCGACGATATAACGTCCCCCGAGTCCTTGAAGGACTGCAGGAAGTAGCGCGAGGCGCCTTCTATCCATTTTGCCGCGTCCTCGATATCCTTCAGCGAGTGCAGCTCCCTGACTATCGTAGTTCTGAATTCGTAGGGAATCCTTCCTTTTATTAAAAGAGAAATACTTTCCGATATTTTTTTCGTGTCAACGTCGATTCCGCACAGAAGAGGATATTTTTCTTCGGAGGATTTTATATCCATAGCTACGTAATCGGCAAGTCCTTGGTCGAGAATACTTTTGAGCCTTTCGGGAAAGGAACCGTTGGTGTCAAGCTTGACGAGATATCCCATATCCTTTATCCGCTTCATAAAGCTCTCGATATCCTTTTGCAGTAACGGCTCTCCTCCCGTGACGCAAACCCCGTCGAGAATCGAGCGCCTTTTTTCAAGAAAGGAAAAAAACTCGTCCTCGGATATCTGCTCGTCGCGGTCGGGGGATATTACGAGAGAAGCGTTGTGGCAAAACGGGCATCTGAAATTACAGCCGCCCGTAAATACTGTACAGGCAACTTTTCCCGGGAAATCAAGCAAAGTGGTTTTTTGCAGACCTTTTATAAACATAGCGGTATCCTTTCGTACTGCGGCGGTGCGCCGTATATATCATATAGATTGTAACATAAATATTCGTGAATTGCAATCGTTTGATATAATATTTATTTGCTTTCGCGGTATAGTAAACGGTCCGACGCAAAAACGTCGGACCGTCAATATCCTTATTATAATATGAAGCTTTTATATCAAAGCGTAGGTTATACCGTAGCTTTCGGCGTAGCTTTGCGCGAACGAGCCGCTGTGGCAGTAGACGGTGAATGCCTTTGAGGCTCCGTCAAATGCGGAATATCCTATTTTATATACGCTTGACGGAATAGTTATCGAGCATAGAGAAGAGCAGTTATAAAATGCGAACCAATCTATGTATTCAACGCCGTCTGATATTATCACCGATTTAAAGGAGTATCCTTCAAACGCGCTGTCGGATATTCCGTATACCTTTTTTTCGTCTATCTCGGAGGGAATGACTATATGCTCGTCGTCTCCCGTAAAGCCCGTTATCCAAAGCTTGTCGTCCTTGATCTCGTACGTAAATACGGATTTCGGAAGAGTCGCAGAGGTAGTTGTTTCCTCACCGCTTGCAGTTTCGCTTCGCAGAGCGTCTATTTCTTTCAATAATTCTTCTATTTGCTTTTGCCTTTCGGCTTCGGATACGTAGTGGTTCTGCTGTAATTCCAAAATTTTCTCCTCAAGCTCCTTTATTATAAGGTCGTAAGATTTCTCGGACGTGCGAGTGGTTTGCTCGGGAGACTGCTTGTTTTCCGTGCAGGCGGAAAACAGAGAGGCGATAATAACTAACAGAGATATTGCCGTAAGTATTGCTTTTTTCTTCATAATATTATTACTCCTTGATTTTTTGGAACGGTATGCGCCTTCCTGATAAAAGGATATCATTATTAAAAAATTAAATCAAGAAAAAGCTGTCGATGAAAAAATAATATTTCAAAAAAATTTTTTAAATATTTTTCAAAAAGCTATTGACAAAAAAAGAGAGTTGAGATATAATATACAGGTCGCAGTTGAGGGCCAATAGCTCAGTTGGTTAGAGCTACCGGCTCATAACCGGTCGGTCCGGGGTTCGAGTCCCTGTTGGCCCACCAATGCCGACCGCATCGTATGATGCGGTCGGTGTACTACTCGGGTGAGCACTGAACGTCTGAAAACAGCAGAGGTTCAGTCATTCACTCCTGTGGTGTCCTTCAACTGTACGGTGAGCTTGTCCGTAAGGGGAGCAGAAGGTCATTGAAAATTGAACAACAAGAGATAAGTACAAAGCGAAAAATAAGGCTGAGGCCGAGGAGGGAGCGAGAGCTCCGGAATCGGCGGAGAGCAAAGAACGCAAGTGCGAAATCTCGTCGATGAGTTTA
>JAFTZH010000033.1 GCA_017464565.1 Clostridia bacterium
TAAACTCATCGACGAGATTTCGCACTTGCGTTCTTTGCTCTCCGCCGATTCCGGAGCTCTCGCTCCCTCCTCGGCCTCAGCCTTATTTTTCGCTTTGTACTTATCTCTTGTTGTTCAATTTTCAATGACCTTCTGCTCCCCGCTCTCGCGGACAGCTTGAATATTATATCACTTACTCTTCCTCTTGTCAAGAGATTTTTTGAATTTTTTTGAAAAATTTTGATATTTTCTCTTTCGGGGAGAGTTTTTATATTCTACCACAAAAATTTTCTTTTGTCAATACTTTCCGAGAAATATTTTTGCAATAATTATTATATCCCGACGCTTCGCATTTATTTATAATTTTTTATTTTAATTCCCATAAATTACATATCCTTTCGACAAAAAGCTTTTTTCCTCGCTATTGACTTTTTTTCTAAAATTGGTATAATTTTATTATATTGATATCAAAGGAGAGTCGGACTGTAATGAGATATAAAAAAGGACGTTTTATTTCATTGTTTCTTTTATCGCTTTGTTTTTTATGCGCGGCTTTTATTTCTTCCTGCGAAAGAGAGTGTACGCACGAAGAATTCAAAACGTCTCCCGTCCCCCCTACCTGCGACGCCGAGGGTTATACTCTCAACTCCTGCGTCGATTGCTCGTTTGAATATAAAACGGATATAATATCTCCTACGGGGCATACGCTTTCCGAGGAAACCTTCGCTCCTCTGTGCGAGAAAGAAGGTTATACTTATTACTTCTGTTCCTGCGGATACGAATACAAAAGCGACTTCGTGGCTCCGACGGGACATACGTTAAGAGCCGAGAAGCATTCTCCCACTTGTCTTTACGAGGGGTACACGCAATACTCCTGCGCTTGCGGATACGAATACAAGAGTGACTTTTCTCTGCCCAAGGGACACGTTTTCACCTCGGAGGTGTCTGCTCCCTCCTGCCTAAAGCAAGGATACACTACACATTCCTGCTCCGCTTGCGACTATTCCTACATATCCGATATAGTCGCTCCTACGAATCATTCCCTCAAGTCCGAAATAGTTTACCCCACGAGTACGCTTGACGGTTACGTTCACACCTTTTGCGAAAATAACTGCGGATACGAGTATGAAACTTCTCCCGTCCGCTCGTCTGACGTATACAAGGGAGCTTACGTAAACAACACCGAGATACTCGCTTACGGAATAGACGTATCTGCCTGGAACGGAAAAATAAATTGGACCGAAATAAAAGAAGCAGGGATAGATTTCGTCATAATCAAAGCGGGAAGCACCAACGGAAAGGACTCTTACTTTGAAACCAATTACGCGGAAGCAAAAGCCGCGGGGCTTGACGTAGGCTGTTATTATTATTCCTACGCTCTCACCGTTGACGAAATATTGAACGACGCGAAGCTGTTTTTGGAGCAGATAGCGGGAAAGCAGTTTGAATACCCCGTATTTCTTGACATTGAGGATACCTCACAGGAAAACCTTGAAAGTAAGCTTCTGACCGAAATGTGCTCGGCTTTCATTGAGAAAATGCAAAGCAGCGGATATTTCTGCGGGATTTACGTCAACAACAACTGGCTCACGACAAAGCTCGACACCGAAAAAATCACCGTGGATTTTGACGTATGGCTGGCAAGATGGCTGAATTCCGGTGAGGCGAATTGGCCCGCTTCGTTCGGAAGCCGCACGGGAATGTGGCAATATACAGACTCGGCAACGATAGGAACGCACACCTGCTATTTTGACAGAAACGCAGCGTTTAAAAACTATCCCGACCTTATCATCGGCCTCGGACTCAACGGCTATTAAAAAAATCTCGGCTATGCTTTACGCATAGCCGAGATTTTTAATTATTTAAGTAATTTTCAGTCAACCAAGGAATAAGCCGCCTTGTCGCATACGAGCGTTACGTCGGGATGCAGGCAGAGCAAGGAAGCGGGGCACATAGTGCTGATAGGACCCTCTACCATTTTCTTTACCGCGTCAGCCTTTGACTCTCCGTTTGCGAGAATAACTATCTTACGAGCCTTAAAGACGCTTGCGATACCCATAGTAAGAGCGTGAGTGGGCACCTCGTCAATTGAGGCGAAGAAGCGCGAATTTGCCTCTATGGTATTCTGCGTAAGGTCGGTAAGGTGAGTGTCGGCTATAAGTCCGTCCTCCGAAGGCTCGTTAAAGCCTATATGTCCGTTACGGCCTATACCGAGTACCTGTATATCTATTCCGCCGAGAGAATCTATTTTCTTCTCGTACTCCTTGCAGGAAAGCGCGGGATCCTTTGCCGTTCCGTCGGGA
>JAFTZH010000034.1 GCA_017464565.1 Clostridia bacterium
GCCCTTAAAGCATAAAGGATTTCCAACCGAAGTTTGTTGTTGCCGCAAGCGGCAAAGATCCTTCGAATTGTACTTTTGGTTCTCCCAATAAAGTGCGTACGCTCAGGATGACACGAAGAGAGTGCGAACATATCAAACAGCACGACAAATCACAATTTGAAGCGTTATGATAACGTTGCTACATCAAAATTATTTTACTTAAATAAAATAATTTCAGTATTAACAAATTGTGTTGGTTTTGTAAATCTTAGCGCGGTGGGCTTCAAATAGTAAAAAATAAGGCTTTGAGCGCATTTAATTGTTGACAAAGGGGAAATTTAGATTTATAATATATGTATAGTATAAATTCTGTAAGGAGGTATTACGATGCAGATTACTAAGGAATCCATCATCTGTGACGTTCTCGATTACGCTCCCGATACGGCACAGTTTTTCTTCGCTATAGGAATGCACTGTCTTGGCTGTCCTTCCGCGAGAGGAGAGTCCATTGCGGACGCTTGCGCAGTTCACGGCACGGACGCAGACGCGCTTATTAAGCAGATAAACGATTTTCTTGCCGCTAAAAACTAACGGATTTGCGGGGATTTTGAATAGCGAAATCCCCGCTTAATTCATATTTATACTTAAGGAAATTTTTTACTATGAAGGAAATACCAAAGCTCACACCGCGGCTTGCCGCTGCCGCCTCGTTTTGCAGGCAGGGCGCTTTCGTTGCGGACATAGGAACTGACCACGCATATCTTCCGATAGCTCTTTGTCTTAGCGGCAGAGCGAGGGGAGCGATTGCCTCGGATATAAACGCGGGCCCCGTGGAAAGAGCAGAAGAAAATATAAAGAATTACGGACTTGACGGCAAAATTGAGGTGCGAAGAGCCGACGGACTTGACGGAATAGAGCAGTTTGCTCCCGACGATATCATGATACTCGGCATGGGCGGCGAGCTTATCGCGAGGATAATCTCCGACGCTCCGTGGACTAAAAATAAGAGTATCAACCTCTGCCTTCAGCCTATGACTCACCCCGAATATCTTAGGGGATTTCTCTTGGAGAACGGGTACGAGATAATAGACGAGGCGATTGCCGAGGAGGAAAAAATATATCAGATAATCTTAGCGCGCTTTTCGGGGGAGAAGCAAAGCCTTGCGCCCGAGGAGCTGTTGCTTGGAAGAATAAACATTGCCAGAGGCGGAGATGCGCTCGTACGCCTTGGTGAGCATTGGATAAGCGTTATAGAGCGCAGAGCGGACGGAAAGAGAACGTCGGGCACTGACGTATCCGAGGATACGGAGCTTATCCAACGTATAAAAATCGCTATAGGGAGATAAAAATATGACGGTAAAGCAGTTGTACGAAAAACTTGACGCGAGGATACCAAAGTCGCTTTCTTGCGAGTGGGACAACGACGGACTTATGTGCTGTCCTCAGCCTGCGAAAGAGGTAAAAAAGGTTCTTATAACGCTCGACGTTACTGCGGAGGCTGTGAGAGCGGCTATTGACGGCGGCTATGACGTGATAGTGTCCCATCACCCCATGATATTCAAGGGGCTCAAAAGTATAAACGGAGAAAATTACGTTGCCGAAAAGGTAATTGACCTTATAAAGAACGGAATTTCCGTTTTTTCATTCCATACGAGACTTGACGCCGCCTGTGGCGGAGTTAACGATTGTCTTGCGTCCTTGCTGGCGCTTGAAAACGTGCAAGCCTTTGGGGAGTGCGATATTGGTAGAATAGGCATACTTCCCTCGGATATGAGCGCGCGGGAGCTTGCGCAAAAGGTAAAAGGACTTCTTGGCGCTGAGGGCGTGTGGCTGTCGGACGCAGGGCTTACTTGCCGTAAGGTCGCGGTGCTAGGCGGCTCGGGCGGTGACGATATCGACGCCGCAATTGCTTTGGGCGCGGATACCTATATCAGCGGTGAGTTCAAATATCACAGTATGACCGACGCCCCCGAAATGAAGATAAATCTTATAGAAGCAGGGCATTTTTATACGGAAAATCCCGTGTGCCAAGCTATAGCGGACATGATAGCGGAAATTGATAAAACTGTTGAATGCGAGCTTTATTACAGTAATAGAGTAAGGCTTATATAAATCATAGTTTAAACCACAGTATTTACACTTTATTTTCAGCTTTGCTTTCTTTTTTGCTTACTTTTTTCTTTCGCGAAAGAAAAAAGTAAGGCGCATCCCCATATCATCCCCGCATCCCCACACAAAAACTAACTTTCACGGAGGAAAATAATAATGACATACGTAGTTTCAGACCTTCACGGTTGTTTTGATAAGTTCAAGAAGCTTTTAAAGGAGATACAGTTTTCCGACGACGACGTGATGTACGTTCTCGGAGATATCGTTGATTACGGCGACGAGCCTATGGAGCTTCTTTGCGACCTCAGCATGAGGTATAACGTTATTCCGATTTTGGGTGACTGCGATTACCGCGCTTACAGACTTCTCACCGAGCTTAATAAAATGCTTTCGGGCGAGACACCCGACGCGGAGACGCTTGCCGAGATGGCAGAGTGGATGCAGAACGGCGGACAAAAGACCATTGAGGGCTTTAAGGCGCTTGACGACGATATGAGAGAGGGCGCGCTTGAATACCTTGCGGATATGTCTCTTTACGAGGAGGCAGAGGTCAGCGGCAAAAAATATATTCTCGTTCACGCGGGCATCGCAGATTTTGACGAGGATACGCCCCTTGAGGACTATATGCCCGAGGACTTTATTTCCGAGGCGCTTGACGTTGACAGACAGTATTTTGCCGATGCTACCGTAATCGCGGGACACACGCCGACGTATAACGTGGACGGCGCGGAGAACGGAAAGATATACAAGGGCGAGTACGGTATAATTATCGACTGCGGCGCGGCATTCGGCGAGACGCTCGGCTGCCTCAGACTTGAGGACGGAAAGAAGTTTTATATTGAATAATAAAATGAAAAAAGGCGAATTTTTAGAGCTTGATATTATAGACATAAACAACCTTGGCTGTGGTGTCGGACGTCACGAGGGTAAGGTGGTGTTCGTCAAGGGCGCTGTCACGGGCGACAAGGTCAGAGTGCAGATAATTAAGGATAACAAGAGCTTTTCTGTGGCAAGGCTTGACGCCGTTATTTCTCCGTCACCGAACAGACGGACGGAAAGCTTTTGCAATGCGGCGCTGTCCTGCGGCGGCTGTGTTTATCGACATATTACTTACGAGCATGAAAAGCAGATAAAATATAATTTTGTCAGAGCCGCGTTCGATAAGGCGGGGCTTGGAGAGGTGCGCGTTCTGCCCGTTTTGAGTACGGAAAAGGAGCGCGGATACAGAAATAAGGCTCAATATCCCGTAAGTAACACCAAATCGGGAATGAAGGCTGGATTTTACGCTTCAAAGACGCATAATATAGTCCCCGTGGATAACTGCTCAATACAGAACTCCGCATTTGCGGATATCACGGAATTTGTCTGCGGCTTTTGTGATAAAAACGGGATAAAAGCTTACGACGAGACGACGGGCACGGGGCTGCTTCGTCATATCTATCTCAGAATAGCCGAGGCAACGGACGAGGTCATGCTCTGCCTTGTCGTGAACGGAAGAAGCTTTCCTGCGGAAAACGAGCTTGTCTGTGAGGCGACGGAGAGATTTCCTTGGATAGTCAGCATTATGGTAAACGAGAATACCGAGAATACCAACGTGGTTCTCGGTAAGAATTACAGAACGCTTTGGGGTAAGGACTATATTGAAGATACGCTGTGCGGTCTTGGCTTCCGTATCTCTCCCGAGTCCTTTTATCAGGTCAACCGAGAGGGCGCGGAGCTGCTTTACGGACTTGCAAAAGAGCGGGCGCGCCTTGACGGCTCACAGACCTTGGTAGACCTCTATTGCGGTACGGGAACTATTGGGCTCTCCGTGGCGAAGGACGCACGGACGCTGACGGGTATTGAGATAGTTGAGGGCGCTGTGGAATGTGCCAAGCTTAACGCTGAGTATAACGGAATTGAAAACGCGGAATTTTTCTGCGGAGACGCGGGCGACGCTGAGACTATACTCAGATGCACGCACGGCAACCGTCCCGACGTAGTAATAATCGACCCGCCGAGAAAGGGAAGCACCAAGGAGCTTGCAGAGTGCCTTTCGAGCCTTGACGTGCCGAGAGTGGTGTACGTTTCGTGTAATCCGGAAACGCTGGCGAGAGACTGCGTGTGGTTCAGAGATTGCGGCTATGAGATTGGTGAGGTTCAGCCTGTTGATATGTTTCCGAGGACAGGGCACGTCGAGTCCGTCGTGTGTCTCACACGTCGGCTCGACAACTAAGTTCGCACATCCTTAAGCCTTTGCGCGTGGTGAGTAATCTTAAATTTACGTTACATGTCACCCCAACGTGTCATCCTGAGCGGAGTCACAACGCACGGATTTTTTGAAGCGAATTGATAATATCTTGTGACGCAGTCGAACTTTCCGTGAGGAGAGGAACGAACCGAGCGGAAAGCAACGAGCAACGCGAGGCAGGGATCTACTAACGGCTTTCGATAACCTTCCTTGCGCAAGTGTTACTTTTATATTGCAAAGGGAATGTAACTTTTAATCACAGAAGGGATAGCGATAAATCGAAGTAGATCCCTTCCTCACTCCGCTTACGCTTCGTTCGTCGCTTTTTGCTTGACTCGTACCTCGTCTCCCAAAAAGTTCGACTGCGTCACAAGGGAACATAGGACGACAGCGATTTTATTCCTTCTTTGTGACTCCGCTCAGGATGACACAAGTGGTGAGTTTTTGCGGCGACTCAAATAAATACCTCTCGTATCTTCACCGCAGGATGACACGTTAAAATGAAGATTGCGATGCAGATTTCTAAAGGAGAAATTATGTATTATGTTTACATTCTGACTAACAAGACAAATTCCGTTATTTACGTTGGGGTTACGAGTGATTTAAAAAGACGTTTACATGAGCACAAGAGCGGACGATTTGACGGCTTTACTAAAAAATACAGTATCAATAAGCTTGTATATTTTGAAGAATATTCCGAAATCAAAGACGCAATAGCTCGTGAAAAGCAATTGAAGCGTTGGACACGGATAAAAAAGAATTATCTTATAGAAACAAAAAATCCTGAATGGAAAGAATGGAGTGAAAATCTAATATGAATTTTATTGCGAAGGTCTTTGACGAGCTGACCACCGCCGAGCTATACGAGCTTCTTAAGGCTCGGGCAAAGATATTCGTCGAGGAGCAGAACATACGCTACGTTGACGAGGACGACGTTGATTACCGCAGCTTACACTGCTTTCTTTGGGAGAACGGCACTGTGCGGGCGTATCTCCGCGCCTTCGCCTCGGACGAGGGCGAGGGAATTGCTAAGGTCGGCAGGGTGCTTTCCATCGTTCACGGCGAGGGGCTTGGTACGAAAGTTATGACGGAGAGTATTCCCGAAATCAAAAAACGCCTTAATTGCTCAAAAATAGTCATAGACGCGCAAAGTCACGCTGAGGAGTTTTACAAGTTCCTTGGGTTTGTCACCGTCTCCGACGAATTTATGGAGGAAGGTATTCCTCACGTAAGAATGGAGCTTGATATATAAATTATTAAACTATTTAAGAAAGGTTTACAACATGAAAAAGCAAAACTCTGCGGCAATTGAAGATTGCCCTATTCAAAAGCACACAACAAAAACTTGGGTAATGGCGCTCATACTCGGCGTATTTATCGGACTTGCGGTAATAGTCCCTGGGGTCAGCGGCTCGACTATCGCCATTATTTTCGGACTTTACACGGGAATGCTGTATGCTCTCGGCAACATACTCAACGATTTTAAGCGCTGTCTTATGTTCCTTATTCCTATCGGAATAGGCGTTATAGTCGGCTTTGTGGCGGGCTTTCTCGTTATTCAGAAGGTATTTGAAGCGTATCTGTTTCAGGTTATTTGTCTGTTCGTCGGACTTATGATCGGCGCTGTTCCCGCGCTTACAAAGGAGATAAAGGGCGCGAAGATAACGCCCGCGAGAGCTATTCTGTTCGTCATCGGCGTTATCATTCCTTTGGCTATCGGCGCTGTTTCCATAGCGCTTTCCTCGGGGGCTGAAACGGGCGCAAGCTTTACCGATTTCCCCGTATGGCGTATTTTCGTATATCTGCCTCTCGGCTTCGTTGTGTCCGTAACGCAGATAGTCCCCGGGCTGAGCGCAACGGCAATTCTGATGGCGTTCGGTCAGTTCAAGCCCATTCTTAACAGTCTGCACAGAGATTATATATTTGAAAATCCGCAGGTGCTTCTGCTTTACGCCGCTTTGGGAATAGGTTTCCTTATCGGTATAGTGTGCGTGTCGAGAATATTCTCCGCAATACTCAAAAAGCACAAGACGACGGCGTTCTTTGCGGTCATCGGTCTTGCCTTTGGCTCTATTGCGTCGATGTTCCTCAATACCGACGTTTACACGCTCTACACCGATTGGGCGGCGACCTCCGTACCCCTCGGAATAGTAGGAATTTCACTCATACTTCTTGCAATTGGCTTTGTAGGCTCTTTCCTGCTTACCAAATACGAGCTGTCAAGAGACGATAAGAGTGAGGAATAACAGAAAATGAGTTGGAGCTTTTCGTTCCAACTCATTTTTTATGAAATTTTATCAATCCTTTGATACCAAGGATTTCATATATTGCTTAAAGCTGATTCCTTCGGCTTTCTTTTGATTTATAAAGAGCTTAAGCTCCTTTACCGTATCTATCACGCACCAGATGGACAGAGCTGCCGTGGCGGCGTAGACCATGACCATATTGGGAGATACGAAGAAGGAAAATCTGAAGGGCAGGAATGCGAACGGTACGCACATCATAACCGTATATACCCACTCGGCTTTGCTAAGCTTTTGCTTATTGAACAGCATTATCAGCGGTATGATAAAGAACGCCCAGCTATAAAGCGAGGTGAGCGATGGGATACAGAGTATGGTAACGAGACCGAGAGTCCATGTTTTCCATTGCTCGTTCCGTCTTATGAATGCGGAGACCGCAAACGAAAGTCCGCAGATAAGCACCCAGAGGTAGACCAGAAGATTGAAGACGGTCTGACCGATATCGGGCATATGGATGAAGTTGAGTATCGTCGTCAGCGTGCTTCCCGAGCCCGTTGAGAAATCGAAGATATTAAGGAAAACGTAATAGAAGCAAGCGGGTCCGCCGAAGAATACCGAGGGGAGCAACAGCATAAGAACGCCGTATATTACGCACTTAAGCGCGTCCTTCCAGCGCTTGTCCGCTATAAGAAGCCACCCGAACACGACGGGATAGAGCTTTATGGAGAAGGAGAACGCCAAGGCTATAAGTCCAAGCTCTCTTTTCCATTTTTCCTCGCTGTTATAGGTGAACGCGTAGATCATCAGCGAGATAAGGGCGAGAATTATTATATTTCCTCTCTCTATGAGATAGAGGACGGGAACGCTGAAGAAGGCGAGGAACGCAAAAGCAAATCTGCGATAGCTTGAGCCGTTTTTCATTGCGTTGTAAGCGATGAAGAAGAATATAAACGCAAAGGCTACGCTTACTATTACGACCAACATCATCGGAGACGAGTAATCGGGCCAGGAATATCTTTCTATGTTGTCAAATGACGTGTTGTTATACGCCGTGGGCGTAAAACGCGACATAATGAGATAGAAAAGATTTGCCATAGGCGGATAGATAACTCCGCGCTCCGTGTAAACTCTGCTTCCTTGTGAGGCGTCTCTTATTGAGTTGAAAAAGTCCATATAGAAATCGGCGCATCTTGTGAAAAAGACGTCCGAAAATCTTCCGTTTCCGAGAATCAGATATATCAGCGTATATATGATAGCGCTTATCGAAACAATCAGTATAAACAGATTTACGGGTCTTTTCTTTGGACTCATCAGCTTAAGAAACCCACGTTTATCGATTTTGGGTTTGTCCGACATTTGCTTCTCCTTAAAAATTAATATAATTAAATTTATTATACCACATATTTTCTTAAAATGCAAGTTTTTTGTTTACAAAAAGCAAATAAAATGATATAATATCTGTAAAGTACCGAAAAACAAGGAGCTGAAACGATGAAATCAAGTCTTGGAATTTACCTGCACATACCGTTTTGTGTAAAAAAATGCGGGTACTGCGATTTTTGCTCCTTTCCCGATAAGAGCGGGGAATATATGTCGGCGTACGTCCGTGAGCTTTGCCGAAGGATAGAGGCGGAGAGCGCGGCGGCGAAAGGATACGAGGTGGATACGGTGTATTTCGGGGGCGGCACTCCGTCCCTGCTTGAAGTCGCAGAGCTTGAAAAAATTATTGATAGCCTGAAGCGCAGCTTCGATATTGCCCCAGACGCTGAAATAACGCTTGAATGTAATCCCGCTACGGCTGACAGAAAATATTTTGAGGATATACGGAAATTGGGCGTTAACCGATTGAGCATTGGCTTGCAGAGCGCCGTGGACGCTGAGCTTGCGCTGCTCGGAAGAGCGCACGGTTGCGAGGATTTTGTAAAATGCTTCTCTGACGCAAGGGCGGCGGGCTTTGACAACGTGAGCGCCGACCTTATGTACGGCATACCCGACCAGACGCTTGATAGCTTTGAGTATTCTTTGGATTTTCTTATCTCGCTTTCACCCGAGCATATATCGGCTTACGGCTTGACGCTTGAGGAGGGAACGCGATTCTGGCGGCAGAGGGAGACGCTTTGCCTTGCGGACGACGACGCTCAGGCGCATATGTACTGTCTTTGCTCAAAAAAGCTTGCGGACGCGGGCTATGAAAAATATGAAATAAGCAACTTTTCCAAAAAAGGACGGCGGTCGCGCCACAATCTCCGATATTGGCAGGGGCGCGAATATCTCGGCTTCGGTGTTGCGGCTTATTCGTATTTTGGTGGCAGAAGATACGGTAACTCACGGGATATCGGAGCGTTTATACGCGGAGAGGATATCTTAGCCGAGGACGAGGCGCCGTCGGATAACGATATCCGCGAGGAATACGTCATGCTTGGGCTGAGGCTTGCAGAGGGTATCGATACCTCGGAATACTCGGCTCGCTTTGGCAGAGACTTTTTTGAAGACTACGCTGCCGTTGAGAAGTGGATAAATCAAGGATTTATGGGGCGTCACGGCAGTCGGATTTACTTTACGGATAAGGGATTTTTGGTCAGTAATTCCATACTTTCCGAGATGCTCAGCTTCGATTGACAAAAGTTTACAAATATCTTTTGAAAATTCTGTTGACATTTTGGCAAGCTTGGTATAAAATATAAATACAGCACAAGGTGTATAAGGAGATTTGAAATGGAAGAAAATAATTACGAAAGCGCAGTATTTACTCTTACCGACGAGGACGGCAACGAGGTTGAGTTCGAGGTAATAGGACAGCATGAAATGAACGGAGAGCATTACGTCGCTCTGCTTCCCGCAGACGCTGAGGTCGATACCGAAAGCGATAACGTGGAATGGGAATACGTAATTCTTAAGCTCGCTAAGGAGGGCGACGAGGAAATTCTCGTTACCGTTGACGATGACGACGAATTCGACGATATAGCGGATTATTTCGACGACCTCTTTTCTCAGGAAATAGACTACGACGCTTAAGGACGCGAGGATGCGAGGACGCGGTCAGAAACTTTCTTGGAAGAAAGTTTCCGACACCTTCAAAGAACTTGCTTGAAGGGTTAGAACTGATTTTTATAGTTTTGCTTTCTTTTTGCTTGATATGTTAGCACAAATATTGTAGTTTTGCTTTCTTTTTGCTTACTTTTTCTTTCGCGGCCATGATAGCATTAAGCAAGTTTAACATGCTATGTTAGCACAAATATTATAGTTTTGCTTTCTTTTTGCTTACTTTTTCTTTCGCGAAAGAAAAAGTAAGGGCTGCGGTGTGCGTGATAATTGTATATAAAGAACCACATTAATGAATTGGAGTCCGAAACAGAGTTCAAAGTGGTTTGCAGACCTCCCTCGTATTTCCTCGATTGACTTGTCTCGACGATTTACAGAGGACGTTGGGAGCAGTAAAGCGGAGATAGGACACCACCCTGGACACAGGGTTCCTCTAATGCAGTTACACGGCACTCGCGGTTTATCTATAAAAAGCAAATTGAATAAAAGCTTTGGGGCTGAGTCATTACAAATCTTTGACTCGGCTCTTTTTTTGTAAAAAACTCAAATTGCAATTTATCGGGAGACGGGAAAATCGCGTCTTTGCATTCTCGTTCCCTAACAAATCACAAAATTTTCACACAAAAATCATCATAAATTTGTATAAAAAAGTGTGTAGTTCATAAAATGTTTATAAATATATGCTATAATGTACTATGTATGATTATACGAAGGAAAAACAAGAAAGGAATTCCTCAGTTATGATAAAAATTGAGCATCTTGTAAAAAATTACGGCGCAAACTGTGCGGTTGACGATATCAGCTTTGAGGTCGGCAAGGGAGAGATAGTCGGATTTCTCGGACCTAACGGAGCGGGTAAGAGTACCACGATGAATATTCTTACGGGATATCTTTCCTCAACCTCGGGAAGCGTATCGGTGGCGGGCATAGACGTGCTTGAAAATCCGCTTGAGGCAAAGAAGCATATAGGATATTTGCCCGAGCAGCCTCCGCTTTACCTTGATATGACGGTTGAAGAATATCTTATCTTCAACTACAACCTTAAGGGCTGTAAGCTTAACCGCGACAAGCACCTTGAGGAAATATGCGAGGTAGTCAAGATAAAGGACGTCTACAAGCGCGTTATCAAAAATCTTTCCAAGGGTTATAAGCAAAGAGTGGGTATCGCGCAGGCGCTTATCGGAAGTCCCGAGGTCATTATCTTTGACGAGCCTACCGTAGGTCTTGACCCTAAGCAGATAATAGAAGTAAGAAACCTGCTTCGTAACCTCGGACGCGACCACACGGTCATTCTGTCCACGCATATTCTCCAAGAGGTACAAGCTGTTTGTGACAGAATAGTTATTATAAACAAGGGTAAGATAGTTGCCGACGAAAAGACGGAGAACATCACGAGAGCCGTTGAAAACAACAGACGCTTCAACGTCAAGATAAGCGGACCTCAGAAGGAGGTTCTCGCAATGCTCCGCTCAAAGCCCGGTATCGTTTACGCCGAGGTGCTTTCCAACAGAGACGGAGACGCTTATTCGTACCTCATTGAGAGCGAGGTCGGCATCGACATAAGAAAGAGCTTGTTCTATACGCTGGCTGAGAAAAAATGGCCTCTCGTCGGACTTGAGGCAATGGGCATGAGCCTTGAGGACATCTTTATCGCAATAGTTGACCAGAGCGCGCCTAAGCAGAGATACGAGCGCAAGGGCGCAAGACAGAGAAACGTCAAGGCGGCTGCTGAGGCAGAGGTTGCCAAGTCCATCATGGAAAAGACGGACAAGTCTCAGGGCGGTAAGTACTCCGCGCTGTTTGACGACGAGCAGAACTCCTGATATACTCTTGCTTATATAAACGAAAGGAATTAAAATAGATATGTTTGCGATTTATAAAAAAGAGCTGCGTTCATACTTCATAAACGCAATAGGCTACGTTTACGTCGGAGTATTTCTTGCGGCGGCTGCTCTGTTGTGCTGCTACACAACGCTTGGAAGTCAGTCCTACGATACGTCAACCTATTTCACGATGCTTATCTTTGCCTTCATCATTCTCATTCCGCTTCTTACGATGAAGCTGTTCGCAGAGGAAAAGAAGCTGCGAACCGAGCAGCTGTTGCTTACGGCTCCCGTGTCGATATGGGAAATGGTGCTCGGCAAATTCTTGGCGGCGTTCACTCTGTTCTTTGGAACGGTCGTCGTTTCCTGCATTAACTTCTTCCCGCTTTACTCCTACGCGAGAGCGGAGAGAGCAAATGAGTCCTATTCCGTAATGCACGTAGGTCCCGTAACGGCGGAGATACTTTCCTGCCTTATAGGAATAATCCTTATCGGAGCGGCGTTTATTGCCATTGGACTTTTCGTGTCCTCGCTTACCGAAAACCAGCTTGCCGCAGCCGTTATCACCGTTGCTATAATTGCGGTCATGCTCGTGCTTGATATGGTAAATCAGTTCATCGACGTTTATGCTATCCGCTTCGTTATCGATTGGATAAGCGTTATGAGCCGCTTCGGAAGCTTCACGGGCGGAATGCTTGATTTCTCGGCGATACTCTATTATCTTTCCATAACGGGCGTATTCCTCCTTCTTACGACGCGTGTATACGACAAGCGTCGTTGGGGTTGATTTACGGATAAATCAGAAAGGTAGGAAAAAGCTATGAAAATGAAAACATCCACGAGCCGCAAGCTTCGCTACGGCGGAGTGTCCGCGGGGCTAACGGCGCTTATCATCGCTGTGATAATTATAGTAAACGTTATATTTTCCGCTCTGTCACAGAAGTTTCTGTGGTACGCGGACCTCACCCCCGAGCTGCTTTACAGCCTTTCGGACACGGCGCTTGACCTTATAGAGAACGGCGACGAAAAGTTTGAGTCCCTCTCTCCCATTGAAATGGTAGATAAGGCAAGAGAGGAAAATCCCGACACAGCGCCCGAAGACCTCATGATAGATATTATTTTCTGTGACGATCCCGATACTATCGAAGCAAATACCTATCAGAGATACGTTCACCATACGGCTCTTGAGCTTGAGGAAAAGTTCCCCGATTATTTCAACGTTGAGCATTATAATATAATCAGAAACCCCTCGTCCGTCTCCAAATTCAAAACCAACTCGCTGTCTCAGATATACACGACCAGCGTTATAGTTTCGTTTGGAACGGAATACAGAGTTCACAACGTTCAGTCCTTCTATACCTTCAACGAGGGTGAGACCGAGACTCCTTGGGCGTATAACGGAGAAAAGGCGTTCGTCGCTTCCATTCTGGCGGTTACGAGAGCGGAATCTCCCGTCGCCTGCATTACGACCAATCACGGCGAGGCTTTTGACGACTCTCAATTCCTCAATACTCTTATTGACGCGGGCTATATAGTTCAGAATCTTGACCTCGCGGCTGATGAGATCCCCGAAAAGTGCCGCCTTATCGTAGTGTTCGACCCCAAGAGCGATTTCACCGTAGCTGACGGCGTCGCTGATATCGACGAAATAGAGAAGCTTGATAAATTCCTTGACGGAACTAATTCCATGATGGTATTCATGGACCCCGATACCCAGAGACTTGAGAACTTCGAGGAGTATCTTGAGGAGTGGGGAATAAGCTACGACAGATATACCGACGATGCGGGAGTAGAGACCTCGCACAGAATAATGGATTCCTCTCAGGCGTTGACCGTTGACGGATATACCTTCAAGGCAGACTACGTTACGGCGGGAACAGGAGCAGCCTTTACAACGGATATGCGCTCGCGCCCCGTGCCTCAGAGTATAATATTCAAAAACGCAATGTCCATCTCCTATTCCGACGTATATAGCCCCACGCACTATGCGCCCGAGGAGAACAGCACCGATGAGGACGACGTAGCGTACGATTACGCAAGCTATTACGCCAACGGAACGTCAAGAGCGATTTTCGACGTGTTTACGACGAGCGCAAAGGCTGAGGCTTACGCGGGCGGCGTGCTCAGAGAATCCGCAAGCGATACCAATAAGCTCAAGCTTATGACGGTTTCTGTCGAGAACAGAACCACGCAAGAGGATAACTACCATACCGTAAACGAGGCGTCCTACGTGCTTGCTTGCGGCTCAACCGATTTTGCGTCAAGCGCGCTGCTTCAGTCAAACTCCTACGGAAATACGAATCTTCTTCTGACAGCCCTTCGTACTATAGGTAAAGAGCCCGTTCCCGTCGGACTTGAATTCAAGCCCTTTGCCGATCTTACCATTGATACGATAACTACCGCCGAGTCTACGCAGTATACCGTAGTTCTCACCGTCGTGCCCATTCTTGTAGCGGCTATTACGGGAATAGTGGTCATCGTTAGGAGAAAGAACAGATGATAAAAAAGAAATCAACGCTTATGAAGCGGCGCAAGGCGGCTATAATAGCGGTGGCAATAGCTATTGCCGTGCTTGCCGTAGCGCTCGTGTTCATATTGGATTACGTTAAGACCACCACGGTTACCGACCCCGCCGACGGTACGAATTACTATATCCGCTATAAAAACGATATTTACGCGCTTTACGATACGGATAGAAAGACGGTAATGCCGACGGAGGAGGAATACGGCTATTACGAGACCCATGCGGGAACGCTGATAGACGTTGACGCCGAGACGGGCGAGTATGAGATAATCGCCGTGGTCGATACCGAGGGTAACGAGCAGGTCGGCTTCAATCAGCGACTGCTCATGTTCCCCCATATTGAAAAATCAAATATAAGACAGCTTGAGGTCAATAATGAATCGGGAAGCTTTACCTTCGTCAGATATAACGTTGAGACGGGTAAGGTTGACGATTCCGCAGACTTTATAATCAAGGGCTCGCCTCTTACGGTTTACAATCAGGAGCTTTTCGCGTCTCTTTACGTAAGCGCGGGTTATACGCTTACCACCAGAAAGATTCAAGACCCTATAAAAGATGAGAACGGAGAGTTCTCGGAATACGGACTCGTTGCCGAGAGGAGAACGAGAACCGTAGTTGACGAGGACGGTAACCCAATTCAGCTTAAGGACGAGAACGGAGCGTTCGTTTACGGCGAGAGCGGATATCCTCTTTACGAGAGTGAGGAGATAGATTACGTTCCCGCGTACTACGTGCTTACCGACACCTCGGGAAATAAGTATAAGGTAATTATCGGTGACGCTCTTGTAACGGGCGGCGGATATTACGTTCAGTACGTCGATATGAGCGGCGAGGAAGAGGTAAAGAGAGACGCGGTATACGTTCTTGCATCCGATTTCGGCGATTCAATGCTTGCCGCAATTGAGGATTACGTAACTCCTCAGCTTACGTACCCCATGGCAATGAACGACTACTTTGACGTTGAAGATTTTATTATCTTCAATAAGAATCACGCATACGTTCCGGGCACTTCCGATGACGGCGAGGAAAGTGATGCTGATAATAGTAACACTGAGAACAGTGAAGGCGAGGAAGAAAAGGAAGAGGATATTACCACCCAGAAGTATCTTGATCCCGTGGTCGGCTTCGATTATATCGACCTTACCGAGAGAGAGAACACTATACGCTCTAACGAGCCTTACGTTTTCTTATCCTCCTTCAAGCTCAGCGGATATCAGGCGTCCAACGATAAAATTAACGCTTGTCTTCAGGGGCTGTACGACCCCGCGTACGTCAAGGTCGTTAAGTTTGATCCGTCTAAGGAGGACTTCATAAAATATAAGCTTGCGTTTGAGGACGGAGTGGATAAGGACGGAAAGCCCGAGTATACCATTTATCCCGAGCATATTATATCCTATAAGTTCGATACCAAGGACGAAGACGGAAACGTTAACGGAACGGTGTATAATTTTATCTACGTCAGTGAGGTGACCGAGAAGGGAACGCGCTATGCGTTTACCGAGATATACGACACCAAGAAGGACGGAAGCATGGGTGAGATTCTTTACGACTATAAAATGATAGTTGAAATAGAAGACCATAGCCTCGAATTTCTCAATTGGGACAGATACGATTGGATAAATTCAAGCTACTTCAATCTTGGTATTGCCTTCTGCGATAAAATAACTATAAGCACTCCCGATTACGATGCGGTCTTCGAGCTTGACAATAGCGAGAGCGATTCCGTTGATTCAATCAATTCCACGCTGCTTAAGGTTATCGGAAGTGATTCCGAGGGCAACGAGAAGACAACCTTCTCTCAGCTTAAGGTCGTCGATGAGAGCGGAAACCTGTGGGTAATAACGGGTACGGAGATAAAGTGCTATAATTCCGAAGGAACGGAATATACCAAGATAAAATCCGCGCACTACGATTACAACGTTATGAAAACTCAGGTAAGAGTTTTTGACGGCTATATTCCCGCGGCGGACGGAAGCAGAGTTTACGTTGACGCAAATCAGGTGAGAATTGTCTCGGATACCGAAACGGTATACGTGAGATACGATACCAATCTTTTCAGAAAGTTCTATCAAACCTTGCTTTACGCTTCTATTTCCGATTCTTACGAAATGAGCGCGGAGGACGAGGCGGCACTTATAGCTGACGAGTCAAAGCTGTTGCTTACAATGACCGTGCTTAATTCCGAGGGAGAGGAAACGGTATATAAGTTCTACCGTCTTACGAGCAGAAAGGCTTATATAACTATCAACGGAAACGGCGGCTTCTACGTTATTTCCGACCGAGTAGAAAAAATAGTCTCCGACTGTCAGAAATTCTTTGCGGGCGAGCTTATTGACGCTACTTCCAAGAGATAAAAAATATCCTTTGTGACCTTAAGGACACGAAACGAGGACCGAGTCAATTGCTTTTTAGCTTTTGACTCGGTCCTTTTTTTGCGACGGGTAGCCTGCTTTTATGCACCGAAGGTGCAATTCATGAACGGGGCAAGAAAATTTAACGTTTGTTTTTTAAGCTCTCTCAGTTAACCGTTCATCTCCGCTCTCAGCTTGTCGAGGGCGCTTTTTTCTATTCTGCTGACGTAGGAGCGCGATATTTTCAGCGTCTCGGCAATTTCACGTTGAGTCATCGGCTTAGCGCCGCCGAGTCCGTAGCGAAGGGTGATGATGCGCTTTTCCCTTGGCGACAGTACTGTATCAACGCATTTGATGGCGCGGCCCGAGGATATTTTTCTCTCCACGTCGGAAACCAGACTGTCGTCACAGCTTATGACGTCTATGTAAGTTAACGGATTACCGTCGCGGTCAACGTCGATGGTATCGTTGAGCGATATCTCGGACGCTTGCTTTTTCTGAGAACGAAAGTGCATGAGTATTTCGTTCGCTATCCTCACCTAACGGCTCGTAAAAATCCTCTAAAATTTCATCGGGCTTTTTGTCGGAATTGCCGTTATTTCCGCTATTTCCGTCGGGTGGAGTGGGAAATTCATAGTCTCCATCGTTGTGGAAGAGGTA
>JAFTZH010000035.1 GCA_017464565.1 Clostridia bacterium
GGAAGCCTTATCCAAACGATACAACTCCATTCTAAATTTTAATAACAATCTCATAAGTACTCCTTTACACACTTCGCGTAATTCTCCACAACATACTCCACCTCGGCATCTGTCAGGCGTGTATGAAGAGGCAGAGATATCTCATTCGCGAAATGCGCGTATGCGTTCGGATAATCCTTTATATCAAATCCTAGATTTTTATACGCCGTATGCATAGGCAGCGGCTTGTAGTGAACGTTGCACGCAACGCCCGACTCAGCCATTTTCGTGATAATATCGTTTCTCTGCTCCAGCGTAATATTCGGTATTCTCGTTATATAAAGATGCCCCGAGGAGTTATGCGTGTCGGTATAATGAGGAAGCGTCTCGACACCGAGAGGCTTAAGCGCCTCGTCGTAACGCTCGATTATCTCCCTGCGCCTTTTCAGCATATCGGGATATCTCTTCATCTGCGCAAGACCTATCGCCGCCATAATATCAGTCATATTGCACTTATACCACGGACCTACTATATCATACTCCCACGCGCCAAGCTTGGTCTTTGCGAGAGCGTCCTTCGATTGTCCGTGAAGCGAGAGAAGCTGAAGACTCTTGTATATCTCATCATCGTCGACGCCCTCGATGGTTCTCCAAGTGAGCGCCCCGCCCTCTGCCGTCGTAAAATTCTTTACGGCGTGGAAAGAGAATGAGGAAAAGTCGGCTATGCTTCCCGTCTTTTTCCCTTTTCTCTCCGCTCCGAACGAATGGGCGGTATCAGCCATTACGGCTATTCTTCCGAGAGCCTCCTGTATTTTTGAAGCAGGCTTGAATATATCTTTTTTTCTGTTTACTATATCAAATATTCTATCGTAATTACAAGGTACGCCGCCGAGGTCTACGGGTATTATGGCTTTGGTTTTCTCGGTTATCGCCGCTTCGAGCTTGTCATAATCCATCTCGAAGCCGTTCTCCTGCGTATCAACCAGAACTATTTTTGCTCCCGTATGATAAATTACCGACGCGGAAGCGGTATAGGTATACGCCGAGGTAATCACCTCGTCTCCCTCACCGACTCCCAAAACGCGCAGTGCCATTTCGGCGCACGCGGTCTGCGAGTTGAGGCATACGCATCTTTTTGTTCCGACGTAATCGGCTATCTCACGCTCAAGCTGTTTCGTTCTCGGACCCGTAGTTATCCAGCCGGAACGCAAAGCTTCGGCCACCTCTTGTATTTCAAGTTCGGAAATATCCGGCGGTGAAAAGGAAATATTCATAATAACCCCCGCGTAATGATTTATAATAATTTTGAAAAGAGTTTCGATAAAAATATTTGCAAGACACACCTTGCCTAATTATATTCATTAAATTATATCACACAAATGAACGTTTGTCAACCGAATGAGAAAAATCCAATAATTTTATAAAACTCAAAAAGCTTATAATTTTACTCATTCGCAAGATTCAAAAAAGATAAGGCATCTGTGAATTTCACAGATGCCTTTTTGAGTGTGTAACAGCTTACGACTGCTGTTCTTTGTTTATCTTGTCGCGTACCGTCTGGAGATGCGTTCTCATAGCGATAGCGCCCTTTACCAGATAGTCGTAATCGGTACCCGTAGATATTATGTTAGCTCCGATTCCGACGTAACGGCGTATAAATTCCTCGGTGGCGTTTCCTATCGACACGCCGAAGCTCTTGCCTCTCGCCGAAAGCTTCTCACCGACGATATCTATAAGCGCGTTGGTTTTCGGCTGCTCGCTTTTGCCAAGCTCTCCGACTGACGCAGAAAGGTCGCAGGGACCGATTATAAATCCGTCTATGTAAGGAACCTCCAATATCTCATCGAGGTTTCTCACCGCCTCCTCGGTCTCTATCTGTACCAGCCTTGCCATATTGAATACGCCCTCGCGGATATATTCGTTGACGTCATCACATCCGTAACGCACGGCGCGCATAGGTCCGAAGCCTCTCGTGCCGTACGGCGGATACAGAGTGGACTGTATCGCTTCCTCGGCAAGCTTTTTATTGTTTATCATCGGGAAGATAATACCGTCGGGTCCCATCTCGATTACCTTTTTGGTAGCGTTGTAATCGTTCACGGGAACTCTTACGACTGCCGAAGTACCCGTCATAGCGACGCCGTTGATACACTCAAGAAGCGTCTTATGGTCGATTGGAGCGTGTTCGGTATCTATCCACACCCAGTCAAAGCCCGCAAGTCCTAGCATTTCTCCGTGAGACGGTACGGGCAGAGAAATATGAGTACCGTTTATCGGTTCTCTTTTTTCAAGCTTTTCTTTTAAAATATTTTTTCTCATAGCTTTTTCCTAAATTGGTACGATTGGATTTTTTATTGAACGGTAAGGTCTATAAAGGTGAAGGTAATATTGTTCTCCGTCGGGGTCAGCTTTTTAGCCTCGAACACGTTGTCACCTTCTTTAAGAGCGCTGACAGGTACGGCAAAACACTTGAATTGATTTTCCTCACCTATTCGGTCGGGATATCTCACCTCGTAAGCCGCCTCGTAATCCGTCGGCTCCGTGCAGACTCCGTTTACCTTTACGGCAAACTCAACCTCCGTTACATCGGACGAGGCTTCAAGTCTGAGCAATCCGTACTTCGATTTCCAGCCGCCCTTGGGAGCCGCCATATCGAATTTGAAGGTAAAGCCGTTATTATCGTTGCCGAGCGAAACTCTTGACAAAGAAAAAGAGGCAAGCAGATGATTGTAGTGTATACCGTGGAAATAATGCTGTCCCGCGGACTCCAAAAATTCGGCGTCCTTAAGATTTTTCATTATCTCAAACGGAACCTCATATCCTACCTTGGTCTCGGGCGGATATTGCCAATTTCGATAGAACGGCAGGTTAAACAGTGAAAGTCCGTCGGCACCGTGAGCGTACGCCGTATACGCCGACGTGTAAAACTGCTCGGGCGACGTATACCTGTATACTTGATTTCCCCCTACCCTGTACGAAGTAGCCTGGCTAAGCATAGCGTATACCAAGGTTTCGGGGTGTTTTTTCTTGGTATTGCCAAGCAAATGATACTCCTGTCTGGTAAAATAATAATCCCAGAATATTATGAACTCTACTCCCGCGGAGCAAAACGCGTCAATATCGAAGCCGAGGTCGGCGTACTCGTTGTCCTCAAGAGGAAGAGTTATTCCGAAATAATATTTTTTACCCGTTTTCGCTGATTTTGCGTCAAGAGCCGCCTTGACCTTCTCCGCGAACTCTTTCATAATCCGAACTCTCTGCGTCTCGGTGGTAGTATTGAGGTTGAAATATGCGGGCGCTCTCATAAAGTCGAGAAGTATTCCGTCGATATCGTAGTTTTCGATAAGCTCGTAAATCATATTGAGCTTATATTCTCTTACCGCCTCGTACTGAAAATCAAGCATATTGGCAGCGGCGCCAAGCTGATTCTGCGCCTGACCTACACGGTACTGAGGATTTTTCTGCCAGAACTTGGATATCCACATTACCTTTGCCTTCGTGGGATCGTCCCCGATATTCAGGTTGTGAAGGTCGTTCATACGATAGCTGAGGAAGTAAAGCTTCCCTTCCTCGTGAGTCTTATCAAGCTGTATCTGAATGAAATCGTTTCCTTCTTTAGCGTAATTAAGGAAGCCGTAAATTCTGTCGGTTCCGCCGAACTCGTTATAGAACCAATCGAGATGCTCCGAAACGGGAAGCACCTTTGAGGGATACCACGGCACCATACCGTATATCTCGTTTACGAAAACGTCAAAGCCCGCGTCTGCAGCCTCGGTAACCGCCCCGTCAAGCATCGCCTTGGTAAGTACCTGACTTCTCGTGGGATTATTCTTGTTTATGCAAGACAAAACGTGTCCCGGGTCGTTAAAATAAAATAATGATTTATTTTCTTCAAGCTTCAAGATTTTATTCTCCTGTTAATCAATTACTGCCGCAAAGCGCAGCTGTAATAGCCTCAAAATTCACCTTTGAGGAGAGACGCAGCTTACGTATTCGCTTCGCGATAATACTATAGTCAGCGCTCTCCTCTGTACTTATGAGTTTAAATTTTACTGAATAGTAAGGTCTATAAATGTAAAAGTTATATTGCTCGACGTAGACGTATTTTTCGTAACGTTGAAAACGTTGTCTCCGTTTTCAAGCAAATATATCGGTACCTCATAGCACTTGAATTGCTTTTCATCACCTATAAGGTCGGGATATTTCACCTCGTAAGCATCCTTATATTCGGTTGCCGCCACGGTAACTCCGTTTACCTTTACGGTAAAGTCAACCGCCGATACGTCCGAAGAAGCCTCAAGCCTCAGTATTCCGTACTCCGAGGTCCAACCGCCCTTCGGAGCCGTCATATCAAAGGTAAAGTTGAAGCTCTTGTTGGAGTTAGTCAATACTATTCTTGACAAAGAGAACTCGGCGTTCAGATGATTATAGTGTATACCGTGGAAGTAATGCTGTCCCGCAGATTCCAAGAATTCGGTATTTTTCAAATTGTTTACTATATCAAACGGAACCTCGTACCCTACGTCCGTGCCGGGTGAATACTGCCAATTTCGGTAGAACGGCAGATTGAACATAGAAATTCCGTCGGCGCCGTGAGCGTAAGCCGTATACGCGCACGTATACCACTGCTCCGCCGTCGTATATCTGTAGACCTGATCTCCGCCTACCTTATACGATGTTGCCTGACTTACCATAGCGTAAGCCAAAACCTCGGGATGCTCGCTCTTTACCTCTTCGAGAAGGTCGTATTCCTGTCTTGTAAAGTAATAATCCCAGAATATAAAGAGGTCTACGCCTGCCTGGCAAAACGCGTCGATATTGAATCCAAGGTCAACGTACTCGTTATCCTCAAGAGGAAGAACAACGCCGAAATAATACTCCTTGCCCGTCTCCGCCGATTTAGCGTCAAGGGCAAGCTTTACCTTTGCCGCGAAGTCCTTCATAATGAGAACTCTCTGCGACTCGGTGGTAGTATTGAGGTTGAAATATGCGGGCGCTCTCATAAAGTCGAGAAGTATTCCGTCGATATCGTAGTTTTCGATAAGCTCGTAAATCATATTGAGCTTATATTCTCTTACCTCCGCATACTGAAAATCAAGCATATTGGCAGCGGCGCCAAGCTGATTCTGCGCCTGACCTATACGGTACTGCGGATTTTTCTGCCAGAACTCCGATATCCACTGAATTGCCGCCTGATTCGGGTTGTCTCCGATACTCAGATTGTGAAGGTCGTTCATACGATAACTGAGAAAATAAAGCTTCCCTTCCTCGTGTGTTTTGTCAAGCTGTATCTGAACGAAATCGTTTCCGTTTTTAGCATAGGTAAGGAAACCGTAGCCGTCGTCCTTGCCTCCGAACTCGTTATAGAACCAATCGAGATGCTCCGAAACGGGAAGCACCTCGGAGGGATACCACGGCACCATACCGTATATCTCGTTTACGAAAACGTCAAAGCCCGCGTCGGTAGCCTCGGTAACGGCTGCGTCAAGTCTCGTTTTGGTTACTATCTGACTTCTGCTCGGATTGTTTTCGTTGATACAAGAAAGTATGTGTCCGGGATCGTTAAAATAAAACAGCGATTTGTTTTCTTCAAGATTAACCTCTTCGGCGTCAGGAGTTTGGTCGCCGTTTGAGCTTGTGGTAGTCATCACTTCTACTCCGCCGCCCGACGAGGCGGAGCTTTCGTCTCCGCCGCTTTCGTCGGTCGCACAGGAACACAAACCCATAAGAATCATAACCAACGCCAAAGACATTGAGATAAGTCTGTTTTTAAGGCTTGTTTTCATTCGTTTTAAGCCTCCAGATAGTAGAGGTAAAGGTCTACGAGCTCTTCAAGCTTGTTCTCATAAAGCTGTTTATTGGAATCCCACCAGCTTGATATTCCGCTGTCTCCTCTTTCTATAAGTGTCTTAACGCCAATGTAAATGTTGTCGCTGTAGCTGTTTCCTATCTGCGACTGATAGAATGTAGCAAAGTCAAAGCGGACGGTGCTTCTTATAAGCGCTAACATCTCGGCATCCTCTGGAGCCTGAATCGCTTGTGTAGAAAGCACGGTCTCATAGTACTGGGGAATGAAATTGTTGTAGGTCGAATAGTTGAGATATTCAAATACTATACAAGCCTTTTCAACGTCAGCCGTAGCGGGAATATGAGCTATTTCCCATCTCAAGCTGTTCGTATAATAGCTTTCCTGAAGCTCGTCGTATTTAGGATAAGGAAGTATTCCGTAGTCGATACCCGAATCACGAACCGTTCCGCTCGCGAGATACTCAACCGCCATACAGCCGAAGAGAGCCTGCGAGTTAGCGAAATATTCGATAACCGACTCGTCGCTTGCGGTGTGGAATACGTGGTTGTTCTCCTTGAAGAATTTAAGATAAGTATCGAAAACGTCAACGAGGTGAGTATCGTAATATCCGCTTATTGACATATTACCCTCGTCGTCCTTGTCAACGATAGGAGTATCCGAGCCTACCATAGCACACATAGACTTATGGGTATTTCCTACAAAGCCGTATACGTCAACGTTATCGTACTGCTCGTTGTGGTTGGTATCCTCGTATATGGAGTTTACCATCTTCTCCATAATTTCGTAGGTCCAGCCGCCGTCGCGGACGAGCTGATAGATATCTTCGCCCTCTACGAAGCTCGAGAGCTGTTTCTCGTTATACATAGTCTTGTTGAAATACAAGCCCATCATCGTGGTAACCTGACTTACTACGAACGAACCCGAAGCGGCGTAAAGCTTTCCGCCTATATCAACGGTATCGTTGATAAGCTCCTTGTCCCACCAGGGCTGGTCGAGGTGGAGGTATTCGGAATCGTTGAAATTGTAGTACATACCCTCAAGAGCCATAGCCATCGTATAGTACGACTGACCGATAATAAGGTCGTAAGCCTCGTTCTGCGATGAAACTCTTATCTCACTGGCAAACGCGTCTCTGCCCGCGCTTCTTCCCTCAAGAGGATTGAAGGAAAGAGTTACGCCGTATTTGTTCTGAACGTCGTTATTTCTGTTGTATACAGCCTCGTTTATAACTGTTTTAGTATCCTCGGGGGTAACGTAATAGTCGTCAACCTGCGTCGTACAAAGCACTCTGTATTCCGCGCCCTCGTAATTGCGCTCAGCGAAGGTAATTCCTTCTTCCCCTGCTACCGTCGAAGCGGTAGTTTCGGCTGTCTCCTCTTCTTCCTTTTTACATCCGGAGAAAAGGAAGGCGGAGGTGAGCATAAGGATACAAAGCATAAGCGAAAGTATTCTTTTCATCATAATTTTGCGCCTCCTTTGCGCGTTTTGGTAAAGGATTACGCCTCTACTTTCTTTTTACAAATTACGCAAGCCATTCCCGCGCAAAGAACCACGAGAAGTATCATAGCTTCAACCGAGCCTCCGCATCCGCCCTTCTCTTCCTCCTCGGCAGCCGTAGTCGTAGCAGCGGCGGTCGTGGTCGCGGCGGTAGTCTCGTCGGGAGTTACGAGCTTGAGTATTTTATTCTTTGCTATAGTGGCTACCTTTTCAACCGAGGTTTTGTCGGTCTGAAGGTCTATATCAGAGAGAGCCTTCGTGATAATTTCCTCTACCTTTGCCTTGGTCTCCGCGTCAAGAGTTGAGAGGTCAACAAGCTCGTTAATCATCTTCTTGCTGTCGGTCTTTGCGGCTTCGAGTTCTTCCTCTGCGGTAAGCTCGGCATTGGTCTTAAGAGCGTCTATCTTTCCCTTTGCCTCTGCAAGCAAATCGTAAGCCGCGCTGCCGGTAGCAGCGGTGTCAAGCTTGCCCTTGTACTCGGTGATTATAGCCTCAATCTGTGCCTTTTCAGTGTCTCTGTAATCGTCAAGCTTTACGTAGGTGTCAAGCGTGCTCTTGCTTGAGGAAATTATAGATGCAAGCTCGTCTGCGCTGACGTTTGCCTCTGTGGGTCTGGTTGCCTTGTATACGCTTACCTTACGGAAGTAGATATCAACGTCTGCGTCAGCGTCGGCAGCCATTACGGACGATTCCATTTTGAAACGGTTAATACCCGAGGGAACGTCAACCAAATTTGCCGTAGTGCCGTTTCCTTGGTGAATCTGTGTCTGCTCGTGAACCTTATTTCCGTCAACGTAGTATAAGAGCTTATTGTTGAGAGCATCAAATACTACCGATATGGTGTGATAAGTGGCAGTTGAACCTACCGAGAGAGTGGCTATCGTGGAACCGTGCGACATAAAGTAGTATCCACCGTTGCCGTCAGACTGTCTTGCGTTGTTTGTGGTAAGAGAACCGTCAGCCTTAATTACCATAAAGTAATACCACTTTCCGCTACCGTCGACCATTCCGACCTCAAAATGAGCGTCGTTCTTCAACTCGGCAAGCTTAAGGGTAATGCTGTAAACTATGCAGTTACCCGTAAGAGAGCCAAGCGTATTAAGGTCAAAGCCTATGAGCTGGTCGTTAAGACGCTGAACGCGCATAGCCTGCGTGCCTCCGTCGTCAACGAGAGCAGTAGCGTCTCCGGAGGGAAGCCAACCGTTGTCTGTCGTGTTAATAACGCATTTTCCTCCGCCCGAGAGCGTTCCGCTGGTAATAGAAGTCATAGTCGTGAAATCAAGGGTTGCTACGTCTACGGGAGTATCGTCAGCGCTCGCGGGTATGCAAAGTGCGAGAATGAATATCAGTGTCAATACTAAAGATATTATCTTTTTCATAATTTTTCTCCTTTTATAACAGGGGGGTATCGTTTGTTTCCGCGGGAGACGGAAGCTTCAACGGTCTGCCCTCTCCCGAGGTATGATAATTTTTAAGTCTCCTCCCTCCTGCGAGGGAGGAGACGGCTTTTTTATTCGTAAATTACCAAGCGTTGAAATCGTTGTCGCTTCCCGCACCCTCTTCGTATTCTGTAAGAGCGGGAGGAGGCGTGGTGGTTGCAACGGTGGTTGCTGTAGTCGCAGCCGGTTCGTCAGACGCCGCTATAATGTCAAGCGCGTCAAATATTTCAAGCTCTGCTTCGGGAAGAACGTAATATTTTTTCATTTTTCTATCCTCCTAAATTACTTTATGAGCGTGCTTACGTACGCGCCGTTGGTGTAAGTTATTACGAAGCTGTTAGCGTCGGGGGTCTTTACGCCGTCCTGCGAGTAGCTATACGCGTTTACGGTAAAGGTTACCGTTCCCGTAGCGGGAATATCGTATATAGTAACTGCGAAAGCGTATTTTCCGCCAAGCTCTTTAGCCTCGATGCTCTCTTCTATTCCGTGCTCACCGTAAGCGGTAAGAACTCTGTATACCTCGGTAACCGAAAATTCCTTCTTCTCCTTCGCTCCGTTGACTACCGTTCCCACGGTATCGTTAGCGTCAGCGTACTCTACTGCTGAATATTCACAGGAGATATCAAATCCTACCGAGCTGTATTCGAGAGAATCAACCGCTCCTACGAAACGTACAGCCTGCATACCATCGGAAACGGCAGACTCCTGAACGCCTCTGTAAAGAGTTTCGATAGGCTCCGCGTTTTCGGGAGCAACGTCGTTGTGAACGTTTATGGACTTAAGATTTATGTCAACGAGAGCGTTGTGCTTCTGAACCTCGCCCTTGACTCTGTAAACGTCCCAAGGAAGATCGGCTACGGCACCGCCGGTACCCTGAAGCGCCTGATATCTCGTGTATTTTGCGACTCCGTCAATATAGAAGGTCTCTACGTTACTGTCGCAGTCATAAGCTACCGAAAGAGTATGGTACTGACTGTCGTTAATATTGCCTATCTTAACACCGCCGTCAATCGTCTTATAGGTGGTAGCACTGTCGGTAACTATCTTATAGTCAACGTAGACGTCTCCGCCCGCAACGACTCCGAAGGAATAATATACCTTTGTATTGCCGTTGCCTACCAAGGACATAGCGTAAGAGCCGCCCTCTTCTATCGCGTTGTACTTAATGGTGTTGCTGTAAACGAACTGCGAGGAGATATGAGCGGCAAGCTCCGTGAGCTGCCAGGAGGTAATGGTGGGATACGCGTTTGTACGCTTGATATTGAGAACCTGAGTCTCACCGTCGGTCAGAAGCGAACTCTCAACTCCAAGCCAATCGTTATCCGCGGTAACTCCTCCGCTCATAGTCATATTCGTAAAGTTCTCGCATACTTTGGTTCCGCTTATATCTGACAGCGAACCGAACTCAACGGTAGTATCGGGATAATCGGAATCTATGTAAATACGTACGTTCTTAAAGTTTACGTCTACTACCGCGTCAGCCTGAAGGGCTTCATATTTAAAGCGGTTGATGTTTGCGGGAACAACAACGTCTTTTACGGATGCGGTCGTTCCTTCGTTTCCGCCGTCGTTTACCTTCTGAGCAATGCCCTCTCCGCTGAACTTAAGGTCTCCGTCAATATATACTTCCTGCTTGTTCTCGGCAGCGTCGTATACTACCGATATGGTGTAGTACTTACCATCCTCAAGAGTAGCAACGACGTCTCCGTCCACAAGACTGTAATACTTCGTCGTCTTATCTCTCGTCTGCGTAGCGTTTACAACGACGGTTCCGTCATCAAGGATTCCCGCGTAATGCCACTTGCTTGCGCTGTCTACCATTGCCCAAGAGAACATACCGCCGTCCTCTATCTGATTTACTTTCAGATTCATCTCCATAACGATGCGGTCGCCCGAGGTATATTTCAGGTTAGCAATATCAAATCCTTCGAGAGATTTGTCGTTACGGAGCAGGTTAAGTACGGTTACTCCGCCGTCATCCTTGAAGGACGACGCGCCGTCAAGCCAGTTGCTTCCGTTAGTAATGGTAGCGCTTGCCTTGTTAGCCTGCGTCGTAAACGCCGACGTGGAGGACAAGGTTTTTCCCGTCATTTTACTGAAATCAACGTTGATGATTTCTCTGCCGCATTCAAGCGCGTTAACATCATCGGTTGGAGCTTCCGGGACCACCGGTTCCGCCGTTGCGCTGGCAACGGGAGCCATAGTAGCCTGACCTGAATTTGAAGCAGACTCCGCCGACATTGGCAAGGCTATGGCAAGAAGCATAACCGCCGATAAAATAATTGCAATCAGTTTTTTCATAATAAACCTCCTAAATTAAATTTTGTTTCTATTTGCAACTGATTGGTCCTACAAATTTAAATGATTTCGAGCTCGTTCTTCTCGGGAAGGGTCGGCATCTCACCGCATATCCTGTCGAGATAGAAGAATACCACCGATGAGATATCGTCCTGCAAGGGCAGATATCTTCTTCTGGGCAAGCTCTCCGCGTCGCTCGTTCTCCAGCCGAGCGCCTGAATGGTTACCTTGAGATCCTCGTCAAAATAAACGGGGTCTACTATATGCCAACGGTACATATTGAAGCGCGTCTGCGACCTATAAAGTCCGTCGGGACGAAGCACCTTTGAAAGTCCCGCGTAGGGCGTGCAGTATTCCTGATACTTTCCGCCTACGTCAAAGTTATACGAGCCGCAGAAATAATCCTCGGTTCCCGTTCCGCAGATAGTGGGAAATTCGGTGTCGCCGTCGATATAGAACTTTATTTCGCCCTCTCCCCACCAGCCGCTGTTATTGACACCCCAGAACATATACGTTCCGACGTAGTGTCCTTTTCCCTTTACCGTATCGAGCAGAGTATATACCTCCTTATAAGGAAGCGGATTCTTGCGGCGGAACTGCGCGTGGAAATATCCGAGTCCCGCGGGAAGCTCGTCGAGAATATAATCTATCTGATAGTAAAGGATAACGGGCTTGTAGAAAGTATTTTCTATCGTCATCTTACAATGCGTATAGAACGGCATCTCCCAATAACAGTTGAAGGCTCTCTTGGGATTTACGCATATCATCATAGACGTAAGCTGTCGGTATTCCTGATAATCGGCGCTCGCGAAGAAATCGCACAGAGGCGTTTCTATCGACGGTATCTCCGAGTTATCCCAATAGGTTCTGAATATCAACGCGCGGTTTACCTCGGCGTTATCTACCATCCAGATATGCTTTATCATTCCGGGACCCGCGATATCCGCGATACTTCTCGTCTCACCCGGCTCGATAATTATGTAAGGCGATATCTTCCAGCCCTGTCCAAGCTCGTGCGCGCAGCAAGCACTCACGCCCTCAACGTCCATCGCCGCCTTTCCCTTTTCTCCGTTTACGTTCTCGGCAGACAGCGATCTTGCTTTTGCGCTTGAAAGCTGTGCCAGACTGTAAACTCCGTGTGGATTGTACATCGTTTTTTCTCCTTTTTATTTCGTTATTTTCAACCGCATATGCATCACGTTTACACGCGCCTCGTCATACGCGTCGGAATACTGAATAAGCAAATACTTTCCGCCGTCGGTATCGTTGAGCACTATATTGTTCGAATAGTAGCAAAGCTTCTTTTCGGTTTCGAGGTAAACTCCCTCGTCCCAAGTATATCCGTCCTTCGATGAGTAAAGCACGAACCCCTTTTCCTTCTCGCCTCTGCCGTGAAGTATATACACTCCGTCGATAAGCGCGGTCTGCGGATTGCGTATTCCCTTTTCAAGATAGCACGCTCCCGCCGAGCTCCAGCTAAAACCCAAATCGTCGCTCACCATATGGTCCATCTCACGCTCCGCGTTTATATTGTAAGCGTACATATGAAGTCTGCCCTGCCCGTCGAAAAGCAGCGAGCCGTAGCCTCTGCCTATAGCGTCGAGCGGTATATCGCTTCTCTCTTCAAAGCTCTCTCCGCCGTCAAGGCTTACGAAAAGCTTATATATATCTTCTTTCTTGTTGCCCGTGAACTTTACCGCTCCGTCGTTGGCGAATTGGAGCATATAGATAACTCCGTCTCTCTCAAGCGCGTCGTATATTCTTCCTTTATAGGGGGATACCTCGTGGGGCTTGCTCCAGCTCTCTCCTCCGTCGTAGGATATCACAACCATTGGAGTGAACCACGGTTCACAGCAAACGGGGTGAAGCGTATCATTCCGCAAGCAGAACGCCACTATCCTTCCGTCCTTCCACGTAACCGCCTTCTCTACCGAGATAGTATACACACCGTTCAGAAGCGCTTCCGTTGAGTACGGAAGCTCGCGCGGCTCTGAATAGGTCTTGCCCGCGTCATTTGATATCCTATACTCTATCCAGCCGAACGCCGAGTGTCCCTTACACCTGACGGGCGAGCAGTTGGAGTTGAAATCTATAAAGGTGTCGGGCGCGAACTCAACCATAGCGTGGCTCATATGCCCGCTTCTGCCCCTGCTTTTATTGTCAACGTAAAGCTCCGGTTCGTCGAGCACTACGCAGTATTTTTCTCTGTCTATTTTGTGCCACATAGCAAACGCACCTTCCTTTCTCCATTTATTGTATCATTACACGCATAGACCGTCAATGAAATATAAACTCATAATATATAACAAATCAACGATTTTTAAAAAATCTTATTTTTCGTAAAAAGTCTTGATTTTTATAACAGATAGGTATATAATATACAAAACGGAAAGTTGGGCATATGCTTTTTTGGCAAAATTTAACTGCTCACTTTATTTTTACTTTTTATTATGAACGAAAACAAAAAAGACGTCATTTTTCTTGACATATCACAAATTAAAGACATTGACGACGATTTTACGTTGCTTGAATACGACGAGGACCCGAACGCTCTCTTTAAGCTGATTCACCGATACCGAGGGCTTAACGAGCCTTTTTTGGCGAACTCTCTGCATTGGCACAAATACTACGAGCTTGAATTTATCTACGACGGCAAGGGTACTCACATACTCAGCAAGTCCTCGTCAAAAATGTACCGCGGATACGCCTGTCTCCGCACCCCTATGAATATACACTCGACTCTTCAGGATATGAGCGCTCCACTGAAGCTCTACAACATAAAATTCTCCGAGCATTTTATTCCAAAAAATATCGCCACTCACCTTCTCTCCTCCGATAATTCCTTTTGGGTTATATACGACGAGAAAGAGCTTGAAGAGGTGATTGACGCGATAAACCGACTCGCGAAGGAGCTTCAGTCAAAGGACGGTTATTCTGAATCGGTGATAAAGGCTGTATTCACAGAAATATTCGTAAGCTTTATAAGGAAATACGACCTTAGAGCCGAAAAGAACGAGAACGAAAATCCCCACGTGCAAAGCGCGCTCAAATATATAAACAATAATTTCCGAGACGATATCACGCTGAAAAGTCTGGCAGAGCATATGTATCTATCCCCAAATTATTTAGGAAATCTTTTTATAAAGGAAATGGGACAGACCTGCTCCGAATACATACAAGGGCTCAGATTTACGCTTGCGATACAGCTTCTTCTGAACACCGAGCTTTCGGTAAAGGAAATAACCGACCAATGCGGATTTCATTCCACCTCCTATTTCATTCGCAAATTCAGGGAGAAATACGGAGAGCCGCCTATGCAATACCGAGCCAATAAACGAACGATTTAAAATTATATAACGACCACGGAGGAAAAATTATGAAATATTATATCGGAGCCGACCTCGGAACGTCGGCGCTCAAGCTCCTGCTTACCGACGCCGACGGAAATATACTCTCCTCGGTTACCAACTCGTACGAGGTCCGCTATCCCCGCGCGGGCTGGAGCGAACAATCCCCTGCCGATTGGTGGAGCGCGCTCGTACTCGGAATAAAACAGCTTACGAAGGATATCGACAAAGACAAGGTAGCGGGCTTGGCGGTAGCGGGACAGATGCACGGTCTCGTCGCTCTTGATAAAAACGACGCCGTAATACGTCCGGCGATACTTTGGAACGACGGAAGAACCGATAAAGAAACCGAGTACCTTAATACCGTCATTGGAAAGCAGCGCCTGTCAGAGCTTACCGCGAATATCGCGTTTGCCGGATTTACCGCGCCGAAGATACTCTGGATGAGGGCAAACGAAAAGGATAACTTTGACAGAATAGCAAAAATTATGCTTCCCAAAGACTACATAAATTACAGACTTACGGGAGCTCACGCGACCGACTTCTCCGACGCGTCGGGTATGCTTCTGCTCGACGTAAAGAACAAACGCTGGTCGCCTGAAATGCTTGAGGTGTGCGGGATATCCGAAGAACAGCTCCCCGCTCTTTGCGAAAGCTATCAAACGATAGGAACGCTTCTTCCCGAAGCAGCCCGCGAGCTTGGTCTTAACGATAACGTAAAGGTAGCGGCAGGCGCGGGAGACAACGCAGCGGCGGCAATAGGCACCGACACAGTAAGCAAAGGAAAATGCAACGTATCTCTCGGAACGTCGGGAACTATATTCATTTCATCGGACGGCTTTGCCGTTGACGATAACAACGCGCTGCACGCATTCTGCCATTCAAACGGAAAATATCACCTTATGGGGTGTATACTTTCCGCCGCGTCCTGCAATAAGTGGTTCTGCGGCGAGATACTTCACACCGGTGATTATTCGGGAGAGGAAAAGAAAATTACCGAGGATATGCTGGGTAATAACGGCGTATTTTTCCTTCCCTATCTTATGGGCGAGCGCAGTCCGATAAACGATACCGACGCCGTGGGCACATTCGTCGGTCTGCGCCCCGACACCAAGCGTGAGAATATGCTTCTAGCAGTGTTTGAAGGCGTGGCTTTCGCTATAAGAGACAATCTGGAAATAGCAAAATCCCTCGGTATAAAAATTGAGCGCAGTACGGTCTGCGGCGGAGGAGCAAAGTCAAAAATTTGGAGAACCATACTCTCTAACGTTCTCAACGTAAAGCTTGACGTTCCGCTCGTTGAGGAAGGACCCGGACTTGGTTCGGCTATGCTCGCTATGGTAGCCTGCGGTGAGTACGAAAGCACGGAGCAGTGCGCCGACAAGCTCTTTAAAATCAAGGAAACCGTAGTTCCCGACGAGGCTATCGTCAAGCGCTACGAGGAAAGGTATGAAAAATTCTCAAAGATATACCCTGCCTTAAAGCCTGTATTCAAAGCAATAAAATAAACGATAATCGGGTGAGCAAAAGCTCACCCGATTTTTATAAAATAAACTTCATATCAATGAATAATTCTCCGCGATTGACAAACACTAACAAGGCAAGAACTGATATTCAAAGGAGATTTTTATATATGAAAGCAACAGGAATAGTAAGAAGGATAGACGACCTCGGAAGAGTCGTTATCCCAAAGGAAATAAGACGCACTATGCGTATCCGCGAGGGCGACCCTCTTGAAATATATACCGACCGTGAGGGCGAGGTCATATTTAAAAAATATTCCCCGATAGGCGAGCTTGCCTCGTTTGCGACACAATACGCCGAAACGCTTCACAAAACCTGTAATATGTCGGTTATCATCAGCGACAGAGACGCGGTGATAGCCTGCGCAGGCGTATCGAAAAAGGAATACACCGACAAACCGTTATCCGATTCGGTGGAAAATATAATAGAAAGCAGAAATATGTACGTTTGGCGCGAAGGGAGCGAAAAGCTTCCCGTAATTTCCGATGGCGGCTCACACTTCGTAAGCTGCGCTATGCCGATAATCAGCGAGGGAGACGTCATCGGATGCGTGGTATCTCTCGCCGAGCTTGACAGCGATAAAATACGAGAAAATATAAACGGTGAGCTTGAATCAAAGCTCGTACTGACGGCGGCCGGATTTCTTGGAAAACAGCTTGAAAGCTAAATCAAAACGGCTGTAAGTCATTGACTTACAGCCGTTTTTTGTTTTGAGAAAAATCTTATTCGTGATTTCTTATCTCGTTTACGTATTCCTCCATATTGATGACAGTTCCCTCGACTCTCGACTTTTCTGCCGCGAACGCGACGAGGTGGTTTTCGATAGAGGTGGTAACGTCGGATATGGATTTACCCGTATATTTATCGAGAAGAAGCTCGCAGAAGGCCTTGATTATTCCCTGGTCTCCCCCGCCGTGTCCGCCCTTTATGGTCTCGTCCTTAACGGCGTTCATAATGGATATCTTCTCTTCTTTTCTGGTGGCGAAATCAAACAGCGTAATGTGGTCGTCCGACATCTCCGCATTAATCTCACCCTTCGTACCCATAATACGAATCTTTCTTCCGCCCTTGTTAAAGGCGCTCATCGTAAAGGATACGGTAATTCCGCTTTCATATTCGAGATTGACTACCTGATGGTCAACGACGTTGTTGGGGCAATCAAATACGCATCTGCCGTAATCGGTTTTGGTAATAGCCTTTAGTATATCGTCGTCGGTAGGCTTGTGCTTTCTCGTAGCCGTCGAAACGAATGGCGGGAAATTTCTGTCTTTATATATTTTGAGCGCGCTGTAAGGACAGCTGTCGTTTTCGGGACAGCCCTGATAGCAAAACTCGGGCGCGCCCGCGGGTTTGTTTTCCTTCACGAAATATGTCAGCGAACCGAAGCTTTGAAGGCGCGTGCATCTTTCACCGATAAGCCACTGAATGATATCGAGGTCGTGGCAGGATTTCGCAAGTATCATAGGAGAGCTGGTAGAACTGTCTCTCCAGTTTCCTCTGACGTAACTGTGGCTCTGATGAACGTTTCCGACACACTCGATATGAATGATATTCATTATGCGTCCTATTTTTCCGCTGTCTATAATGTCTTTAAGGAGACGGAAGAAAGGCGTATAACGGAGAACGTGGCACACGACCACTCTGACTCCCTTTTCGTTTGCGTAATCCGCAATTTTCAAGCACTCCTCGGGAGTTACCGAGGCGGGCTTTTCAAGCAGAAGCTCGTAGCCCATAGAGATAGCCTTCATAGCGGGTTCAAAGTGTCCTCTGTCCTGCGTCGCGATTATAGCGGCGTCGGCGAACTTCGGCACCGAGAGTATCTCCTCCCAAGTGTTGAAAACGCGTTCTTCGGGAATAGAAAACTTATCCTTAATGTAATTTCTTCTGACGGGATCGGGATCGGCAACACCTACCACGTCCATCATCTCGGGGCAGGTCTCTGCCCCGAGATCAAGATAAGTAGTACCTCTGTCGCCTGCTCCTATCAGGATCAGCTTTACTTTTTTCATAATACACTATTGCCTTTGCTGATTATTGTTCCTTTTTCTTTTTTGCAACTCCGAAAGCAAGCGCGGAGGATGCCACAGCGCCTATTACGAGAACGGTACCCGTAACCGAGCTTCCGCAGCCCTTCTTCTCTTCTTCAGCCGCAGTGGTCGCAGCCGCCGTAGTAGAAGCAGTGGTAGCGGCGGTAGTGGTAGCCGCGGTGGTAGTTGCCTCAGTGGTCGTCGAAGAGGATGCGTTCGTGTCTATTGCGTCGGCAGATACGTTCTGAACGAGAGCGCCTGCCTCTGCGGGCCATACGAGAGACTCGTAAGAAGCGAGGTCATCGGTTGCCACGATCTGAATGGAAGCTACCTCGATAGAAGAAGCGTATCCAAACATAATACCCATATATCTGTCGGCGGTCGCGAGAGTATTCGCGGTCTTTGAAAGAATAGCCGAATTATCTCCGCACTCAAACTTGAGCGAACAGCAGTAACGCTCGAGAGCCGAATAGGTCATAGTAACCCACTCGCCCGACTGATAATCGGTAACTATCTTAGCCCAAGCGGTTTCGTCAAGAGCGGTTGCGTTATCAACGGTACCATTGTAACGAACGCAGGTATTCTTCGTGGTAGTAACCGTTCCCTTTTCGTCGTTCATCTCCGCGGACTGAACGAACGCGAGATAGCTTGAGCTATCGCTCGTAAAGCGGAACTTAATCTTAACCTCATAGTTCTGAATGTTCTTCGGGACAGCGTTTGCGGTAAAGAGCATATAAGCTCCGCCTCCGCTCGTTACCTTAAGAACTCCATTTTCAACGACGTACTGCGAGGGAGTGGAGTTGTTGGTAAGGAAGTAACCCGTAGAATCAATATCGGTAACCTTGGAGAAATCCATATTGTGAAGGACGTAGCCTGCCTTGTACTTGGTATCAACGCTGTCGGTGTATTCAAGCGTCTTCTCCGCGGGCATTACACGGTTGGATATTTCAGCATCTGAAACGTAAGCTCCGTAAGTTACTTCAACCTTTTTGATAAGCGCGCTGGATTCTATGGTCTTGGTATTGGTTCTGATGAACATACCGAAGTAACCGCCGTCGGTTTCAAGTCCCGTCGTGTGCGTATAAACGACCTCTGCGTCTGCCGTGCTTACGACTACCTTTTTACAAACGTTGTTTTCAACTACGAACGTATACTTTCCAAGCGAGCCCTTCTCACCGTCGGTCGTACCCTTGAGAGCACTGTACATATCAGTCTCACTGCCCGATTCAACCGTCCAGCCCGTATTTAGCACGAGCTTATTCTGGGTATTTGAGTCAAAGCGGAAGTTTACTCCGTCAGGGCAAGAATTTGCGGTGTTTGCTTCTATACTCGTAAGAGTAGCGTCGCCATCCTCAAAATTAGAGGTTGCGGTATCACCGTACAGCCAACCGAAATAGAGATAATCCGAAATGCTGGAGGACATCGAAATGCTTATACAGTAGTTGCTCTGATTTTTATAAGCGTCGGTCGTAAGAACGATACCGGCGTAGTAGCGGTATACTGCGGAGATATCAAGACCTTCACTCGTAAGGTTGTAATAAAGGTCGCCTTCTCCGGGTGCTTTGGGAAGTCCCGTGCTGGTATCAAGATCTCTTGAGAAACGGTACCAGATAGGCATATATCCGGTATAGGTGTTAAGAAGAATGTCAAACTTTTTAGCCTCGGTGTACTCGTTCTGCGTGTATAACTCGGTAAAGTCAACGCTCTCAAGAACGTCTCCGTTCTCGTAGGTAAGAGCGTTTACGGCAATTGCCGAGAACGCCGTGAGAACGAACACGAGGGCGAGAAGCATAGATAATAATTTTTTCATAATAAATTACCTCTTTTTTAAATAAGGGGGTGGATTACCATCTCATTCCGCTGTTTGCCGAAACATTAGAATCGTCGTATTCGACAGAAGCAAGCTCAAGAGACGCGAGAAGCACGTCGCTCGATGAAAAACTGATTTTTTCAAGCTCGGGAGCAATATATTTAATCTTTTTCATTTTTAATTTCTCCTTTACTCAATTAATAGGGTATGTAGAGCGTCGAGAAGAGTACGAGGTGGTCGGAGTTGTGCGTGGTAGAGGTTCCGTCCGTAAGTGCCAGAGTTCCGTAAACTTCTCTCGTGCTGAACTCAACGTCAGACGACATAATCATATTGTCAAATGCTCCGCCCGAGCAGGTCTGAATATATCTGCCCGTGTAAATAAGGAGAGATACGCTCTCGTCAAAGCAAGCTTCCATAGCGGCGTACTGATGATTGTTATAATCACCGAGGAGCACGAAGCTTGTATTTGAACGCTTGGATATCATATTATCGTATATAGAGGAAAGCTGTGTCTCATAGCTGTTGCTCTCGGTGTGAGTAACGTAGAAATCAACGAGACTTCCGTCTATATTAATAACCGCGTGGAGCGCGCATCTGTTCTCAACGTCACCGCTGGTATTGGGAATCGCAACGGTCTCGGTCGAGGTAATGGGATATTTGGAGATAATAGCGTTACCGAAGGTACCGCCGTCATACTCTCTTCCCGAAGCAAAATAGTAATAATCGTATCCGAGCTTGTCGGCAATAAGCTTAACGGTATCCTGATTGCCGTTTCTGCCCGTATTCACGTCAACCTCCTGAAGACCGACTATCTCGGCACCCGTCGCCTTGATATCAGCGGCTATGTAGGAGTAATCGTAAGCGTTGGCACCCGTCGAATCACCGTAGGTGTAACCGCCCGTAAGCATACCCGACTTTATATTGTAAGTAGCAACCTTAACGCTGTTCTCCGCCTCGAAGGTGTAGGAGGTGAAGGATATCTTCTTACCCGTCGTATCTATAACGAAGGGTGTAACGGTAAACTCTACGTCGGTTCCCGCGGGAATGTCAAAGAGCGTATCGCAGTAGAAGTATTCGCCGTTGAAATCAGCGGGGGTGTAGCTTACCGAGGAAGCGTCGGTATAGCCCTTGATAGAGCTGTATACGTACTTGGAAGTATTGCTGAAGTTCTTGCTGGACGCGCCGCCGTCAATGCTTGCGACAACGTCATAACCCATAGCGTCGTAATTATCAATGTCGTTTATTACGGAAATGAAGCGGATTCCGTAAGTAGATGTGGTAGAAAGTGTCTTCTGATGTCCTACCATTTTAACGTTGTTGTCGATGACGCTTATCGACTTGATAATCATTGCATTAGTACTTGCTTTAGCAGTTACTACTCTGTTATACATACCGAAGTTACCTGCGGATGCATCAAGACCTGTAGCGTGGGTGTACTTAACAGTAACACCACCACAGCTTACAACCACCTCGGAACACTTGTTATCAACAACTCTGAATTCCATGGTGGTCTCACCAGGGAGAGTTACGTTGTCAACAACGAGGTCCATATTAGCGCGAAGCTGTACTGCATCTCCGCTCGCAATAGTCCAACCGTCTATAGTAAGAGCGGAATCAACCACCTTAAAGAATGTCTTGGGGTGAGAATTTTCAAACAAAGTGCTTCCTGTTGCATAGAAGCTATCATCTGCAGGCAATCCCCAACCAAAGTATATTACGTTTGTATAATCATTGTCGAGATATGCTCTCATATCGACCTTGATAGCGTAATCGGAATGCTTTGTAAGATCGTAGTTGCTCGTAGAAAGACGTACACCTTGTGTATATCTGTAGGCAGACTTAACAAGGAGACCTTCATCTGTGTATCCTGCGGTAGCAAAGTTAGTGTTATCTGTACCTGTTGCAAACTGGAAATCAATAGTGGTAGCACCGGGAGCTTTAGCGGCAACTGCCTGTGCATACTTTGCCTTGAAATCAACAGAGCCAACAGTAGTACCCGAAGAATTCTTAACAGTAATAGAAGAAACCTTCATATAAGGGCAATCTGCTAAGTTTGTCGAGTGTGCAAAAATGTAAAATTCTCCGCTTGAAGCGTCAAAGGAAAGAATATTAGCATTCGCGTTAAACACCTGTGTCGTGCTACCGCTAGTAACTGTTACCGTGCTCAAATAGTTATTAGCAACAGCAAACGAGAAGGTTGAATCCTGCTTAGCCTCGTTTGCAGTATCCATCGCTGTATAAAGCGCAATTCTGTTATCAGGAGAATACGAAGTATTGTTAAGATGGAATCTCGCATTTCCAGGCGTGCGGAAGTTGGTCCAGTAGTAAGCCAAACCGTTTGTATCGTTTTGAGTTCCCGTAATGGTTTTATCTTCAGGATTTTGTCCCCAGCCAAACCAAATGTACGAAGTGCTACGAGCAAAGTCCTTACGACACGAGATTATATCTGCCTGCATGCTGATCTCAACGGTATAACTAGAAAGTTCCGAAAGATCAACAAAATCTCCCGCTTTGATAGCAAATCCCGAAAAATGTCGATATGCGGGTGCCATCACAAGTCCGTCAGCCGTAAGTGCGTGTACCTGAGGCTGAGTCCAGTCGGAAGAACTGTTTACATTTGACCACTGGTAGTCGATAGGTGTAACGCCGAGGTCTACCGCAGATGCTGTCTTGGTAAGATCCGCTGTGTAGAGAACGTTATTACCCTCCGACGTGTATTCAGCAGCCGTCGTTTGTTCTGCGCTGACGGGCATTATGACGAGACACGACATAATCATCAGCGCGCTGAAAATGATTGATAAAATCTTTTTCATTGTGTTTTTTCCTTTCATAATTTTTTATTAAGGTCAACTTTATTTATGAAAATGTCCTTGCGTACTGCGGTTTGCTTCCGACCGCGTGCGGTAAGGGCAAGATCATCACCGAATTGTCCGCCATCATCAGGTTTTCTTTAACACTGTTGACGTCGAAATTGTTTGCGGGGTTATTCCAAAGGGTAAAGGAGGGATTTATCACCGTCTCGTAAGGACTCGTCCACAGCGCCGTATCCGCCGCCATAGCCGTATACATAAGACTGTTTCCTCCGTTATAGCCGTGGTGCGCTACCTGAACGATATCGCATTTCAGAGTTTTCGCGTACATACGGTACATTACGAGAGACATATCGTTATGCGCGTCTCCGAGGAAGGTTATCTTCTGCCCGCCTATCGTTACGGTAAAGACTACCGACATTGAGTTTGTAACGAGCATAGTGGAGGGCGCAAGCTCCTCGTGAGTATAAAGTATATCCACAAGCGCGTCGCCGTACCACGCTTCCATTCCCGCGTGAGCTATCATAGTTTCTGCCGAAGGATATTTGAGAAGCGCGGACTTGAAGCTCTTTATTATCGAGGTTATAGTCTCCGTCGTTCCCGACGCCTCGGTATTCTGTCCGTACGTCTCTATGGTAGGCAAATTGAACACTACCTGCTCAAGCGTAACGTTACTCGCGTAATTTTCGGTAAATCCAAGAAATCCGCCGTAATGGTCGGAGTGCGGGTGTGAGAATATCCACGCTGCGACGATAGGCTTTACGTCAAGCACGTTCTGCGAGACGAGCTGTTCGTATATCGTCTTATAGTTCTTTTCGTAATTAAGACCGCCGTCGTAAACTATAAAACGTCCGTCAGACAGCCTTATGATAAAGGCGCACGCACCGTTTATCTGGGTAAGCTGAGGCGTGGTTACCGCCTCCCCCATATCACTCTCAAGACGAGGAAGCGATGAGTTCTCTATCGTATCCGCCGATATCACGACGTTTCCGAGATACGCTACGTAATTTACGTGGAGTATATTATATCCGTCGGTATAAGTCGAAAAGATATTGCCGTTTACCTCTTTTGTATCATACTTTTTAAAGCCGTAATCGTCAAGCGACGCGGCGTATTGCAGATAGGTCTTCTGCGTCTGCGAGGTGAACAGAACGTAATACGAGTTCATCTCCGAGAGGGTAACCTGTCTTGGAGAAGCTTCCTTGAATTCGGGGATAAAGCCGTAGCCGTCGGGCGCGTGCATACCGAGCACCGACTCTACTATCGAAAGACTTCCCGTCTTTCCCGCCGTCTTTACGACCTCCTCAAGACGCGCGACCCCCGCCGAAATATCTCCCGTAAGCGTAAGGCTCTGCAAGGACGCATCGTATTCCATACGATAATTTACGTAGGTCGCCGCGCTCTCCGCGGATATATCTCTGTTAGTATCGCCGATAAGTATCTCGGCTCCGCTTTTTGCCTTATCGTCGGAAAACACGTTAAGCGTAATTCCCGTCGCGCTCTCTATCGCTGTTTTTATTCTGCCCGCAAGCGCCGCTCCGTCGGTAAGAGACGCGGCGTAAATTATATCAGGCTTTACCGCAGAGCTTACTATCTCGTACTCCGCGTAAGGCTCGCTCGTATAGTTGAGCTTTCCGTCGCAGGAGAGCTTTCCGTTTTGATAGGTACACTGCGAAACGAAGTAATTTACAGCGTCCTCGTAAAGCAGAATATTCGACGCCGCGATAACGACGCTGCCGTTTACCGCCTTGACGGTAAAGGTATTATCGGCGAGAGAGGCGAGCGCGTCGTTACTCTCGCTTCTTCCCGTGTTTCCGATAAGAATCTTTAGCTTTTCATTATCCTTCGCGAGCGTGCTGAAAAGCACGGCGGGAGTTCCCTCACTGAGCTCCTTCATCGTCTCGCGCAAGCGTATCGCAAGCTCTCCGAGAGCGTTCTCTTTTACTTGGTTATAGACTATCTCGGGAGTACTTCCGTCTCCGTTTATCAGAATATGTCCCTCGGGAATCGTCATAGGCTCTTCTTCCTCCGTTTTTGTCGGCGCGGTCGTACTATCGGGGAGAGCCGTGGTGGTAACCTCGGGCTCGTCTGTATCAGATTTTCTGCACGAGACGGCACCGAGTGTAAGAACGCCGATGAGAAGTAAAGCGACAAGCTTAATTCCTTTAGCTCTCATCAATACTCACCGTTTGAGCCGTAATATTCGTATATATCCTCAAGCTTTGCGTTTACTATAATAGACTGACCGCTGATAGCCGACTTTATCGCCGTGCTCGCATCGGATATACGAAGCTGTATAGCGGACGCGGTTCCGAGACGGAAGATATTGTCAAGCTCCATTACCGTCTTTCCTCTCTGGTCGTAGCCGAATACGATATCAAGCATTACCGCGGATTCGGGGTCGTTAGCGGTTCTCGCCTTGATTATCTCGTCGTAATAAACGGGCTTGAGCATCTGATAGGAGTACGCTCCGAGCCACTCGAGAACGGTACAGGTTCTCTCGAGAGCTTCTTTGCTGGGCATCGTCATAGGTATTCCGCAAACGGCACCGCCCTCGTAAACGAGTCCCGTGTACTGAGACTGAAGCTCATCGTCGTATTTAGGCATAGGAACTATACCGTAATTTATTTCGCTGGAAGGAAGATAGGTACGCATATCTCCTACCGTTCCACCCATAAACACTGCGTTTCCGCTCAAAAATCTTCCTTGGAAATCCTTATCGGGAAACGCTCCGTTTCCGCCGTTCCAGCTTGCGGAGTCGTAAGAGGTACGTATCCAGTTGTTCATTCCCTCTCCGTTGCTCTTAAAGAAATAGTTGAGAACGTCGGTATATACGTTTATAAGATAGTCGTCCGCAGTCGTAAGCTTGAGCTTTCCTTCGTTCGTTCTCTCGACAAGCTCAACTCCGCCGCCCGCAAGGAACGCGGAGGAAACTCCTATATGAGAAACTACTCCGTATCTGTATTCGTCGCCGCCGTCTATTCTCGTATCCTCGGTCATCTTGTTAAGAACCTCAAGAGTCCACGTACCCTCGGTAACAAGCTCGTAAGGGTTGTCAACTCCGTGCTGGTCAAGAATGTCCTTGTTGAACGCGAGACACCAGGTGGAGTCATTCCACATCATCTGCATATCACCTATAAGGAAGAAGGAATTGTCCGCTATGGTAAGATTATCCATATCGTCCTTATACCACCAAGGCTTGTCAAGGTTGAGATATTCAGCGTACGAGTTTGTAGAAATGTAAATTCCCTGCTGTGAAAGTATAGCCTGCGCCCAGGATTCGTTGTAGCAGATATCGTAGGTATGCGTAGCAGTTCCTACGAGGTTGGATATGGTATTTTTACATTCGTCATATCCCTGCTCGGTAACTTTAAACTTTATACCAAGCTCCTGCTCTATGTAGCGGTTTCTCTGATATATAGCCGCGTTAATGTTGGTGGAGCTGTCCTCCGCGTCCATCGTGGTAAGACCGTAGTTACTGATGTTATTGAGTATATTGAACTCATAATCATCGTAATATCCCTTCGGAAGATCTCCGTAAAGGTCGGCAGTACCGTCTCCTCCCGCGGTAACCGTGGTTGCCGCCGCTTCTTCTTCCTCCTTGTTGCACGCGCCGAGCGTGAACGCGGCGGAAAGAAGCAGAATAACGCACAGAATAGCCGAAAGAATTCTCTTCATTGTTATCCTTCCTTTCATAATAATGTTTTTGTTTTTTCTTGCCGAGCACCGTAGCTCAATTGGTTTGGGAAATTTTTAGGAGAATACGCGCTTCGCGTTCCTGTGTAAAGTTTTTGTAAAGTTTCCGCTTTTTAGCGAAAAGCGGAAGCCTTCAAAATCAAAGCATAAAAAGAAAATTTAGGTAGTCTTTGATATATCTTTCACAAAAATATCCTTGCAAAACGCTTATTTTCCAACAACAGTATAAACCAACTGCGCTTTTTAATCAATATTCAATCCACGCATATTTCTTCATTTTTCACGCAAGCTATTTACTCGATATTATAAATATGGTATAATTCGCTCAAGGAGGTGCTGATATGTATAAACTTCATCACGATTACAACTGCACTGATATTCTGCTTCCCGATTCCCTTCATTCGGACGCTATCTCGGTAGTAGAGGTCGGGCATTCCTCTCCTCCCGCGGGCTATTCTTCACTAAAAAACAAGAGAGACGTTTACGTTCTCCACTACGTATATCAAGGCAAAGGAAGCTTTCTCGGTATGCCGCTCGAAGCCCCCTGCGGTTTTCTGATGACCCCCGAAGAGCTTCAGTATTATTCGGTATCCTCCGAGCCTGACGCTCCGCAGTGGGAGCAGTATTGGATAATGTTTAAAGGAAATAACGTAAAGGAATTTCTCGCTAACGCGGGCTTCTCCCTCTCACCGCATATATTTAAGGTAAACAATATAAAGCGCGAATGGGGCGTTTTCGACGACCTTTTCAGAACCGAGAATTATCTTGAAATAAACGACAGCCTTTATATGCTCTCGGTACTTTTCAATATATTTTCTCTTCACGCGGTAAACGAGCCGATATCGGGAGAATCTGTTCCCTCTTACAGCTCTTACGTCCGCGGAGCGCTTGCGTATATCAAGGATTTTTATATTTTAAATCTCTGCGAGAACGATATTGCCAAGGCGGTGCATATATCGACCAAATATCTTCACAAGCTTTTCAAGGAAGAGGTCGGAATGCCTCCTATGAAATATCTTAACTCTTACAGAATAAGCTGCGCGAGAAAACTGCTTCTCAACAGCCGTCTGCCAATCAGTCAGGTCGCCGCTCACGTGGGATTTAACGACGCTAATTATTTTTGCAGGGTATTTCAGCGCTTCAACAACGGAGTCTCTCCTCTGCAATACAGAAAAAGTCTGCCAAAATCCGGCGAAAAGGAGAATAAAAATGTTTAAAAGAATATCCGCTCTCGTAATTTCACTTTTTCTTCTTTTCAGCATTATTTCCTGTGATAAGGAAAACGCCGAACACGAAGCTGCCGAGGGCAGCACCGCACTGACAACCATACAGACTACCGAACAGACGACTGCCGCAGAAATCACCTCCTCCGTTCCCGACAAAATAAACGTAAAAATCGCCAATTATAATATTCACAACGGTGCCGACGTTGAATACAGGTATTCTTTGCTGGCACAGGACATAGTAAACGAGGGGGCTGAAATAGTCGCGTTGCAGGAAATTGATTATAAAACCGCCCGCAACGGAAATCAGGATACTTTGGCAGTTCTCGCAAATAAAACGGGGCTTCAATATTACCGTTTTGCTCCCGCTATGGACTATCAAGGCGGTCAATACGGCGTCGGACTCCTTTCAAAATATCCGATAACCGAGACCGAAATAATAAACCTTCCCGCAAAGGTATCCTCGGACGAGCCGAGAGTTTGTCTGCACGCGAAGATAGATATAAACGGTTTCGTATTCGATTATTTCGTTACGCACTTAAACAATAACGCGGCAAAAGAATCGCTTCTCGCAATAAGCAAGGTATCCGCGCTCTGCGCGCCGTTCATTATTTCCGGAGACTTCAACACCGATCAATATTCCCTCTTCTCCAACGTTCTCAACTCCTACATTGTAAGCAACGATAAAAACAAGATAATGACGTCGGACGAGTATGCCTTTGATAATTTCGTGCTTTCAAACAAGATAACCTATAAAAACGCGTATGCCAAGGATACAGGGCACTCCGACCATTACATACTCGTATGCGACGTAACCATACCGACAAAATAAGAGCTTTATTTAAAAGGAGAAACCCAAATGATAAAAAAGATAACTGCTTTAACGCTTGTTATTTTAATGCTTTTCAGCTTTATCGCCTGTGATTCGGAAGCCGGCGGGAACGAAAACACAAAAGAAAACTCTGACGCTGCCGCCACGTCTCAAACAACCGAAGCGCAGACCACGGCTGAAGCGGGAGGAAGCGCGGAAGTAACCGATAAGCTCGTACTTTTCGCAGACGGAGAAACAAAATATAAAATAGTTTATCCCTCAGTTGCAAACGACACTTCCCTTGCGGCAAGAACCGCCGCGTCGGCACTCAAGAACGCCTTTGCTTCTGCCTTCGGCGTAACGCCCGAAACGGTAAGTGAAAGTACCGAGGCAACGGAATACGAAATAATAATCGGAAATACCGAAAGAACGACATCAGCTATCGTACTTGCGAAAAACGAGTACATAATAAAAGCATCAAACAAAAAAATATTCATCTTCGCGGGAAGCGACGAGGCGCTGACCTCGGCGGTAACTTATTTCATCAATACCTACGTTATAAAGGACCAAAACGGCGCTTGTTATATATCCTTAAATCTCAGCATAAGGGAGAGCGCCGAAATAAACGAAAAAACAATCAATTTAAAGACAGCCACCTATAATATCAAAAACGGAGAGCTTGTGGAGTACAATTACAATCTCATAGCTCAGGATATTCTGAATGAGGGCGCTGAAATAGTCGCGCTTCAGGAAATAGACAAGAACACCACCCGTAACGGCAACAAGGACACTATGGCTATTCTCTCCGAAAAAACGGGATATCAGTACTATAAATTCGCAAAGGCCATCAACGTTCACGGCGGTGAGTACGGAGTCGCGATACTTTCAAAGTATCCCATAACCGAGACCGAAATAATAGACCTTCCCGAGCTTTCAAGCGAAGATGAAGACAGAGTATGCCTGCACGCGAAGATAAATATAAACGGATTCATTCTCGATTATTTCGTTACTCACACAAATATGAGCTGCGTTGACGTCTCTCTCACCGAAATAAACAAGAGTACCTCGCAGTGTTCCCCCTTTATTCTCGCAGGAGATTTCAACACCTCGGATTTCTCAAAATTTATGGCAATTTTAAATTCCTATACCGCAAACAATTCCTCAAACAACATAGCTACTGCGGGAACGCACAAGTTCGATAATTTCGTTCTTTCAAACAAGATAACCACCCAAAAGGTTTACGCGAAGGATACGGGACATTCGGATCACTGTATGCTCGTATGTGAATTGACCATACCGATTAATTAATTTTTACGATTTGGAGAAGAAATATGAAAATCAAAACGGCTACTTATAACATTCATAACGGCTTTGACGTAAAATACGATTATTCCATTCTCGCGGAGGACATTCTGAATGAAGGCGCGGAAATAGTAGCCCTCGAAGAGGTAGATCAGTTCACCGCCCGCAACGGAAATAAGGATACTATGGCTATTCTCTCCGAGAAAACCGGCTACAAGTATTATAAATTTGCGGCTGCGATAGATTATAAGGGCGGAGAATACGGCATCGCAATACTCTCAAAGCACCCGATAGCAGACACCGAGATAATAAGCCTTCCCACCACCCGCGAGGGAGAGGAAAAAAGGAAATGCCTGCACGCCAAGATAGACGTAAACGGCTCCCTTCTTGATTATTTCGCAGCTCACTGCGACCAGAAAAGCATCAGAGAGCAGCTTTCAAAAATAAACGAAAGCACCTCAAAATGCCCCGTTTTCGTTCTCGCCGGAGACTTCAACGTACAGGAGAGTGAAAAATTTTCTGTCATTTCAAACTCTTATTCGTTAAACAACGCTCCGACGAAAATAATTACAACCGCAGATAATTACTCTTTCGATAATTTCGTACTTTCAAACGGTATAAAAGCAGAAAAAGTTTACGCAAAGAACACAAAACATTCCGATCATTATATATTCGTCTGTGAATTGTCCATACCGCTCGAATGAAGATAAAGCGGCTCGCCGATTGGCGAGCCGCTTTTTATACAAAAAATCAAGGGACGGCATACGCCGTCCCTTGATTTTTCTCAAAGATAAATTATATTTTCTCTTTGACCTTAGATGCCTTACCAACTCTGTCGCGGAGATAGTAGAGCTTCGCTCTTCTGATCTTACCAACGCGAACAAGGTCTACCTTAACAACGTTAGGCGAGTGGATGGGGAAAGTCTTCTCAACTCCGCAGCCGTAAGAAACGCGTCTTACGGTAAAAGTCTCGGAGATGCCGCCGCCGTGCTTTGCGATAACGGTTCCCTCAAACATCTGAATTCTTTCACGAGCACCCTCTTTGATTCTGTTGTGAATGCGAACGGTATCACCGATGTTCACTACGGGTACTTCTTTCTTAAGCTGCTCACTTGTAAAAGCCTGAATCAAATCCATTTTGTCAGTCCTCCTTAAAATCCGGGCATTCTTGCAGAGCTTCGCAGCGGACTGCCCTTGTTTTTGCGTTTTACGCACATTTCAAATTATTATATCACATCTTTTTGCGTTTTGCAATAGCAAATTTGAAATTTTATTATTTATTTTTCGATTTTTTTGGCAAAAGATGCAGAAATTCGCGCGCTACCCCGACGATTCCCTTTATATTTACGGCTGCGATAAACAAAATCATAACTATCTGCGCTATCATATAATATCTCACGCCGCTATACATAACCGCCATCTGCAGGAATATCAGAAGCACATTCACGGTAAGCTTAACGGGATGCACGTTGAAATTGACGTACTTCTTCGTATCGTAAGCCCTTACCACGTATACGGCAAGATAGCTGATAAATGTAGCGACCGCCGCTCCCATCGCTCCGTGGTCGGGAATAAGAATGAAATTGAGTACGACGTTTATCGCCGCTCCCATAAGCGAAGTTAGCATAGATAGAACGCTTTTCTTTTCCACGAAATAAACGCTTCCCATAAAGGATACCAAGGTAGAGAACACCGTTGCCGCAATCAATATCGGAACGTAGCGCCACGACTCGTAATACGAGTCAGCCATAAGTATCTCGGTAAAAATCTTGCTTGACGCTATCAGCACCGAGGCTGCGACGAAAATAAAAGCCAAATACGCTTTATAAATCGTATCGAAAAACTTTTGTCTTTCTTCGCCCTCGACGTCCTTGACTACCGAGAACTGCCAAGCTTCTATAAAGACTCCGCAGGCGAGTGTCAAAAGCGTGGGTATCTTATACGCCGCCGCGTAAAGTCCCGTCTCGTCGATTCCGCAAAACGCCCTGACTATATATCTGTCGGAAACCGAGGTAACCAGCCAAAGCATCGTTGTTGGAATATACGGTACGCTGAATTTCAAAAGCTCGGAAAGCGTTTTCTTTGAAAATTTCGCGGGAGAGAAATCACGGTACAGCTTCGCCACGAAAACTATGAGTATCGTTACGGCTAAATCCCCTATAACTACCGAGAGGACGTAACCGAACGCGCCAAGCTTGAACACCCACAGGAAGAGTACGTTGAGTATCACGGTAAGAACGGTATTTACGATACCCTGAACGGCAAACAGCGTAGTTCTTCCCTGCGCTCTTACGTACTGCGCGCAAGCCGAATGAAAATTGGCGCAGACGACGTAAGCCCCTATAAGAAGTATATATCCGTCAAAAACTCCCGCAAGCTTAAAGAATGGCAATATCAAGAAGGTTACCGCGCTTCCTACAATCAAAACCGAGATACTCGTGGAAAAGACCTGCTTTTTATCCTCGCAGTCAAGCGAAAAACGGAAAAGTCCTTCGCACACGCCTATACACGCGAGCGGAATGATTATATTTGCCGTCTGCGTAACGAGGTCTGCAGTACCGAATGAATCGGGCGAGAGAACGAGGGTGTAAAACGGCATCATCAAAAGAACTATTATCTTTGACGCAAGCGTTCCCGTCCCCAATATCATCGTGTTTGATATAAGCTTTTTATACTTATTCATATTTTCCGCAACGGTATCAGTCGCAGTTTTCCCAGTTGTGATATACGTTCATAACGTCGTCGTCATCTTCAAGATGCTCGATAAGAAGATTCATAAATTTAATATCGTCTTCATTCTCAAGCGTAACGTAATTGGAGGGTATCTTGCTCTTTTCAGCAGAAGCTATCTCGTAGCCTGCCGCCTCAATAGCTTCCTTAACGGCGTAGAGATCGTCCGAAACGGTGTATATCTCAAAGATATCCTCGTCAGCGAGAAAGTCTTCGGCGCCCGCCTCAAGAGAGGTCTCCATAAGCTTGTCCTCGTCTATATCCCCGTCCTCGTTTGAAATAACTATAACGCCCTTTTCCTCAAAGAGATATCCGACACTTCCCGTTTGTCCGAGATTTCCGTGATATTTCGAGAAATAAGAACGAACGTTGCCCGCGGTTCTGTTTCTGTTGTCGGTGGTAGTCTCAACTATAACGGCGATACCGGCGGGGCCGTATCCCTCGTAAACTATCTCTTCATAGGTCTCCGAGGTACTTCCCTGTGCCTTTTTGATTATACGGTCTATGTTGTCATTGGGTACGTTATTTGATTTTGCCTTTTGTATCAAATCGCGGAGCTTGGAGTTAGATACGGGGTCGGGTCCTCCCTCCTTAACGGCAATTGATATTTCCTTTCCTATTTTGGTAAACACCTTCGCTCTCTGCGCGTCGGTCTTTTCCTTTTTGTGTTTGATATTGGCCCATTTACTGTGTCCTGACATTATATATTTACCTACCTTTTAAATTTTTTCAGTTTTTTTCATACAAACGAGACCGAACGCGTTGCCCAAAACCGTTTTGGTTGCCGACGCTAACATAAGCCTCGTATTTCTTATTTTTTCATCGTCAACGCCGAGAATGGTACAGTTGTGATAAAATCTGTTAAACGCGGACGCGACATCGAGGATATATCTTATTATCACCGAAGGCTCGTAGGTATCAATAGCCTCAAGCACCTTTTCCTCAAAGGTTGAAAGCGCCTTTACGAGTTCTTTTTCCTCGTCAGCCGTAACCGTAAACTCCATACTCGCGTCAGGCTCTCCGCCCTTTTCAAGCACCGAGCACGCTCTCGCATAGGTGTACTGAACGTAAGGTCCCGTGTTTCCGTCAAAGCTGAGCGCATCCTCCATAAGGAAATTGATATCCTTCATTCTGCTTCCCGAAAGATAGTAGAATACCACTGCTCCGATTCCGACCGCCTCCGCGGTTTCTTCTCGGTTGGGAAGGTCGGGATTTTTCTCGTTTATTATCGCGCTGACCTTTTCGATAGCGAGGGCAAACAAATCCTTAAGCAATATTACGTTTCCCGTTCTCGTAGCAAGCTTCTCTCCGTTTATGCTTACCGTACCGTAAGGAACGTGAACGAGCTTATCGTACCAATCGTATCCCATAAGCTCTACGACCTTGAACCACTGCTTGAAATGCAGGCTCTGTCCCGCCGACGTAACGTAAATAGCCTTGTCAAACCCGTAGGTCTCCTTGCGGTAAACCGCGGCGGCGATATCTCTCGTCGGGTAAAGCGTCGAGCCGTCTCTCTTAAGTATCAGGCAAGGAGGCATACCGTATTCTTCAAGGTCAACGATAGAGGCTCCGTCGTCTATCTTCATAAGCCCCATATCGCGCAGCTTTTGTACCTGCGCGGGCATTTTATCGGTATAGAAGGATTCGCCCTTGTAGCTGTCAAACTCTATTCCGAGCTGCTTATAAGTCTTTTGATATTCCGCGAGGCTTATTTCGACGAACCACTGCCACAGCGCGATATTTTCCTCGTCTCCCTGCTCAAGCTTATGGAATTCTTCTCTCGCCTTGTCGTTGAGAGAAGCGTCCTTCTCTGCTTCGGCGTGGAATTTAACGTAAAGCTCAACGAGCTTGTCTATACCGCCTTCCTCTATAAGCTCTTTATTGCCCCACATACGATAAGCAACTATAAGCTTTCCGAACTGCGTGCCCCAATCTCCGAGATAGTTAATGCCAACGCATTTGTATCCCGCAAACTCGTGCAGTCTCTTGAGTGAATGTCCGATAACGGTAGTTCCGAGATGTCCTATATGGAACGGCTTTGCCACGTTGGGCGAGGAGTAGTCAAGCACGACCACCTTTCCGTCTCCGAGCGAGGGCGCTCCGTATTTTTCCTTTTTTTCGGATATCTCAAGCAACACCTTGCGAGCCATATAATTTCCGTCAAGGTATAAGTTGAAATATCCGTTAAGCGCCTCGGCTCTCTCCACGCACGGACAATCAAAGCCGTCCGCAATAGCCGCCGCTATCCTCGGCGGCGCGTTTCTGAGCGTCTTACTGAGCTTAAAGCAAGGCAGAGCGAGATCTCCCATTTTAGCGTCGGGAGGATATTCGAGCATCTGCTCTATCGTATCCGCGCCAATCTCCGCTTCGGGATAAGCCGAGCGTACTTTTTCTTCGATTTTTTCCGAAATTATCTTTTTTATATACAGCATATCTGAAAACCTTTCCTTATAGGTCTGTTATAAATAACGTCAACTTTTTTATTATACTACACCAAACGGTCTATTTCAAGCTTTTTCGTAAAAAAGCGTCAGTCCGTTTTATCAACCCCCCGCGTCTTCATCTATCATCTCCCGCGCGGCTTGCCTTTGGATGTCGCTTATCTCTATACCGCCAAGTATTCTCGCTATTTCCTCAACCCTTCCGTCGTAATCAAGCTCCTTGAGGTCTGTAGCCACCCGCCCGTCGGCTTCGCTCTTTGAGATAAACAAATGATTGCTTGCGAGAGAGGCTATCTGTGCCGAATGGGTAACGCATACTACCTGTGAATTCCGTGATATCTCACGCAGCTTTATACCGACCTTTCTTGACGTCTTGCCCGATATTCCGGTATCTATCTCGTCAAATATCGCGGTATCTATACCGTCGCACTCGTTCAGCACGCTCTTGAGAGAGAGCATAATTCTCGCGAGCTCTCCTCCCGACGCTATTTTGTCAATAGGCATCATAGGCTCACCCGGATTTGCGGATATAAGAAATTCCGCGCGGTCAAGTCCGTTAGCGTCAAAATCGGCAAGTGCCTCAAGAGAAATATCGAATTTGACCTTGGGCATATCCAGAAATTCGAGTGCTTCGGTTATTTTGAGAGTAAGCGAGCGCGCCGCGTTCAATCTCTTCTTTCTTATCTCAATAGCCTTTTGGGATGCCTTGTATGATATATCGTTCAGGCTCTCCGTAAGCTTTATTATCTCGTCCTCGGAGTTTTCGATAAGGTCGAGCCGCGTCTGCGCGTTGTCCCTGAAATTAAGTATATCCTCTACGGTTGAACCGTATTTTTTCTTTAACCTTGAAATCGCTTCAAGTCTGCTCTCTATTTTATCTATCCTTGCCGTAGGGTCGTCCTCCGAAATATCGGCTATCGAAGCGAGCGTCGCCGCTATATCGTCGATTTCGTATTTTACGTTCACGAGCCGTTCGGCAAGGGACACCGCCTCGGGAAGCGTATTGGAGAGCTGCAGAAGCGCGTTCTCCGCCTTCTCGACGAGATATATAGCGCCGACTCCCTTTTCGCTTCCGTTGAGTGCCCTGTCCACGAATGAATAGTTCTTTCTTATTCTTTCAGAGTTCTGAAGCTTTTGGGATTCTAAAAGCAGGGCTTCCTCCTCGCCCTGACGAAGCTTTATAGAATTTATATCGTCTATCTGATATTTCAGCATCTCGCGCAAGCGATTCATCTCCATAACGTCCTTGTTGAAGGAGTCTATCCGTTCTCTCAGGCGGAGCAATTCGCCGTATATCTCTCTGTACTCCCCCAAAAGCTCACCACAGCCCGCGTAAGCGTCTATAATTCCAAGATGATTTCTTTTGTCAAGCAAGGTCTGGTTGTCGTTCTGACCGTGTATATTGAACAGAAGCGACGAGATTTCCCGCAGTACCGATATCGGTATCACTCTCCCGTTAAGCCTTGCAGATGATGCCGAATCAGAATTTACGGTTCGGGACAGCATAAGGCAGCCGTCGTCAAGAGAAAATCCCAGCTCCTTTATCTTTTGTGCCGCCTTCTCGTTTATATCGCAAAAGACGGCGGAGACTTCAGCAGTTTTCTCTCCCGAGCGTATCATATCCTTGTCGGCTCTTACTCCGCCAAGGAGATTTAGACAGTCTATTATTATAGATTTTCCCGCGCCCGTCTCACCCGAAAGCACGGTAAAGCCTCGTTTCATATCCACGTCAAGCTTTTTTACTACTGCTATATTTTCTATATGAAGCGATAGTATCATTTCTTCTCCCTTTTATCAAAAGCGTTTTTAATCGGAGAGCAAGTCTTAAGACCGAGTTATAAATGTTAATCAAAAGGTTTTCATAAGCTCTCTTATCTTTTCGCTTATATCCTTGGACGCCTCGGTATCGGTGGTAACGATGATTATGGTATCGTCTCCGCCCACGCATCCGAGAATATTGTGCATATTCAAGGCGTCCACTCCCGAAGCCACCGCCTGCGCGAGTCCCGGATAGGTTTTGAGAACGACGTTGTTTCCCGCGTAATTAACGCTTAATATAGAGTCAACCACGGCGTTATTGAACTTCAAATTAGCCGAATGACCGCGCGTATTGTTTACGGTATATTTATAGGTTCCTTTAGACGTAAGAACCTTCGTGAGCTTCAGCTCGCGCATATCTCTCGATATAGTTGCCTGAGTAACGTTATATCCGTCGGCGCGAAGCCTTGATATCATTTCGTCCTGAGTTTCTATCTCGTATTTGGATATCAGCTCAAGTATCTTTTCCTGTCTTTCGTTTTTCATAAATTCAAAGCTCCCGTAAAATCAAATGAACTGCTTCGTTCGTATTTTGGAATAAAAGCTTCTTTCCTTAACCCGTATGAGCTTCGTCGTAAGCTCGGATTTGGTTATAACGGCGGTGTCCCCGTAATAAAGATCGTAAGTAACTCTGCCGTCAAGAGTAAGATGCAGCACCTTTTCGCGCAAGCATACGTTTTTCACCTCAAGACGCGCGGTATCGGGAAAAACGAGGGGTCTGGTAAGTAATGAATGAGGGCATATCGGCGTTACGCAGAAACAGGATAGCTTGGGATCTACTATCGGACCTCCCGCCGAAAGAGAGTACGCCGTGGAACCCGTAGGGGTAGCTATCACGAGACCGTCCGCCCTGAAATCTGATACTATTACTCCGTTGTCCGAAAGCTGAAGGTCAACTATTCTCGCGGTGGAACCGTTTGCGACGACCGCCTCATTAAGCGCGAAGGACGCGTTTTTACTCTGCCCCTTATTGGTAATTATCTCGACTGACAGCATAGCTCTGTCATCAATGGTATACTCACCCGCAAAGACCTTGTCTATCAGGTCAAGCTCGTCAAGCTCAAGCTCGGTCATATATCCGACGCGCCCGAGATTTATACCGAGTATCGGAACGCCCAAGGGAGCGGTTCTTCTTGCCGTTTCAAGCATAAATCCGTCCCCTCCGAGAACTATCGCCATATCCGCTGACAGATATATCTCGTCGGGGTTCTTATATACGAACTCCTTGCGATGCTTGCGGCTTCTGAATATTTTATCCTTATACGCCGAAAGTACGAATATCTCCGAGCAATAAGAGGATATTTTCTCCGCAACCGTATAAGCGGCGTCCGCCTTTTCTTTTATATTGAAATTTGATATAAGTGCAACCTTTTTCATCAAAAAGCCTCCGAAGGTTTATCTTTTGGTTATATTTAAAATCGTTTTGTCGTCGATTTTGGCTTTGAGACAGCTTTTCTTTACAAAATACGCAAGATATTCCTTGTTCCCGTCTCCTCCCGTTATCGGAGAGCATATAAGCCCTATACAGTCAAATCCGTTATCTACCGCGCAGTTTATTACTCTTTTAACGGCAAGATAACGGTACGCCGCGTTTACGACTATTCCGTTTTTTCCGATTCCCTGCTTTCCCGCCTCGAACTGCGGCTTGATAAGACTTACAAAAATACCGTTATCCTTAAGAACCGAAGATATCTGCGGTATTACGTAGGTCTGCGATATAAAGGAAAGGTCTGCTACGGCAACGTCGCAAGCCTCGCCGACGACCGAGAGAGAAAGCTCCCGCGCATTAAAATGCTCGATAGAGGTAACTTTTGGATTTTGCCGTATCGTCTCGTGAAGCTGACCGCAGCCCGCGTCCACCGCCACGACCGACGCCGCTCCTCTTTTAAGCAAGCAATCGGTAAATCCGCCCGTTGACGCACCGACGTCCACCGCGCGTTTGCCGTTTACGTTTATTCCGAAAGCGTCAAGAGCCGCTTCAAGCTTCATTCCTCCGCGGCTGACGTATTTAAACACCTGCTCTATAGCTACCTTATGCTCGATTTCGGGGTCGATAGCGGCAGACGATTTTTTAACCAAAGCTCCGTCGATAGTTACCGCCCCCGCGTCAATGAGGTCCTGTGCTTTTTTACGGCTGCTCACGTATCCCGCCGCGTTAAGATATACGTCTACTCTCATAACTGCCTCGCACCGCTCAAAGCATAACGAAGGACATAAGTATTCCGACCGTTATACCGAGAAGCGCACCTACGAACACCTGAAAAGGCGTATGGCCCACGAGTTCTTTAAGTCCCGTATTTATGCTTTCGGCTTTTCCCGAAAACAGCTCCTTCGTTATCTTATTTATTATTTTCGCCTGCTTGCCCGTTTCGTATCTGACACCCATAGCGTCGTTAATGACTATCATAGCTAACACTCCGCTTATGGCTACCTCTGCCGATGCAAGCCCGCATTTTATAACCGCTGCGGTTACGAGTGCGCATACCGCTGCAGAATGAGAGCTTGGCATACCCCCGTTTGAAAACAGGAGAGTGAGTATATTAAAGCTTCTTTCCTTGAACATACCCGTAAACACCTTGAATATCTGCGCGGCTATCCAACCCGTAACGGCGCTTATCAAAAGATAGTTACTGAAAAGCGATTTTACACCATACAAAAAGTCTTCCAAATCATCCTCCAAAATCAATAACTTCTGTCAAGAAGATACGCCGCGAAATCGGTAAGTATCTCCGAATTTTCATAGTCCGAAACCGCCGATACGGCTTTTGCCGTAAGCTCGCCCGCATACCGTTTTGCCTCATCTACGCTGAAATATTTCATAAACGTAGTCTTATCCGTATCCGAGCCGACCGATTTTCCCGCCGTCTCCTCGGTAGCCGTAGCGTCTATTATATCGTCTATTATCTGAAAAGCAAGACCTATCCCGTCTGCGTACTCTGCGGCGGAACGTGCCTCGGGCGAGTTTTTAGCGGCGCCTGCCGCCAACGCGCCGAGAAGAGCGGACGCTTTTATAAGCGCTCCCGTTTTCATAGAATGGAGCTTCAGCAGCGTTTCAAGAGGAAGCCTGCGCTTCTCTCCCGCAAGGTCTATTACCTGACCTCCGACCATTCCGAACGCCCCTGCGTATTCCGCAAGCACCCTTACGGCCTCTGCCGTGCCATCGGCACGAACGTATCCGTTTGAGGCGGCGGTGCCGAACGCTCTCGTAAGCAGACTGTCTCCCGCGAGAAGCGCGGTGGAATATCCGTAAACCTTGTGATTGGTCGGCTTTCCGCGGCGCAGATCGTCGTCGTCCATACAAGGAAGGTCGTCGTGTATCAAAGAATACGTGTGTATCATTTCAACAGCGCACGCAAAAGGAAGCGCCGCGCGGTCCTCTCCGCCGAAAAGTCTGCAAAACTCAAGCGTCAAAAAGGGGCGTATACGCTTTCCGCCCGCAAAAAGCGAATATTTTTCGGCATCGAGCAACACCGATATATCCGAATCTTCTCTTTTATAATATTCTTTAAGCGCTCTTTCAACGAGCGCCGCGTCCTCCGAAAGACGCGTCTCTATCTCTCGTGTCATATTGCACCTCCGTCGCTTTCACTCAAAGCCTCAAACGCTTTTTCCTCCGGCTCTCCGTCAGTGTTGAAGGTAAGCATATTTACCTTTCTCTGCGCGCCGTCAAGCACATCTTTGCAATATCTTACGAGAGTTACGCCCTCCTCGTACAGCTTAAGAGAGGCATCAAGCGAGACGTTTTCCTTTTCAAGCTCGTCCGCTATCTCTTCAAGCCTTTTCATAGCGGCTTCAAACGAAAGCTCATTCTTCTTCATCTTCAAATTCTTCCTATCTGTAATTTATTTCTCGTTTACCGATATTTTAGAAACTACCGTCTCGGCTCTGCCGTCGGACATTATCACGGTCAAGCTTTGTCCCTCTTTCATTTGAGAGACCGAGCTTATTATTTCTCCCGCTTCGTCCTCCACCGCACCGTATCCTCTTGAAAGCACCGCTAACGGATTGACTCCCGAAAGCCTTGCCGAAAGCTCCGAAAGAGCGCTTTTTGAAGCGCGCAGACGTTCTTTTTCCGAACTGTCAAGCCGTGAATATATATTATCAAGCTTGAGAGACGAGCGTTCAAGACGCGCCTTAGGGGAATTGAGAGAAATTATTTTCGTAAGTCCCGACAAAAGCTCGGCGCGTGATGAGAGCGCTCTCTCGGCTCCGTCGAATATTCTTCCGAAATTGTATTCCGCGGCTGAAGCGAGGGACGATATGTCGGGCACCGCAAGCTCCGCGGCTGCCGAGGGAGTGGGGGCGCGGCAATCGGCGGCAAAATCGCAAAGAGTAAAATCGGTCTCGTGTCCCACGGCAGAGATCACGGGGATATCAGACTCCGCGACCGCTCTCACCAAAGCCTCGTCGTTAAACGCCCAAAGGTCCTCGATAGAGCCTCCGCCCCTGCCTATTATTATCACGTCCGCGCTTTTCAAATGGTTAAGAAGCTCTATACCCATACGAAGCTGAGAGGGCGCCTCCGCTCCCTGCACTGCCGACGGGAATACGATTATATCCGCAAGCGGATATCTTCTCGCAGTAACGTTAAGCATATCCCTTATCGCAGCTCCCGTGGGAGAGGTGATAATTCCTATGCGCCTCGGCATTTTTGGAAGCACTTTTTTTCTTTCCTGCGAGAACAAGCCCTCCGCCGACAATTTCATTTTCAGCGCCTCGTATGCTCTCGTAAGCTCGCCCTCACCGTCAGCCCTCATAGTCTGAACGTATATCTGATACTGTCCGCTCTTCTCGTAAAGAGAAACTCTGCCGTACACGGTGACCTTCATTCCGTCGGCAGGCAAGAAGGAAAGTCTTGCCGCCGCGCTTCTGAACATAACGGCGCTAACTGCCGCGTTGTCGTCCTTCAACGAAAAATAAAGGTGTCCGGAGCTGTTCCGCTTAAAATTTGATATTTCACCGCATACCGCAACGCCCGACAAAAAATCGTCAAGCTCCATCATCTGCTTGATATACGCGTTTAGCGCGGATACGCTGACCGAATTATCTCCGATATTCATTTTTCTCAACCTCCGCGCTCACAATTTTCAAGAAAGATATTCTTTTCTGCAAAGCAAGGCTATGCCCGCCGCGTTGTCCGCCGAAAACTCGGGTGCCGAAAAATAAGCCTCGAAGCTTTGGCGTATATCATTTCTCATATAAGTATTCGACATTACCCCTCCTCCGAACAGAACGGGCATACTGCCGTATTTATCCATAATCTGCCGACACATCTCGGCAAGAGTTCTGCGTATAAACTCAAAAACGAACGCCGCCGTGGCAGACGCGTCCTTTTCCTTACCGTAAAGTCCGAGCGCCATATTTTCAAGTCCCGAAAGATTGCAATAACCGTTCTTTACCGATATTCTCGGTTTGGGAATCCTTCCACGGTATTCAAGCGCGAGACTCTCAAGACGCGCTCCGCAGGGAAAGTCAAGTCCAAGAGCTACTCCTACTCTGTCTATAACCTGACCTGCGTTCAGGTCGAGAGTAGCGCCGACGAGCTCGGTCTTTATCGTGTTTCCGAAAGGCTTTACGAGAAGCGCCTCGGTAGTTCCACCCGATACGTGAAAAGCAATAAATTCTCCCGTCAAAAGCTTGTCCGCGTGTCCCGATGAATACGCCGCCGCCATTATATGACCGTTCTGATGAGAAAAAGGCAGAACGGGAATATCGGCCGCCGCCGCGAACGAGTTTGCCGCCGCGACTCCCGCGAGAAAGCATGGCATATACGAATCCTCCGCGTCTCTCGGCTTTGATGACACACCCACCGCCAGCGGCTCGTATCCTTGTTTCAAGACCTCAGCGAGCCTTGCCGTAAGCTCTGGCAGATTTTTGACGTGCGCGAATACTGCGTCAGACTGACGAAGCCCGCATTCTCCCGATTTTACCCTGAGCGGAAATTTGAGATTTGCCACTATCTCGCCGTCGTACGAGCATACCGCCGCGGAGGTGGTATAATTACTCGTATCAAAGCCCACGAAGCATTTTTTCATTTTTTATCTTTCCCGCCCTCAAGGCTGTCTTTTACGGAATTGAGTACTCCGTTGATAAAAGCTCTTGCTTTTTCGTCGTCGTACTTCTTCGCAAGCTCAACCGCCTCGTTTATAGATACGCTGTACGGAATCGACTTCTCGTAAAGCATCTCGTAAGCGCCTATCCTTAAAATAGAGCGGGAAACGTTGGTAAGTCTGCTCGTTTTCCAGCCGTTCGCGTGCTCTCCTATGAGCTTGTCCAGCTCCTCATTTTTTTCCATTATCGTAAAATAAGCGGTCTTTACGTATTCGTCCGCGGGTATCTCCCTGTTCTCGACAGAGGTATAAAATATATCCTCCGCCGGCTCGTCCGAACGAAACTCCGATTCAAATAAAAGTCCGAATACCGCTTCTCTTGCTTCTCTTCGTGTCATAATCCTCTGCTTTTCGGACGCCCTTCGTCCAAAAAATCCTTTCAAGCGTTAAAAATTATAAAAACAGCACAATTATCCATATTACTTATTATTATAAATCTTTTTCCCTAAAAAGTCAAGAAATTCAATGAATAATTATAAATTTATTCATTATGATAATATAATAAAAATTCAAAAAACGTAAATAATGAAAATTTACAAATTACTCTTGAAAAAAATTAATATTTATGATATCATTGGCGTATACTTTTTGAAAGGAATACAGCTTTCCTATTAATTTTAAAAGCCTTACCAAAAAAGTCCTCACCGACGCCTGTATCTTTTTTTCTCTTATCACCGCTATATACAGCGTCATAGTAATGATAATATACGTTGACGATACCGAGGTTCTGCTCGACGCATCAAGAGTATTGTTATTTTTCGTAGCGTCCCTGCTCTTCTCACTTGCGAACGGAATATTTAAAATAAAGCGTATTCATACTGCACTGCGCTTCATAATCCACTATATTCTATGCGTTTTCGCGTTTGCGGCTTGCTTTATGCTTCCGGTATCTCCCGATGCCTCCACGATGCTTGTAGGTATCGTCATCTTCTCGGTAATTTACTTCGTCATCGCGGCACTCGTCGCTCTTTTCCGTTCCAGATACAAATCTAAAAAAGAAGAAACCTCAGAATACAAATCTCAATTTTCCAAAAAATAAATCCGTCTCCTCATTTTTTGTTCTACATATTCGCTAACCGAAAAGGGAGACAAAAAATGAAAATAAGGCTGTCTATATTCTTGATAATAACCGTTCTGTGCTGCTCGCTCGCGTCCTGCGTGTCGGAGCCTGCGGAAGCTTCTCTTGAGCTTTCGGATAGTGAGGCTTACAGCGCAACGCTTTCCGAAACGGAGGATTACGGTCAGGAATATATAGACAGTCTTATTTTTATAGGCGAATCCACTACCTATCATCTAAAAAGCCGAGGAGTATTAAAGGACGGTGAGAACACGAGGCAGGTGTGGGCACCGAAAAGCGGAACCGTAAACCTCGATATGGGAACGAAAAATCTGAAAATCGTATATCCGAACACAAGCGAGCTGCTCACCTGCGCGGAGGCGGCGGAAAAAGCAAAACCCGAATATGTAATTTTCACCTTTGGTCTCAACGGAGCGGTAAACAACGTAAGGAAAGGCGAGGAATATTATAAAAGCTGTTACCGTTCCCTGATAAACTCGGTAAGAGAGGCTTCTCCCGACACAAAAATAATCCTTCAATCCGCGTTTCCGATAGCCTCGAATATGGATATGAGCAACTATTCGGTAGATCTTCAAACGCTCAACGAATATATCGACGTAATAAATCTCTGGACGCTGGAGCTCGCTTGCGAGGACGGTCTGCGCTATCTGAATACCGCTGAGATTTTAAAGGACGGTCAAGGACTTCTGCGCTTTGAGCTTCAAGCGGGAGACGGTCATCATCTTACCGCCGAGGCATACCGCGAAATTCTTTCATATATAAGAACTCACGGATACGTATAAAACAAGGAGGATTTTACTGTGAAAACTCAAAAAATATTTTTTTGCATAATTCTTGCGCTTTCCCTTCTTCTCTGCTCCTGTGCCAAAAAAGCCGAATACGCGGACGGCGTCAGCTGTGAGGATATCGCAGCCTACCTTTCAAAAACCGAGCTTGACGACGATGAATACGCCGAATACGACCGAGAATATTTTGAATACTTTTTCCCCGACGCAAAGGTTCCCGAAGATTTTAAAATAATTTACTCAACCGATACTGGCGACATCGACGAGATTGGCATTTTTCACACGAACAGCGAAGCCGAGGCAAACGAGCTTTCATCAGCCACAGAAGCCTATATTGAAGAAATGCGGGAAACACAGCGCGCTTTTATAGCGAGCTACGCTCCCGAAGAACTGCCCAAGCTTGACTCCGCAGAAGTGAGAACGTTCGGAAATTACGTGGTCTACGCCATAACGGACGAGGACGACAAAGCGGATATTTTTCTTGCCGTTGATAATACCTTGAAGAAGTAAATAAAGAAACGGCGGAGTTTTTCAGGCTCCGCCGTTTCTTTGTATTTATTTTCAGGTACAGTCAAAATATACCCAAGCCAAAAGCGCCTGTACGAGCATCTGCGTTTGAAAGCTCAAGGAAAGCAATCCCATAATAAAGCTTGCCGCCGACAAAATACAGACTATAATAGCCAATACTCTGCAAACGTCAGCTTTTACCTTGCAAAGTCCGACTATTCCCGTTATAAACATAACGAGTCCGAGAGCGCAGGAAAGTATCCCGCCTATCTCCAAATCAAGCAAGAACTCAAAAGCCCTGACTACCGAATCTATACCAAACGCGATAAATACGAGACTTATGAGAATTTTAGTAAGATTTTTCTTCTTTGCCATATTTCCCTCACGCGCTTTTAAAACGCTATTGCTTTTTCAATATAATCCTTAAGCTCGGATATCGGTATGCGCACCTGCTCCATAGTATCTCTGTCTCGAACGGTAACGCAGTTATCTACCTCCGAATCAAAATCGTAAGTAATGCAAAGAGGCGTTCCTATTTCGTCCTGACGGCGATATCTCTTTCCGATAGAGCCTGCCTCGTCGAAATCAACGTTGAAATATTTAGCAAGCTCGTCAAATACCTCTCCCGCCTTGTCCGAAAGCTTTTTTGAAAGAGGCAGAACAGCCGCCTTGAAGGGCGCGAGGAACGGATGCAGATGAAGCACTACGCGTACGTCATTTTTCTCCGCGTCTATTACCTCCTCGTCATAAGCGTCTATAAGGAACGCGAGAGCTACGCGGTCGGCTCCAAGGGACGGCTCAACGACGTAAGGAATGTATTTTTCGTTAGTCTCGGGATCAAAATACTGCATATCCTTACCGCTGTGGTTTGCGTGCTGGGTAAGGTCGTAATCGGTTCTGTCCGCAACTCCCCAAAGCTCTCCCCAGCCGAACGGGAAAAGGAACTCAAAGTCGGTGGTAGCCTTGGAATAGAAGCAAAGCTCCTCGGGGCTGTGGTCGCGAAGCTTGAGATTTTCCTCTCTCATACCAAGGTCAAGAAGCCATTTCTTACAGTAGTCCTTCCAGAAATTGAACCATTCAAGGTCGGTTCCGGGCTTACAGAAGAATTCAAGCTCCATCTGCTCAAATTCTCTCGTGCGGAAGGTAAAGTTTCCGGGCGTTATCTCGTTTCTGAACGATTTACCTATCTGACAAACACCGAAAGGAAGCTTTTTGCGTGAGGAACGCTGTATCGCGGGGAAATTCACGAAAATTCCCTGCGCCGTCTCGGGACGGAGGTAAAGCTCGGTAGACGAGTCCTCGGTTACGCCCTGATAGGTCTTGAACATAAGGTTAAATTTCTTTATATCGGTAAACTCGGTGCTTCCGCAATCGGGACACTTGATTCCCTTTTCTCTTATATAAGCCGCCATCTGCTCGAAGGTCCAGCCCGCGGGATTATCCTCAAGCCCGTTCTCAAAAGCGTACTCCTCTATAAGCTTATCCGCGCGATGACGCACCTTGCACGCCTTGCAGTCCATAAGGGGATCGGAAAAGCCTCCTACGTGGCCCGAAGCCACCCAAGTCTCCGAGTTCATAATGATAGCGCTGTCAAGACCTACGTTATACTTACATTCCTGAACGAACTTTTTCCACCAAGCCTTCTTGACGTTGTTCTTGAACTCAACGCCGAGAGGACCGTAGTCCCAAGAGTTGGCAAGACCGCCGTATATCTCGGAGCCGGGGAAAATAAAGCCTCGGTTCTTACACAGCGCAACTACCTTATCCATTGTTTTTTCCGAATTTTTCATAATCAATGCCACACCTTTCCAAAATGAAACGACAATATATATCAATAAAGTTGATTTTACCACATAAAGCAAGTATTGTCAAGGCATTTTGCCCAAACTCAATATAATTTTATTCTCCCGCCACGCTCATTCCGCGCACCAATATATCTGGCGCTCCGAACGAGGTAAAGCCCGAGGGGAGTCCGAAGCTGACTTCGTTTGAGGTGTCTTCGATATTTTTAAGAAGCTCAAAGAAATTTCCCGCCACGGTAAAAGACTTGACCGCCTCGCATATCTTTCCGTCTCTTATTCTGAAGCCCTCGCTGTCAATTGAAAAATCTCCCGTAACCGCGTCTGCTCCCGCGTGAAGTCCTTTGAGAGCGGTTACGTAGATACCGTCCTTGACGGTTGAAGCAAGCTCGTCAAGACTCTTTTCTCCGCCCGCGAGGCAGAAGCTGTAAGGCGCTATCGACACGGTATCTCCGTAGCTTGCTCTCTGTCCGTTGCCCGTTGAGGAAATCCCCGCCTTGAGTGCCGACGAAATATCGTAAAGCAAGGTTTTGAGAATACCGTTTTTGATAACCGTCTTTTTATAGGTAGCAACCCCTTCTCCGTCAAACGAGGTCTGAGCCGTACAGCCCTCTCTCATCGGGTCGTCGGTAACGGTAACGCAGTCGGAGGCTATCCTCTCTCCCTCTTTATTCTTTAATAGGGACAATCCGAGCTGCGCGTTTCTTGCCGAAAATACGGAAGAAAAGGCAGACAGCAGCGCTCTCGTCTGCTTTGAGGAAAATACGATATCGTATTTTCCCGACGGTATCTTGACCGCTCCAAGCTTTGACAAAGCCCCCTTGACAGCCTTTTCGGACAGCTCCGCGAGCTTTTCAATATCTATCTCCTCTTTTGCCTCAAAGCACTCCTCCGATTCCCCGTCCCGATTTACGACCGCTTGAACGTAAGAGCCGTACACGCCGTATTTGTTCGACAAATCAAGCCCGTGAGAATTTACCAGCCTCATCTCCGACTCTCCCGCAAAAACACAGCTTTGAGTTCCGTCGGCAATATAGTCGCTTTGCGCGTAGGTTGCCGCCTGAAGCTCAAGCGCACTATTTTTTATTTTTGCCGTATTCGGCATAACGAAGCTCTCCGTATTGGTTTTTTGATATTCGTCGGAGCCCTCGTAGATAACCGCGGGATCGTCGCTCTCTATATTTTGGGCGTTAGATATCGCCCTATTGACGATAGCGCGCATCTCTTCCTCGCAAAGAAGCTCGCTCGACGCCGTTCCTATCTTTCCGCCGACGATACATCTAAAGCAAACTCCGCCCGACACTCCGTAATTAAACGCCGATATCTCATCCTTAAGAGTTTCCGCCGAGACCGAGGAATCGAACGTATAAAAGACCTCGTATTCCTCAAGTCCTGCCGCGCCCGCGGCTTCAAACACGTATTTCTTTATATCTTCAAAATTCATATAAAAATCCTTTCAGCAAGATATCATCTTCCGCCTACCGTAATATTCTTAACTCTGATAAGCGGCTGTCCGACGTCGGTTGGTATACTTCCGCTCGACGAGCCGCACATTCCCTGACCCGTAGCGAGATTCTGTCCCACCATATCTATGTCCTTCAGTATCTGCGAGCCGGTGCCTATAAGAGACGCTCCTCTTACCGCCTCGCATATCTTTCCGTTTCTTATCATATATCCTTCTCTTACGGCGAAATTGAAGGCTCCCGTAAGCGGATTTACCGAGCCGCCGCCCATCTCCTTGGCGTAAAGCCCGTATTCGATAGACGATATTATATCATCGTTTTTATCGGGTCCGTTGTCTATGAAGGTATTAGTCATTCGCGAGGTCGGCTCAAAGGTATATCCCTGTCTGCGGCTGTTGCCCGTCATAGGCATACCCATACGCCTTGAGCCGAGACGGTCTATCATATAATTTTTGAGTATTCCGTTCTCAATAAGCACGTTTCTCTGCGTAGGATTGCCCTCGTCGTCTATATTGACCGAGCCCCACGCGTTAGGTATCGTTCCGTCGTCTATCGCGGTTATTTTTTCGTTCGCTATCTTCTGACCGAGCTTTCCGCACATCTCCGACATTCCCACGCCTACCTGCGTCGCCTCAAGCGAATGTCCGCAGGCCTCGTGGAATATAACGCCTCCGAACCCGTTCTCGATAGCCACCGTCATCTGTCCGGCCTTGCAGTATCCCGCACCGAGATTTACCATAGCCTGCTTTGCCGCGTGAGTGCCTATATCCGAGGGATTGAAAAGCTCAAACATTTCAAGTCCCATACCTCGCCCCGGTGAGCAGGAGCCAGATTGATTTTCGGTACCGTCGGAAGCCACGGCATTAACCGCTATCCTCGTTCTCACGTGTCTGTCGTTTGCAAGGAGACCTTCGCTGTTCGCCACCATTATCGAATGGTCTACGTCGGCAAGCGTTCCCTGCACCTGAACTATCGCGTCGCCGTAATTCTGCGCCGAAAAGCAAGCCTCCTTCAATATATCTGTCTTTCTCCTCATAGGAGCCTCGGAGGGATATATCCTCACGGGGTGTATATCAAGCACCCGCTTTGGCGTAAGAGATATTGATATCTGCGCGTCTCCCTCACCCATAGCGTCGGATACCGAGCGGGCGCATTCGAGAAGTCCCTCACGGCTTATATCTGCGGTAGAAGCGTATATGGTACGCGTTCCGCTAAAGGCTCTTATACCTACGCCCGACAGAAAATTATCGTATATCTTGTCTATTTTACCTCCGACGAAGCGTATACTGTTCGTTCTCGTCTGCTCGGCGTATATCTCGGCAAAATCCGCTCCGCTCGCCATAGCTGCGCACAGCACCTCTTCTATAAGTTTTTTAGCAAACATAAAATCCTCCGAAAAAATCAGTTTTGAGAGCGTTCTCCCAAAATATTTCTGTATTTCTGATAGAAACTTTCAAAATATCCTCCGTCAAGGGCGTTCCTTATCTCCCGAGTGAGATTGTTGTAAAAATAGAGATTATGAGCCACCGCAAGTCTCATTCCGAGCGACTCCTTTGCCTTTATAAGATGTCGGACGTAGGAGCGGCTGTAATTGCGGCACGCGGGACATCCGCAGTTCTCGTCAAACGGGCGGGGATCCTTTGCGTACTTTTCATTTAAAAGATTCATCTTTCCGTGCCACGTGAAAAGATTTCCGTGTCTGGCGTTACGGCTGGGCATTACGCAGTCGAAGAAATCAACGCCCATATGAACCGCTTCAAGTATATTGCAGGGGGTTCCGACCCCCATAAGATATCTCGGCTTATTTTTAGGCATATGAGGCTCTACCGCGTCTATTATTCGGTACATCTCCTCGGTCTCCTCTCCAACGGCAAGTCCGCCTATCGCGTATCCCGCGAGGTCAAGCTCAGATATCTGATTCATATGATTTATTCGCAGATCCTCGTAAGTTCCTCCCTGATTTATACCAAAAAGAAGCTGGCTTTTGTTTATGGTTTCGGGAAGCGAGTTAAGTCTGTCCATCTCGTTCTTACAGCGAACGAGCCAGCGCGCCGTGCGCTCACAGGACGCCTTGACGTATTCGTAAGGCGCTGGATTTTCAATACACTCGTCGAACGCCATAGCTATCGTGGAGGCGAGATTGGATTGTATCTGCATACTCTCCTCGGGCCCCATAAATATCCTTCTGCCGTCTATATGCGAAGCGAAGCGAACGCCCTCCTCGGTTATTTTACGCAGCTGTGCCAAGGAAAATACCTGAAATCCTCCGCTGTCGGTCAGTATCGGTCTCTCCCAATTCATAAACTTGTGCAAGCCGCCCATCTCGTGTATCAGCTTGTCTCCGGGACGGATATGAAGATGATACGTGTTTGAAAGCTCCACCTGACAGTCAAGATCTATAAGCTCTCTGGACGACACCCCGCCCTTTATTGCGGCACAGGTGCCGACGTTCATAAACACGGGAGTCTGTATATCTCCGTGTACGGTATGCAAAACTCCGCGTCTCGCTCTTCCGTCTGTTGCTAAAATTTCAAACATTATTTTTCCTTTGGGAAAGAGAAACCTCTTATAAGAAAATTATCTTTCCCCCAACCCCTATCTTTTCAAAAATTTTTGATTTTTTATATTTTGTTCGTCAGCGTTTTCTTTTTGGTTACTTTTTCTTTTTTGAATTAATTGCTTTTATACTTTATAAAATGATAAAGCGAGTAAAAATTAAATGTAAATCAAGTCTGTCAGCGTTTTCTTTTTGGTTACTTTTTCTTTTTTAAAAGAAAAAGTAACGTTTATCTTCTCCTAACACCTTTCAAACTGATGGTCTATCTTCTTTTTCGACAACTCCATAGCGACGGGTCTGCCGTGAGGACAAAAGGTTATATCGGGAAGCTCCATAAGCTTTGATACAAGCCACTCCACGTATTCGGGAGGATATTCTCTGCCCGCCTTTATCGCCGCCTTGCAGGACGCCTGATAAAGCGCTTTTTCAAATACTATATCCCGCGTCAGCATAGCGGTTCCCGTATCGCTCTTCAGCCTGTCGGCTATCACCGCAAGCATATCCGAAACGGCGTCAAGTGATATTCCCTCGGGAACTGCCGACACGCTGACGGTGTATTTGCCCAAAGAAAATTCAAAGCCCGTCGCCTCAATCTCGTCTCTGTATTCCGCAAGGGAGGCGACCTCGTCGGAGGTCATCATAACCTCAAGAGGTATCATAAGAAGCTGTGAGACTCTCTCACCGTTCTTCATAGATGCTTTAAGCCTCTCGAAAATAACTCTCTCGTGCGCCGCGTGCTTGTCTATAAGAAGCATTTTTTCCTCAAGCTCGACGACCACGTAAGAGTTGAACAGCTCTCCTACTATCCTGTACCGCAAGGATTTAGCCTCGGGAACGGGTACCGTATTTACCGTTTCTCCGCTTATATTTGAATGCTCGTTCTCTCTTTTAGGTATCTCTCTTATAGGCGGAACAGGTTCTACTCCCTCCGTTTTCGGAGTAATAGCCGCAGATGTTCCCGATACCGACTTTACTTCTTCAGCTTCTTCGGCTCTTTTGATTTTTTCGATTTTTTCGTCACTCGCCGTCAATATTCTCTCGGAGATTCCCATGTCCTTTGCCGTAACCCCCGCATCAGTTTTTCCCGCATATTCACGCGCGTATTCGTTAGCCGTCATATGAAGAAAAGCGCCCGACGTCCCCGATTTGCCCGAAGGCTTGCTTGCCGCGGGAGCGGAATAAAGCTCTGCCGATATCTGCCGTTTTTTCACCGATTCCCCGCGGATATCTCCGACAGGTACCGGTGAATCCGACATACGACCGACGGTATTCGATGAAGCCCTGTTATTCGTTATCAAAAAATCGGGGCGCGCGCTGTTTTCCTCAAGCGCGTTTCTCACCGCGTAGTATATAGCCTCGAAAACCAATTTTTCGTTTGAAAATTTCACCTCGAGCTTCGCGGGGTGAACGTTGACGTCCACCGTCGCGGGATTTACGTTTATATAAAGCACGCAGGCGGGAAATTTTTCGGGAGGTATGTAGGAGGTATACGCCTGCTCTATCGCGGCGCAGGCGGTCTTGCTTTTTACGTAGCGTCCGTTTATGAAGAAATTCTGATAATTTCGGTTTGAGCGCACATTGTCGGAGCGTCCTACGAAACCGCTCACCGATATTCCCTCGGCGTCGCTCTCGACCGCTATAAGCCTTGACGCGAAATCCCGTCCGAATACCGAATATACGGTATTGCGAAGTATACCGTCGCCAACCGTTTCAAGCCTTACCGTACCGTCCACTATCAAGCGGAAAGCTATTTCGGGCTTTGAAAGCGCTATCTTTTCGACAGCCGCGCAAACCGCGGTAGACTCGGTAACGTCCTTCTTCAAAAATTTTCTTCTCGCGGGTACGTTGGCAAATAAATCCTCAACTATAACCGTCGTCCCGTCGGAGCAGGCTCTCTCGTAAATTCCGAGTATTTCACCGCCCTGCGAGTCGAGCATAGCTCCCGTCTCGGCAGAGGCAGTCTTGGATATTATTCTGAGGTGTGATACCGACGCTATGGCGGCGAGCGCCTCGCCGCGAAAGCCAAGCGTAATTATGCCGTCAAGGTCCTCCGCTTCTTTTATCTTGCTCGTAGCGTGCCGTCTTATCGCAACGGGAAGATCCTCGGGCTCTATTCCGCAGCCGTTGTCCGATACGCGCATAAAAGTAACGCCGCCGTTCTGTATCTCGACGGTTATCCTATCCGCGCCCGAATCTATCGCGTTTTCAAGCAGCTCCTTAATAACCGAAGCAGGTCTGTCAACGACCTCGCCCGCGGCGATAAGGTTTGCTACCGCAAATGAAAGTACGTTTATCTTTCCCATATCAACCTCAAGTAAAAACTATAACTTTATTTAAGTCTCTTCTGCAATCCGAACAAAAAGCTCATCGCCTCGTACGGAGAAAGCGTGTTTATATCTATCGCTTTAAGCTCCTCTATGACCTGCGCCTCAAGGCAATCGTCAAAGCTTATGAGCGTATCGTCCTTCTCCTCGGTCTTCGAGTCGGACGCCGAAACCGCTCTCGCTGTCGCTTCGACCGAAGCGAGCACCTCTTTTGCCCGCTTGATAACCTCGTTCGGAAGTCCCGCGAGCTTCGCCACCTCAATTCCGTAGCTGTCGTCGGTCGAGCCCTTTATTATTTTGCGGAGAAAGGTAATATTGTCCCCTCTCTTTTTGGCGGCAATATTGTAATTCACCACCCCGTCAACATCGCCCTCAAGAGACGTGAGCTCGTGATAGTGCGTGGCGAAAAGCGTTTTCGCTCCTATCTTGCGGCTCGCGGTATATTCCGCGATAGCTCTCGCTATGCTCATACCGTCAAAGGTAGAGGTTCCTCTGCCCACCTCGTCGTATATTATGAGACTTCTCTTGGTAGCATTTCTCAAAATATACGCTACCTCGTTCATCTCAAGCATAAAGGTAGACTGACCCGAAGCAAGATCGTCCGACGCTCCTACTCGAGTGAACAGCTTGTCCACCACTCCTATTCTCGCCTCCGAAGCGGGTACGTAAGAGCCTATCTGAGCGAGAAGCACGATTATTGCGACTTGACGCATATAGGTGGATTTTCCCGCCATATTAGGTCCCGTTATAAGCATCAGGCGGTTATGAGCGGTATCGAGCTCCGCGTCGTTCGGAACGAAATAGGTATCCTTTACGAACTGCTCCACGACGGGATGTCTGCCGTCCTTTATTGATATAACGTCGCTCTCGTCCACCTCGGGACGAACGTATTTATTTCTCACCGCAACACCCGCGAGGCTGAGATATACGTCTATCTTTGCCATATCCGCCGCAGTCCTGCGTATTCTCGCATTATTCTCGGCAACAAAATCTCTTATAGTACAGAATATCTCGTATTCAAGCGAGCATACCTTATCCGCCGCTCCGAGAATCTTCGCCTCCATATCCTTAAGCTCCTGCGTAATATATCTTTCGCAGTTTGCAAGCGTTTGTTTTCTTATGTATCTGTCGGGAACCTGATCGGCAAACGAACGTGTTACCTCGATATAATATCCGAATACCTTATTGTATCCTACCTTGAGCGTTTTGATTCCCGTGCTTTCGCGCTCCTCGGCGGCTATCTTCTCCACCCAGCTCTTGCCGTCCCTCATAATCGTGCGCAGCTCGTCAACATCCTTATCGTATCCGTCGGCAATAATTTCGCCCTCTCGTATCGAAAAAGGAGGATTCTCGGAAATAGCGTTATTAATTTTCTCATAGATATCCTCAAGGGTATCAAGCCCCTCGTATATCGACGCTATCTCATCACTCACACAGCCGCTTATTCTCGATTTCAATTCGGGAAGAACCGATATGGTAGAAGCTATCGCGCGCAAATCCTTTCCATTAGCCGTTCCGTAGACCACCTTGGTAAGCAGTCTTTCAAGGTCAAGCACTCCGTCAAGAAGAACGCAAAGCTCCTCGCGGAGCATATAATCTCCCGCAAATTCTCCCACGGCGTTCTGTCTCGCGGCTATCTTTGCGGTATTGAGCAGGGGATGCTCTATCCATTTTCTCAAAAGTCTCGCTCCCGCCGCCGTGCGCGTTTTGTCAAGCACCCACAAAAGCGAGCCTTTTTTCTCCTTGCTGCGCATAGTTTCGCATATCTCAAGATTGCGGCGCGTATTTATATCCATTTCGAGATACTGACCGTCGCTGTAAACGTTAAGCTCCCTAATATACGAAACGTCGTTCTTCTGCGTCTCCGAGATATACGACAGAAGCGCGCCGAGAGAGCATACGAGCGCACGGTCGTTCAGCGTATCCTCGCGTATCGAGTCCTTGAACTGCAAAGCTACTGAGGTTTTCGCGTCGTTATAATCAAACCTTGCGCTTTGCCTGTCTCCGAGCATCGACGAAAGCCTGTCCCGAAGCAGTATCTCCGCTTCTCCGAGCTTTGAGGCTGAAACGTTGGTGATTACCTCGCGCGGCTGATAGGTTCCAATCTCGTTGCAGAGGCGGGAGATTATCGAATCCCCGCAAAACGAGGTTGCGTATATCTGCGCCGTGGAAATATCGGCAAAGCTGACTCCGCACTCGTAATCGTTCAGATATATCGAGCAGAGATAGTTGTTCTTGGTTTCGGTAAGAAGATTGGTCTCTATAAGCGTTCCGGGTGTTACCACACGGACGACCTCTCTTTTAACGAGACCCTTGGCAAGAGCGGGATCCTCGGTCTGCTCGCATATAGCGACCTTATATCCTTTCTCGATAAGCTTTCCTATATATCCTTCCGAGCTGTGATACGGAACGCCGCACATAGGCGCCCTTTCAGCCTCGCCGCAATCCCGCCCCGTAAGCGTCAGCTCAAGCTCGCGGGACGCAAGCACCGCGTCGTCGAAAAACATCTCGTAAAAATCTCCGAGACGGTAAAAAAGCAGATAATCCTTATATTGATTTTTTACTTCAAAATACTGCTCCATCATTGGAGTCATAGCCAATATCCTCCGAAGCGCGTAAGCGCTTTTCTATAAAATTTATCCGTCAATGACAGCCCGAACAGGTAGAACAGTTATGAGTGCAGGACGAGGGAGTCTCTCCCGTGATATTCGAGGTTATAGTCGCGTTTACCGCGTTCATAAGCTCGTTTACCTCTGCCTGTACCTCGTTGAGCGTTATAAATACGGGGCTTTCGGTTATCTCTTTGTAGAGGCAGTCTATTCTCTTCTGTATGATATCTATAAATACGGTATCTCTCTCGGGCTTGGTTATTTCTCCCTGAAGAGCCTTTTGCTGTACCTCGTATTCCACCAGCTTTTTCTGAAGCTCGGCGTCGGCTACGTAAGCCTCCTTAGCCGCCTCAAGTCTTTTAAGTCTGTCGTCCTCTTTAAGCGTTTTGCCGAGCAGTGCGGCAAGCTCCATAATATCCATTTTCTTTTTTCCTTTCGGTTTTAAAATTTTTTATTTTACTTTCTTTCCGTACAGAGCGAAGGTGTCTCCCCGCTCTATAAATATATCTAAAAATTTTCCCGTATCTGAATCGTCTCCGTCAAAAAAGACTATCTTATTTCCCTCGGTTCTTCCGCTGAATACGTCGGGATTATTTTTGCTCCGTCCGTCGCAGAGAACGCGCACCGTCTTGTGCTCCAGCGGCTTGTTTTTGGCAAGAGATATGGCGTTCTGCGTTTCGAGCAGTCGGTTAAATCTTTCGCTCTTTACGGCGTCGGATATCTGATTTTCCATATTGCAGGCCGGCGTTCCGCGCCTCGGAGAGTAAATAAAGGAATATATCATATCGAACTGCGCCCTCTCAAGCGCGCGCAGAGTATCCTCAAAGTCCTCTTCGGTCTCCCCGGGAAATCCAACCATAATATCGGAGGTTATCACCGCGCCGGGCATCTTCTCTGTTATATAATCGAGAATAGCGATATATTTTTCAAACGTATATCTGCGGTTCATAACTCGCAGTACTTCGTCGCTTCCCGCCTGCATAGGAAGATGAAAATGCTTTGCTATATGCCGTCCCGCCGCCATAGTATCTATAAGCTTATGAGTCGCGTCCTTCGGATGACTCGTCATAAAGTGGAGCATATAATCTCCCTCTATCGTGTCAAGCATAGCGAGAAGGTCGGCAAAATCGTAGTCGTATCCGCTGTCCTTGCCGTAAGAATTGACGTTCTGACCGAGAAGAGTGATATCCTTGTAGCCCTTTTTTACAAGCTCCTCCACCTCCGAGAAAACGGCTTCTCTCGTTCTGCTTCTCTCCCGTCCTCTTACGTAAGGCACTATACAATAAGAGCAGAAATTGTTGCAGCCGTACATAACCGACACCCACGCGCGCACGCCGTCGTTACGTTTTATCGGTATTCCCTCGGCAACGAGATAATCAGCCTCCTCGGGACAATAAATTCTGCGTCTGCTTTCCGTTCTCTGAATAATAAGCTCGGGCAAACGGTGTATCGAGGAGGTTCCAAAGACGAAATCGACGTAAGGGTAGCTGTGCTTTATCTCGTTCACGCGATGCTCCTGAGTTACCATACAGCCGCACACCGCGATTATCGTTTCGGGGTCTTTGCTTTTGATATGCTTATACTGTCCTATAACCGAGAGCGCCTTTTGCTCGGCGTGCTCCCGTATGGCACAGGTATTGACGACGATAAGCGACGCGCCCGCAGGCTCCGCCGTTAGCTCATATCCCATCGCCTCTGCCATTCCCGATATTTTTTCGCTGTCTGCTTCGTTCTGCTGACAGCCGAAGGTCATAACGAAGGCACGGCGGCGCTTGCCGCGTTCCCGCGCGTATATATCATTCTCTTTTTTTATTCTTTTAATGTATTCAAATTGTCTGTCCATCTCTTCGGGGGACAAAACGTTATTTTTTTTACAATCCATAAAATACGTAACCTCTCCCGCCGCAGAACTTTACGGCGTCGGTCGGCGTATGACGCTGTGAAGAAGCCTCAAAATCCGACAAATTCTCAATATAATATTATAATATAAACACCTTGATTTGTCAAGTTCAATATTACCCGATAAAATTGATTTAAACGTAAAAAAAACAGCCTTCACAAAATAGAGTGAAGACTGCTTTAATATTTATTTTCTTCTTCTCCTCGGTTTTGCTCTGCGGTAAGAGCCTATGAACGCGCCGAAAACCGACATAAGAAGCATAGACGCTCTGAGCAGGAGAGACACCGGCAGAGAGTATCCGCTCGAATAGCTCTCGTCAAAAAATAACGATACGAAAAACAAAAACAGCGTAAGAACGGCACCACTGAAAAGTCCGCATACGAGGGCGTTTCCCTTATTTATTTTAGCCGCCGAAAAGCCCGCCGAAAGAGAGGCTATGTATACCGTAAAAAGTCCGAAAACAGCGGTAACCGAATCGGGATCGGGGTTTGCGTACGCCGCGGCGGCTGACGCGAACCATAAAACCACGGTTACCGCAACCGATACGCCAAATCCGATAAAGCTGCTTTTTATAATTGACGACGCGCCTCCGTCTCCGTTTCCCGACCTTCTTCTGACACTCTTTTCCGCATATCCCATTTTTATCCCTCCGACGAAAATAAATCTGTAATAAATATATTATCGCCGTATGAGAATTATTCTCGGCCGCGCGGCTCTTTACGCTTTCTCCGAAATTATATTTTTCAAACGCTCGTAAAACGCCGCGTATTCGTCCGCCTTATCCTCGTTTGGAGTAAATACATACTGACCGTAGCCCTTCGCCACGTAAAATTCTTCCTCCGAGAAATAAATTCTGGCACTTCCTTCGCCGTCTCCTATCGAAACGCTGATATCCCAGCTTCCCGCCAAGGTCTTGCGCGTCTCGGAATATTTTGCCTTCTCGGTAGCCGAAATAAGCGCGTCGGCAATATCAAGCGCCTCATCTCCTGTTGGGAACGCGGTTACCTCGTCAGGAAGCGCGGCTTCGTTATACAGCGGGTCGGTTATTATCATAACGTCGTCATCCGACGCGGCTTCAAATGCCTCTCTTGCCTCTGACATTTTATCGCGCGCGGACAAAACGGGAGCTATGAAAACGGCCCCCAGCACCAGAGCCAAGACCAAAGCTATTATCACGGCGGCTATTATTATAACTCTACTAGAATTCTTTTTGCTCATATCCGTTCCCTCCGTCAAAAAATTACAGGAGATTTTCTTATCAGCTCTCCCGCCGTACTTTCTCTTTCAAGCGCGAGAGAATAAAGTGAATCGAGCCGTTCCGAAAGCTCCGCCTGCCGCCCTGCCCGCTCGTCAGCGGGGACGTCCGCCGCCTTTGAAAGTACCGTAACGGAGGTCTTATTGCGTCTCTCGGCAAGAAGTCTTCTGCCTCTCTCGTTGGCTCCGAGCATATTTACGTAGGCAGGCGTACCCGAAATATCGGCTCTCGTTACGCCGACGAGCGAAAACAAAACCGCTCTCCTTATGCGCGAATCGGTATATCTTTTGGTTTTAAGGCTCTCAAAAAAGCTCTCCTCTCCGCACTCGCGGGCAACGCGGCATATTCTTGACGCAAGTCCTCCGTCGGCTTCAGCGATATCGTCAAGCTCCTCCGCTTTTTTCATTCTGAAATACAGCTTGACAGCCTTTTCTATTCGCGCGATATCGGCAAGCCCGCGCTTATCTTCCGCCCTGCGTAAAACCGAGGCGGCACCGTCGGGCATATATTTTGAAACCGCGTCAGCCCCCCGTTCCGATACGGCTTTTCTTATAGCGGTTGCCGATTGAAAGCCTTCCGCCTCAAGATTCTCGCTTCCGTACGCCGCTCCCTCTCTTTTCACGGTAAAGAACGAGAGAGACGAACCGAGCTTTTTCGCCGCCTTCAGATATTCTATGCCGAGTATATCATTCGAGGAATAGCTTCTGCCCGTTTTTGAGGATAACAAATCAAAATAAGCCTCGGCGCTTCCCGCGTTTCCCGAAAGCCTGTTTTTATACTCAAAAACGAATTCCTCACCCGAAGCGATTTCCGCCGCGCGCGACAGCTCCGCGATATCTCCGCACTCCGATCCGAAGCAAAGCACGTCCGAAAATTCTCCCGCTATCCGAACTCCGCAAAGCGCAAAGCTCTCCGCTCCCGACGCGCACCATGGAAAAGGAAGCTCAAGCACGAGATCGGCTCCCGACGCGAGAGCCATTTCCGCCCTGTAATATTTGTCAGCTAAAGCAAGCTCGCCTCTCTGCACCGCGTTTCCGCTCATAACGCAGACTATTGCTTCCGCTCCCGACGCTCTTGCCGCGTCTATTATATATTTATGTCCGTTGTGAAACGGATTAAATTCGGATATTATTCCGTAAGCAGACATATTTTTCTCCTTTGCACAGCTATTTTTAGTGGAATATTTTATCTTTTTTATCGCTTTTTTCTGATTTTTACTTGAAATAGTTCCGTTATTGTAGTATAATCTTTATTATAAAATATTTTGGAGGATTTTTAACTGAATGAACGTATTAGTTGTAAACGCAGGTTCAAGCTCGCTGAAATATCAGCTTTTTGACACCAACACGGACACCGTTCTCGCAAAAGGTATATGCGAGAGAATCGGTATTGAAGGCTCTAAAATAGAGCACAAGCAGCTCATAAAAGGTCTTAAGAGCGTAAAGGAAGTCCCTATGACCGACCACTCGGTAGCTATGCAGCTCGTAGTTGAGATGCTTACCGATAAGGAAGTAGGCTGTATCTCGAGTATGGACGAGATAGAGGCTGTCGGACACCGCGTAGTACACGGAGGAGATTACTTCTCAAAATCCATATTGCTCACCGACGACGTTCTCGACAAGCTCGAATGCTGCCGTGATTTCGCTCCTCTTCACACAGGCGCTCACATTATGGGAATCAAGGGCTGTCTTGCCGTTATGCCCACGAAGCCGCAGGTTCTCGTTTTCGACACGGCGTTCCACCAGACTATGAAGCCCGAGGCTTTCGTTTACGCGCTTCCCTACGAATATTACGAAAAGTACGGTATACGCCGCTACGGTATGCACGGAACCTCTCACAGATACGTAAGCGCAGAAATGGCAAAGCTTCTTGATAAGCCTCTTGAGGAAACCAAGATAGTTACCTGCCATATAGGAAACGGCTCGTCCATTTCCGCGGTAAAGGGAGGATGCGTCGTAGACACCTCTATGGGCTTTACTCCTCTCGCGGGCGTTGAAATGGGCACTCGCTGCGGAGATATCGACCCCGCCATAGTTCCTTACGTTATGGAAAAAGAAGGACTCTCCCCCGCAGAAATAAACGACGTTATGAACAAGAAATCGGGATTCCTCGGAGTATCCGGATTTTCCTCCGACTCACGCGACCTTGAGCAGGCTATTGCCGACGGTCCTTCCAATCCCAATTACGAGAGAGCTTCCCTCGCCGTCAACATACTCAAGCACCAGATAAAGAAATTTATCGGAGCTTACGCCGCTATAATGAACGGACTTGACGCCGTGGTATTTACTGCGGGTATAGGCGAGAACAACTCTCATCTCCGCGAGATAATATGCGAGGATATGGAATTCCTCGGAATCGAGATAGACAAGGAAGTAAACGAAAAAGCCGTTCGCCAGCCTAACACCGTTAAGCTCTCAACCGACGCGTCGAAGACTGCCGTTTATCTCATTCCCACCAACGAGGAGCTGGTTATCGCGAGAGATACCGCAGAGCTTGCAAAAAGCGTAAATAAATAATTACATATTAAGCTCTTTCAGCACAGGATACCGACGCGTCGGTATCCTGTGTTTTTTACGTAGAATATTGTAACACAAAGATTTACAAAAATCAACAGCTATCAAATATCTTTAACTTTAAGTAACTTTTTTTGCGTAGCTCTTGATAAAAAAAACAAAATATGATATACTGTTTTAAATATGTTTTTATCCTCTGGAGGTATATATTTTATGTCTTTATTCGATTTTTTCAGTATTGGCATTTCGGGTTATCTAACCTCGGATAAGTTTGGCTTGAGCGAGGGCTGGACGATCGCGGTAATGATATCCGCCGCTCTTATATGCATAGTCGCTCCCTATCTTCTCGGAAGTATGAATTTCGCCATAATAATCTCAAAGAAAAGATACAAAGCCGACATACGAAGCTTCGGAAGCGGAAACGCGGGAGCCACCAATATGATGCGTACCTTTGGAAAGGCGGCGGCAGGTCTTACCTTTCTAGGAGACGCTCTCAAGGCATTCGTCTCGGGAATGATCGGATATGCCGCTATGGGACAGTACGGCGTATACATCGCGGGACTTTTCTGTATTCTCGGACATATGTTCCCCGTATACTATAAGTTCAAGGGCGGAAAAGGCGTAGTTACCGCGGCGATATCCATACTTATGTGCAACCCGCTCGTGTTCCTTATACTTTTCGTGATATTCGTGCTTATCGTGCTCGCGACCAGATATATATCTCTCGCGTCGGTTATGTGTATGCTCCTTTATCCCGTCGTTCTTGACCGTATCGAAAAGCTGCTCAACGGAGCTACCGGCGCTTACGTTATAATAGCGCTTATAAACGCCGTTCTCGTTATATTTATGCATAGAGAAAATATCAAGCGTCTGATACAAGGAAAGGAGAATAAATTTTCCTTTAAAAAGAGCGTGAAAGCCGAAGACAAAAAAGCGGAAAATACTGCCGACGTAAAGGTAAACGATAAAGATGAATAATAACTCCACCTCAAATCCCGTAAACACGGAAAAGCTCGCGTCGCTGATACTTCTCGCCGCCGAAAAGCAGTCGCTGAAAAAAGCCGTTTTTTCAAAGCCCGCCGATAAAACGATAGTCCGTATGGTAATGACAGTAAGAAATATTTCTTCAAAAAATCTTCTTCAAGCAGAATACTTTCACACCGACAACAAGGCAAAGCACAAAAATATCTCTTTTGAGGACGCGGAAATAGAGCTTTCGAAAATAATATCGGGCTTTTCACAGATAAATCTCATTTGTACCGCAGGAAGCTGTGAATATAAGCTTTCAAAATCGGGAAGCTCGGTAATAATCGGAGAGAGCAAGCTCCGCCGGGCTCTGCTTGCCGACGGTATAGATAAGGTAAGCATTCAGAAAAATAATATCGAAAAAAAGCACGTTCTCGACGGCTCCGAGCCTTTTTTGAAGCTCCTCGGCATTTCCGACGAAAACGGACGAATATACGACAAAAAACAGCTCAAATTCCGTCAGATAAACCGCTTTGTAGAAATGATTCGGGATATCGAGGGCGAGCTTCCGAAGGGCGAAATATCCATATGCGACCTGTGCTGCGGAAAAAGCTATCTCTCGTTTGCCGTTTATCATTATTTCGCAAACGTTCTTAATTATAAGGTAACTATGGTGGGGGTAGACCTCAAATCAGACGTTATCGAATACTGCTCCGAGGTAGCCGAGAAGCTCGGCTTTGACGGCTTGCGCTTCGTATGCGGAAACGTACTCGACTTTCAGGCTGAAGTTTTGCCCGATCTCGTCGTCTCTCTTCACGCCTGCGACACCGCGACCGATATCGTGCTCGACAAGGCGATAGAATGGAACACAAAAGTAATTCTCGCCACTCCCTGCTGTCATCACGAGCTTAACCATACGCTGAATTGCGGAAAGCTTTCCTTTATCGCGGAGCACTCTATGCTGAAGCAAAAATTCTGCGACGCGGCAACCGACGCCCTGCGCCTTAAACGGCTTCAGTCCCGCGGATACCGCACGGCGGCACTTGAGCTTGTCGAAAGCGCTCCTAAAAACATTATGCTACGCGCCGTAAAGACCTCAAGCGCCGATTCTCCGAGCGCGAAACGCGCAAAAGAAGAATACGAACTCGCCAAGGCTTTCCTGCTCGGCGCCGATATTCCCACAAGCAGAGGTAACGAATGACCTATCATAACGCAGAAAAATATATAAGCTCCGCGCCGAAGGAAACGAGCGGAAAACACTCCTTTGACAGAACGGAATACCTATGTACGCTTCTGAATATCCCCTACAAAAAGATAAATTACGTTCGCCTTGCGGGAAGCAACGGAAAAACCATTTGCTCGGCGCTTCTCTCCTCCGTGCTTTCAAAAGCGGGTTATAACGTCTGCACTCTTAATATGTCGGATTTGAGCGACCCAAAGGAAAACGTTCGCCGCAACACTCTGCCTATGACCGTATCGGAATTCAGCGAGACCGTCTCGGAAATATCCGCGGCGTGTACCCTGATGAAGCGAAATATAGAAGCCGCGCAAGCTTCGGTATCCGATACCGAGGATATACCCGAGGAATACCGCGGTATTCCCCTCGCGCTTATAAAGGGAGATATTTCCGCAGAGCTTACGAGAAGCGAAATTCTTCTTGCCGCGGCACTCCTTTTTTACAAAAAGCAAGGTTCAAATCTGCTCATAATAGAGAGCGCTCATAACAGCATCGACCCTTCTCTTTTTATGAAGGCTCCGTTTGCCGCGGTCATCTGCGGAACTATCCCGAACGGCGATAACAAACAAATATCCAAAATAAAAAACTATATACGCAAGGGTACGGGAGACGTCGTAAGCGCTCCGCAGGACTCATACGCTTATAAAATAATATCCGACACCTGTGCCTCGGTAAACTGCCGTCTCACAGTTCCGATACGCTCCTCTCTCACGATAAAGCAGTTATCCCTTACCGGAACGAGATTTTTATATCAAGGCGAGGAATACAAGCTGAGCCTGTGCGGACGTTTCCAGACGACCAACGCGATAACCGTTATAGAAACGCTTAAGGTTCTCAGGCGGCACGGATATAAAATATCCGACGAGGCGGAAAAGCAAGGAATTTCCGCCGTAAGAATAAGGTCAAGATTTGAAGTCCTTTCGGTTCATCCCACCATTATCGCAGACAGCACGTATAAGGAAGAGGCGGTAGAAACTATGTGCGAATCCCTTTTTGATTTTTCCGAATTTACGGGACGCTCCCTGCGCCTCTGCCTGCCCGACGACGCAAGCCTTACAGAAAGCTATCTCTCAATGCTATCGAGCAGAGGCTATACCGTCGCGAGCATATATACCGTCGCAAATCCCGAACAAAAAAGCCGCGAAAAAGACGAAGCTTCACGATACAATCCCCCGCTCTCCCGCTTTGCCACGCCAAAAGCCGCGGCAAAGCATATGATAGGCGAGCTCGGAGAGAATGATACTCTTCTGATATCGGGAAAATATTCCTTTACAGACCCGATAAGGCTTGAAATTATGCGTTATCTTGAATTTTGACGCTTACCGCTCTTACCGCAAAATCGGCTGCATACGGCGCATACGGGAAAACATAATCCAAACCATAGAAGCGTAAACGGCAGGCATATCTGTCCGAGAATATTCATCGGAAGATGAGAGTAATCCCACACCCGCCAGCCAAGCATAAGGTTTACGATACAGCCGCATATAAGCTCTACCGTAGTTATTATTCCCGCGCCCGCCAAAGCGCGTATCCCTATATTTTTGTTTTTCATTCTTTTATTGACGTGAAATATCGAACAGAGACATATTCCCCCGCAAAGAGCCATACTCCAGTGAGAATATCCTCTGAAAATCACCTCCATACCGTAATATCCCAAACCGCCGACGAGAAACAGCGTCGCCTCTCTTACAGGGTGCCGCTCCGCTCTCGGCGTTTTTTTATTTTCCTTCACGGTTGTATCCATACTTTTATGCACTCCTTGGAAAGCTATTGTTTCCATATAAGTGTGTCCGTGTAAAAAGAACTAAAAACAAGGGAATATTTACATATAAAAGCTTCATAAACACTAACGGCATAAAAAATGAAAAAGCACAGAACTCGTTTCCAAGTTCCGTGCTTTTATAATTATCACTTACCTTTTCGTTTTTTCACCGCTTCGCTCAAAAGGAACTCTATCTGTCCGTTTATAGACCTGAAATCGTCCTCTGCCCAAGCCGCGATATCGTTCCAAAGCGTCGGAGACAGCCTCAGCAATATCTGCTTTTTGGCGTTCTCACGATTTTTCAGATTTTTCTCCCGCTCAAGTATTTCCTTCTCCAAGGCTTTGATTTTTTCAAGACGGGCTTCGAGTAATTTTTCTCGGCTTTCATTATTATTTTCCATTACCCCTCCGTCTTAATAAATGCTTCCGCTGTTTACAACGGGCTGTGCGTCCTTGTTTCCGCAAAGAACCACGAGCAGATTGGAGACCATAACAGCTTTTCTCTCATCGTCAAGAACCACTACCTCGTCCTCGCTCAGCCTATCAATAGCCATCTTTACCATTCCAACGGCTCCGTCAACTATCTTCTGACGTGCCGCTATTATAGCCGCCGCCTGCTGACGCTGAAGCATAGCCGCCGCAATCTCCTCCGAGTACGCAAGATGCGTAATTCTTACCTCTTCTATCTCAAGTCCCGCATCCTTTACTCTCGATTGCAGCTCGTTTTTCATATTGTCGGCTATCTCAAGAGCGCTTCCGCGAAGCGATTTTTCACCCGCGTTCGTTTCGCCGTCATCATCGTCGTCAAATATATCGTAGGGATAAAGTCTTGCGGTATTTCTGACTATCGAATCGGTCTGAATACTCAAATATTCTTTATAATTCTCCACCGCGAATACTGCCTGCGTGGGATCGGCAACGTGCCATATGACTATCGCGCCTATGATTATAGGATTTCCGAGAATATCGTTTACCTTCTGCTTTCCGTTGTTAAGCGTCTGCGTTTTTAAAGAGACCGAACGAGCCCCGCCTCCGAGAGATACCGAAAGAGCCTGCTCCTGACTCGACGCCTTCGCTTTAATCGCGGGAGTTCCCTCGCCCGTATTGTCAACGGGAGCTATCGTCTTGCTGAAGGGATTTACGTAAAAAAATCCCGACGTGCTTATCGTTCCGTGATATTTTCCGAAAAGCGTGAATACCTTCGCCTCGTTGGGCTGAACGACCTTAAGTCCTCCGAACATAATACAGAAAACCGTCATAAGCACGACCGATAAAACGAGCAGAACTACGCCTGCCGCCAAAAGCAAATCCGTTTCCATACTAACCATTATCGCTCCCGCCACCATAAGTCCTATGCTTAAGATAAGTCCTGTGATTATCGCGAAAAGCATCAGTATACCGTTTGCCGCTTTAAGTTCTTTTGCAGTTATTTTTTTAATTTCCATAACAAGCTCCTTGTGTATTAATATGATATCATAATGATATTATACATTCCCTGGTTTGTCAAGTACTTTTTTTATTTTTAATAAACGCTTATTGACATACGGCAAAAAAAGTCGTATAATATTCCGCAGTGAGTTCGTAACCATCCTCACTATAATAAAAACTAAGGAGCTTTCCGTAGCTTTCACGCGCGGAATCGAAACTGAAAATGAAAGAACAAAATCCGTCTGCTCGTATGCACCGCCGTACACTCTATCTGTGCCGCGCGGCACTCATCGCCGCTCTGTACGTTGCGCTTACGTGGGTCTCGTCAATGCTGGGACTTTCCTCGGGGGTTATCCAGATACGTTTTTCCGAAATGCTTTGCATTCTACCCGTCTTTACCTCTGCCGCGATACCGGGGCTCACCCTCGGCTGTCTGTGCGCCAATCTTTTTACAGGGGCCATATGGCAGGACATAGTGTTCGGAACGCTTGCTACGCTCTTGGGTGCCATCGGTACTTACTCGCTTAAAAGCTTCAAATGGCTCGCCCCCATACCGCCCGTCGCCGCAAACAGCGTCATAGTTCCGCTCGTGCTCGCTTACGGGTATAAATTCGAGGGCGGTCTGCCTTACTTTATGCTTACGGTATTCATCGGGGAGATAATATCGGTATACCTGCTCGGACTGCTTCTTCGTACCGCTCTTTCAAAAAGAAAAAATTTCTTTTCGGAGATATAATAAAGCTTAATTTTTAAGGGGAGAAACTTTTTATAAAAAGTTTCTCCCCTTTTACCCCTCTTCAAAAATTTTTAAACGTTTTGATATTCTTGATTTTTTGTTTTGCTTCAACCGAAAAGTAAATCAAAAAAATCAAACGATACCAAAGTTTTAAAGTTTTTGCGGAGGGGGGTGGGGGGAGGAGCTTTTTGCAAAAAGCTCCTCCCCCCATAAAGCACATATCTTAATTTGTATAATTATCAAAATAGCCCTGAACGAGAACTACCGGAGTTCCCTTATCGCCCGAACCGCTCGTAAGGTCGCAAAGCGAACCGATAAGGTCGGTAAGCTGTCTGGGAGTAGTTCCCTGCGACGCCATATTGCCCACGAGATCGTTCTTCTTTGAACGAATGCTTTCGGATATAGCGTTTTTGAGCGCCTCGCCCGAAAGATCCTTAAAATCGTTATCGGCAAGATATTTCAGCTTAAGCTCGCTGGGCGTTCCTATAAGTCCGTCGGTAAAGGCGGGAGAAACGACCGGGTCCGCAAGCTCCCAAATCTTACCCTTGGGATCCTTAAATGCGCCGTCTCCGTACACCATAACCTCAACGTGCTTTCCCGTAGCCGCAAGCATTCTTGCCTGAACGTCAAGAACGAGATTCTTGCATTCTCTGGGGAAAAGCTTTATCTTATCCTCGGTAGACTTGTTGGAACCGAGAAGACCGTATTTTTCATTGCATCCGCTTCCGTTTACGGGAGCGGTAAGAATATCGTCAAGTCCGCAAACCACTTTAGCGCCTGCCTCAAGAAGTATTCTCTTAGTGCGCGCGCGGGTGTGTATATCACAGTTAAGAACACAGTCGGTATAGTTGAGTATCGTTTTAGCCTGATTTGCGAAGATTATCTCAACCTCCGCGCCGCAGGAACGAACGATATTTCCGTAATACTCAACGTAATCAACGCCGGTAAACTCGTGAAGATTCTGTCCAAACAGCTCACGGTAACGCTCAAGCGTCAGCACGTCGGAATAAGGATTGATTCCCGCCGCGTCTATTTTGTCAAGGCTTACGAGCTCGTTTCCGACCTCATCGGAGGGATAACTGAGCATAAGAACGACCTTCTTACAGCCCATAGCGATACCGCGCAGACAAATAGCAAAACGGTTTCTTGAAAGTATCGGGAAGATAACGCCGACGGTTCCGCCGCCGAGCTTTGCGCGAACGTCAGCCGCAATATCCTCAACGGACGCATAGTTTCCTTGCGCACGCGCCACAACCGACTCGGTTATCGAAATAACGTCTCTGTCGCGTATTTCAAAGCCCTCGGACTCTGCCGCTTCAAGCACGCTTTTCGTAACGATAGCTCCCAAATCGTCTCCCTCACGGAAAATGGGACAACGGATTCCCCTTGACACCGTTCCGACTTTTCTTGTGTTCTGTTCCATAGATTCTATCTCCTAAAAAATCAAATTAGAAACAACACGTATGATGAAAAAAACAACCTTTACGCGCTTTTTTACATCCGTATCATATCATCTCAAACAACTGTAAAGTATATCATTATAATGCGTTTTTGTCAATAGATTTATTAAAATTTTAATCTTTTGAAATATGAATTTTTATTTAATCGGCACAAGCGCTTGCCGACGAGCGGGCGCCTGAAGTATCGCACGCCGCGCTTCTGACGCTGTATTCGGTAACTCCCGTGATAGTTTCCCCGTCTATCTGAATTGCCGCGGGTCTGTCAAACTTGACTGTAATTTCCTTACCTACGTGAACCTTCGTCATATCGGTATGAGCCAGCATCTCGCCTTTAAATAAAGACGGGAACGCCATAAGCGTTTTGAGCTTGCCCGAGCCGTAAAGCAGCATAAGCGAGACCGTGCGCTCCTTGTTTAGTCTGTCCTGCTCGGGAGTAGGCATCATTCCTCCTCCGTAATAGCGTCCGTTCATCGTCGGAGCTATCCACACCTTTTTGTAAGAGTATTCCTTTCCGTCAACAACGACGGCAGCGTTCGTCGGACGGTATGAGAAAAGCAATCCCTTGATAGCTATGGTAGTATAGTTTATATTCTTTTTATTTTCAGCCCTGAGCTTATCTCCGACCTCACAGCAGTATCCGTCTATGCCAAAGCCGACGTTATTAAGAAATTTATAGCTCTTTCCGTTCACCGTTACCGTAGGCAGAGCTACCGTATATTTTTTAATTGAGAAAGGCTCCGCTCCTTTTTCCTTACCTATATCCCTCAGAAAATCGTTTCCCGTTCCCATTCCGTAAAAAAGAAGGTCGTTATCATACTCTATTCCCTGCGTGTTGTTGACGAATACGTTAAGCGTTCCGTCTCCGCCGCAAAGAATGATATCATCCTCCGCGGAGATTGACGCGAAAAATTCACGGTAATCGGTAATCTCACAGATATTTTTCAATTCAAAAGCTTTGTCCGAATACAACTCACACAGCTTATCGGTTCCTTCTTTTCCGATGTTATTACCCGAGACCGGATTATAAAGAATATACGTTTTTTTCATAAATTTTCCCTTTTCCTTCATAAAATCAAATTGAGAGTGCAAGTATAAAAAGGCTTATGTCAAGCCGTCGAAAAACGGCGGCTATTATTAATTATAAAATAATATATAACGTTTGTCAAGAAAAAGCTTTTGGCAAAGAAAAAAGTCCCGAATTTATTTCGGGACTTTTTGTTTATTATCAGTTGAGCTTGGGGAGACTTGCCGCCGCAACCGACTGTCCTACGCGGCGGGATTTTTCATCGGGAATATGGAGCTGTATCTTTTTCGCAAGCTCGGGGAATTCCTTGTCAAGAACCTCCTGCGCGCGCTCAAGAAGGATAACGCCTCCCTCACCCGAGGTAACGCGTCCCATAATAAGAACGTGCTTGATATCGTAAAACTCGGTATAGTACGCGATAGCGTATCCGAAATACGCGCCTATGGTATCGTAAATAGCCGCCGCACGCTCGTCTCCGTCCTTCATAAGACCCTGAACAACCTTGAGCTTTTCAGCGGGAGAAAGGCTCTCGTCAAGCTCTATTCCCGCGTAAGGAGCGAGCTTTATAACTCCGTCCTGCGAGAAATATTTAACTCCGCAGCCGTAGTCTCCCGACCACTCGTCAACCATTGCCTCCTCGCAATAGTCAACGGGAACGAACGCAAGCTCGTTGAGCCAGCCCGTTATATTACCCTGCGGGTCAACGTAGCCGCCCGCCTCGGAGGTACCCATAGCCACGCCGAGAACCGAATCGTCCTCAAGGTCCATAGCTCCCGCGAGTGCCGTAACGTCGCCGTCGTTGGCTACTTCTATCGGAATATTCTCGCCTATCTCCTTGGCGACGTCGATATACATATTCTTTACTTTCTTGTCAAAGTCCTCGTCGCTTACCTTGAGGAACAAAGACGCGACCATTATGCGATTGTCAACGTAAACTCCCGCGCTCGATACGCCGATAGCGTCAACGCGAGGCATATGAGACGCCGCGGTTTTCATAGCGTCGAGTATTCCCTGATAGTGATAGTTCGGGTCGGAATTGGTCTTCGGGAACCATACTACCTCCTCGGAATACACGCTCTCGCCGTTTACTACCGCGCTAACCTTGCGGTCGCTTCCGCCCGCGTCAAAGCCGATACGGCATCCGTCGAGATGGCGTCCTATGGGAGCGGCGGCAGACTTGTCCTTCGGCGCGTCCTCAATAGCTCTTATCTCAACGGTGAACGGCTGCTCGTAAACTCTCTCCATAAAATGAACGTCAAAATCACGGAGTCCTCCGTCGGTATAAGCATCTTTTATCTTATTTCCAACCGTATCACTGCCCGCGATTATTATTTTATATCCGCCCGCAACCCAAAGCAAAGACTTTGCTATACGCTCGACGAATCTGAAATTTTCCTCGTCGTGTCCCGTGCCGTCGGGGAATATACGGGTTTTGTAGGTAGTGGTGTAGCCTTTGTTTCTTTCGACCGCGATAACGATATCCTGACCGTTCTCACGCGTCGCCTCTCTCATATCACGGCATATAACCGAGAGCGGCTGAAATTTGGGGTCGAGTTTTGCGTTTACTTTAAGCTTCATATTTGATTTCTCCTCCGATAATGGTTTTCTTTACGTCAAAAGTTTCGTCGGTAATAATAATATCAGCGTCCTTGCCTACCTCGATAGAGCCCTTGGTCTTTTCGACTCCGATAGCTGCCGCAGGATTGAGAGACGCGCCGTTTACACATTCGTGAAGCGGTATGGACGAATTGGAATATACGTTCCATACGCCCTTATTAAGATGAAGAACGCTTCCCGCTACCGTACCGTCCTCAAGACGGCAGACTATACCGCGGTAGATTATCTTCGCTCCTCCGAGAGTGTATTCTCCGTAAGGCAGACCTCCCGCGGGCAGACAGTCGGTAATAAAGCAAAGCTTTCTTCCCTTCAGCTTCCAGAGTATATCGTAGAAGCATTTGTCAACGTGAAAGGTATCTACGATAAGCTCACAGCTTACGTCGGTATTAAGCGCAGCGGTTACGACGCCGGGCGCACGGTGCGCAAGAGGAGTCATAGCGTTGAACAGATGCGTCGCGTGCTTAACTCCCGCCGCGGTACTGCGTACGGCAGTATCGTAGTCCGAAGACGTATGTCCCATAGAAACGACCACGTCCGTATCCCTGCATATCTCGCGTATAGCCGCGAAATCCTCTGTGTCGGTCTCGGGAGCCAAGGTTATTATCTTTATAATATCGGCGTACTCCTTTACGAGCTTTGCGTCGGGCTTGAGTATGTACTTCGCGTCCTGCGCGCCTTTTTTGCTCTCGCTTATAAATGGTCCCTCCGCGTGGCAGCCGAGTATCGCGCTTCCCTCCCAGGTCTTGCTTTCCTCCTTGAGAGAACGGCAGACCTCAAGCGCCTTGCGTATAACCTTTATATCCACCGTCATCGTCGTGGGCAGATATCCCGTAACGCCGTTGGCAAGAAGTCCCTTGGATATAGTGCGTATCGAGCTTTCCTCTCCGTCGCACACGTCGCAGCCGAGATAGCCGTGTATATGCAAATCAATAAGACCGGGCGAGACGTATCCGCCTTCCGCATCTATAATTTCGGCGTCTGCGGGGACACTATCTGCGGGAACAATCCCCTCGATAACATCGGTAAAAAGCAGAGCGAATCCGTCGATTACACGGTCCTTTAAAATAATTTTTCCGTTTACAATCGCTTTCATTTTTATCTCCGTTAAATTGAAATTGTTTGAAACATTATTTTAGCAGATTAAGGTATAAAAAGCAACTGTTTTTTACAAAATTTACACTTGTTTAATATTTGCTTTTGAAACGAAAGATTATAAAAAATCAAGCAAAAATCAAACGTCATAATTAACAAAAGAGATTGATTAAAAAATCAATAAAGTTTTAATAAAATTTAATAAAGCCTTTTGTGTTTTTTAGACAATTTTCCAAAACCCCTCTTGACTTATTTCCATTAATAGTTATAATAGACTTATTAATTTCGAGTAATTTTCGTATAAATTTGTGCGAAAACTAACGTAACGGTTATAGATAAAAAGGATTAAAAAAATGAAATTTTTCAAAAAGAAAACAGCTTTTATCTCTCTCATTTTAATTTTTGCCTTATTGAACGCAGCGTTCACTTCCTGCTCCTCTCCCGACGAATCCGCCATTGAAACGACCACGGAAGTAACCACGTCGGCACCCGAGGAAATACCGATAATACAGGAAGAAGACATCGGGCTTACCGAGCTTCTTACGCTGAAAAAAGAGCTTCGCTTCAAAGAGGACGGCAATTTCAGAATTTTAGTTCTTTCGGACGTGCAGTCCTCGGCGGTTCCTCTTCAGGAAAACGTGCAAAACAACATAAAAACGCTCGTCGACAGAGAGAATCCCGACCTCGTGCTCTTCTGCGGGGATAATTCACTCAATATGACCTCCGCCGAAAGCTTACGCATATATCTTCAAGGTATGGTTGGATATATTGAAGAAAAGAATATCCCTTGGGCTCACGTTTACGGCAATCACGACGACGAGACATTAAGCTATCAAACTTCTCCCACGCTCTCAAAGGAAGAACAGCAAAAGGTTTACGAAAGCTTTGAGTGGTGTGTTTCAAAGGCAGGAGACGAAGAACTTTCGGGTGTTGGAAATTTCGTTCTTCCGATACTGCGCTCCGACTCGGATAAAATCGGATTCAACGTTTGGTGCTTGGATTCGGGAAGTTATTTGAGCGGAAAGGAAAATTCAGATATGTTCCCTTACGCAAGCTCCTACGCGGGATATGGAAGCACAGCGTACGACTATATACGCCCCGACCAGATAGCTTGGTATTACACGACCTCACAAAAGCTTGAGGAATATAATCAGGAGACAATCCCCTCGATTATGAGCTTTCATATTCCCCTGCAGGAATTTTATACCGCTTGGATAAACCGAAAAAGTCTTTCCTACAACGGAGAGTTCAGCGACAGCGGAATAGGCGCCTCTGCGGTAAACTCGGGAATGTTCTCCGCCGTTCTGGCGCGCGGAGACGTCAAGGCTATCGTATGCGGACACGACCACAGGAACGATTTTATGATAGAATACTGCGGCATAAAGCTCTGCGCCAGCTCCACTCCCTCCAACGCTTCGTATTGCTACGAGGATATGCTCGGCGCAAGAGTTTTGGTAATAAATGAAAACGACACCGAGAATATAACTACCTATATGTCGTATATAAACAAGGATACGCTTGATTATAACGAGCTTGATACTATAAGCTCCGATACTCTGATAGATTTTGAAAACGACGATTTTGCAACGAGAATAAGCGGATATAACGGAAATACCGACGGATACGTAAAGCTTCACGAAATATCACTTCTCTTCTCGGAGGAAAAAGGCACCTCCGAATCCGACGCTTTTGCTATCACCAGAAGCAAATATAACGAGGACGAGGCGGCTAACGATATAGAAATATCGTTTTTGCTGAACGGCGACTCCATAGGCAAGCTCGGAGAAAAGAAATATCTGACCGTGTACGTAGATCTCTCAAACAACGGAGAGGCGATAGATTTCGGGCGTGCCTGCCTCGGACTTATAACGACCGACGGCGCCTCGGCTATCTACCGAACCTCCGAAAATACCTCCTCTGCCGACTCTCCGCTTCCATTTTATTATCTTGCAGACGGAGCAACGGAATGGAGCGTAGCGTATCACAGCGAGAACGGCTTCTTCGGCGCAAACGAGGGTGCCTCGGCAGAGGGCTTTAAGGGTCTGCTTGCCTTTCCGATAGAGGATATGCTTCAAAAAGGTACCGGTGACACGCTCAAGGACAGCGACGTGATAACGGGATTTTATCTGTACTGTACATTGCTTGATGAAGATATGGCGGAAAATTATTTTTATATCGACGACTTTTCTCTCGTTGAGGATATCTTTACAGCCTGAACGCAGACCGCGCCCGATTGGCACAAGCCAATCGGGCGCATTTTTTATTGTTTTTCATATTTAACCGCGGCATATATTTTCTGCTGCGGCAAGAGCGTCGTCTATGGTAGCGGCGAAATTCTCGCCCCCGACTCTTTCGTAAAATCCCGATTTTTTCATAACCGACATAGGCTCACTGCAAACGTGCGAAAATATCAGCGTAATTCCCTTATTGCGGCAAACGGTGAGAAGAAGCTCTAAATTTTTCATAGCCGTTGCGTCTATTGACGGAACGTTGCTCATACGTATAACGAGTACCCTAGTATCCTCATCAAGAGAAAAATCCAAAAACTTATCGGCGTCGGCAAAAAACATAGGTCCGTTTATTTCGTATACGACGGCTCCCGAGGGAATCTCCTTTGCCTTCGCGTCAGCGCTCTCGCCCTTTCCGTCCCAGCGGCGAACCGTGGTAACGTCTGACATTCTCTTCATAAAGAGAATAGCCGCGAGTACGAGTCCTACCGCTATGGCTACCACGAGGTCAAACACAACGGTAAGCACGAAGGTAACGACGAGAACGAGAACCTCGCTCAATTTTGAAGAACGGCATATATTTGCGAAGCGTCTCCACTCACTCATATTGTAGGCTACCATAAAGAGAATTGCCGCTATAATGGGCATAGGTATCATTTTAGCGAGAGGCATAAGCACGAGCAGGAAAGCAAGAAGCACCACGGCGTGTACCATTCCGGCTATGGGAGAGCGTCCGCCGTTCTTGACGTTAGCGGCGGTTCTCGCTATCGCTCCCGTCGCGGGTATTCCTCCGAATATACCCGAACATACGTTTCCGAGACCCTGAGCTATAAGCTCGGTATTGGAGTTGTGCCTGTCGCCTATCATTCCGTCGGACACCACGCAGGAAAGCAGGGATTCAATGGCCGCAAGCACCGCTATCGTAAAGGCGCTCGGAAGCACCGCTTTTACGGTATCAAAGCTGAACGACGGCAAAGACGGTGTGGGAAATCCCGATGACAAGGTGGGATAAAGCGTGCCTATCGTATTGACTTCAAGAGGCGTAAAACGCACAAGCAGAATACCGGCTATGACCGCTATGATAGAAGCGGGTATCTTCGAGCATATTTTTGAGAAAACTCCGAGCTTGGTTTTTGCGAGCAGAGGCCAAAGGATAAGTATAGCCATACCGACGCATCCCACGAGAAGCGCGTGAAGGTTTACGGTACCGATAGAACGCGCGATAGCCTCCACCTTCTCGGAGGTCTCTATTGCGTTAGTTCCCTCCGCGAAAGTAAGCCCCAGAAAGTCTTTTATCTGACCTATTACTATCGTAACGGCGATACCCGCGGTAAAGCCCGTGGTAATCGTCATAGGTATGTATTTTATAAGCGAGCCGAAATGAAATACTCCCATAAGAATCAGCAGTATTCCCGCGATTATGGTAGCGATTATAAGCCCCGACAGTCCGTGGGTTGCCACAACGCCCGCTACTATGGTCGCAAAAGCCGCCGTAGGTCCCGATATATTTACACTGCTTCCGCCGAACAAGGCGATAACGAAGCCCGCTATTATAGCGGTATAGAGTCCCTGCTCGGGAGACACGCCGGAGGCGATGGCGAGAGCTATCGACAGCGGAAGCGCGATAATGGCTACTATAACGCCCGCTACGATATCGTTGATAAGCTTGTTTTTTCCGTAATTTTTAAGTGAACTGAAAAGCTTTGGCTGAAAAGTCTTCATAGATAACGGAGCATCCGATAAGATGTTCTCTCCTCCTTAATAGTTTAATAGAAACGACTCCGTATAATTATACAACTATCCATTGGAATTTTCAATCCCCAAAATAAAAAAAGTAAAATTGAGATATAAAAAATCAGGCGGCAGAAAATCTGCCGCCTGATTTTTTTAACCTCTACTCCTACTCCGTTCTCATCCACCTCGTTCAATAGCACTGCCAACGCAACTCTCTTTTTATGAGAAAAACCTCAAAATGATATTGACAAAAAAACAAATCTGTGATATAATACCATTCGTGCCTGTACGGGTACGGCGAACTGTCCAACGGACAGTTGTAACAATTTAATATGCGGGTATCTTTGTGCTTGGCACAAGTAAAGAACGCAGAGCGTTCTTTAGGCATCGCCATACCACGCTCATTTCATTCGCGGGTATGGCGGAATTGGCAGACGCGCTAGATTCAGGTTCTAGTGGGGGCGACTTCGTGCAGGTTCAAGTCCTGTTACCCGCACCAATATAAATGCCGAAACCATATGTAATTTAGTTTCGGCATATTTTTAGGAGAATTGTTATGGGATTTCCAATATCTACCATATTTATGTTTTTTACGATTTGTTTTAATTAAACAATAATAAATAAAAAAATCCGAAGCAGAGCTTCGGATTTTTTTATTTAAACGTTACGTTATATTTCTTTAATCTCTCCCTCATAAGCTCTACGGCGGAGGAGGAGGAATCTATTCCTATAAATCTGCGCCCCAATTTAGCCGCGGCCAGAAGCGTCGTACCGCTGCCCGCGAAGCAATCCATAACCACGCTGTCCTTGTTTGACGACTGCTTAATTATAAGCTCGAGCATTTCCATATTTTTTTGAGTCGGATATACGGGATTCTGCGGGTCCTTATATTTCCATATATCCTGAATTTTTTTGCCCTTATGCTCGTCGGCGTACTTCTTTATTCTCGGATTTCCGGTTTTAGACCATTCTATAAGTCCGAGAGCGTCCATTCTTTCAAACTCATCGGGGCTCGTTCTCCAGTGTCTCCCTGCGGGCGGCAGCATTCCCCTCCATGCTTTTCCCGTTATTCCGTTATCGGTCTCACCCGGCGCGTGCAGAGGAATAGTGGTGTATCTTCTTCCGTCCTCGTCAACCTTTGAAAACTTCTCCACTATCTCTTCTCTGCCAAGCGGTATCTTTACCTCGTTCCAGATATTCTTTTTTGAATTTTTGGAATAAAAAAGTATAATATCCTTTTCGTTTCCGTATGCGCTTCGGTCAAAATTTTTAGGATTTGATTTTATTCTCGATATATCGTTTTTAAAGTTTTTCTCTCCGAAAATCTCGTCCAATATGATTTTCAAATAATGCCCCGTCTTAACGTCAATATGCACGTAAAGACTTCCCTCGTCCGACAGCAGCTCGTATATCAGAACGAATCTTTCATACATAAATTTCATATACTCGTCGTCAGACATAAAATCGCTGTAAGCCACGTCGCCGATTTTTTTACGGCTCACCGTATTCGCGCGCTCCTTGCTGAACGAAAAAGTCTGATTAGTATTGAACGGCGGGTCGATATATACCAAATCCACAAATCCCCGCCGCGCGCCAAGCAGGCTTGACATAACGCCAAAGTTATCTCCGCAAAACAGGTAAGATTTATCATCGTCAACGGTAACGGGAGGGGTATTCCGAGCTTTTGACAGTATAGAATTCCGTCCCTCTTTACCCTCAAAAAATAATTCCATAAAGCTCCTTACAATGAATATAAAAATTCTCTGAGCAAAAGTCCCGAAAAGATAATTTGCTCATCGTGTTTTTCCAAATACCTATACATTTTGGTATTTCCCCTTATGTATAGAACACCGTCCATTATTGCAACGGGAATGACCGCGGCGTTTAAAACGTTTGAACGAAACGGAGCGGTTATAGTCGAAACGGCATCGTCGAACTGCGCGTTTTGATGTCCGCCGGAATCAGTTAAAAATTTCGCCTCGCCAACGACATATTTATTATTAAAGCGAGCCAGAAAATCCAAGCCCTTTTCTCTGTTGTAGCCTAAATATCTGACTGCAAAATCCGCCGCTTCCGCATCAGAAACGTTCAAAACCGCGTTTTCGTCAGGATTGCGCAAAAAATCCCGGACGTTCCTGTAAACGTTAACTCCCAAAGTCCCTCTGTTTAACCAATTTTTAAACATAGGTCCTATCTGACGGTTGCTTTCCTTCGGTTCGGTGCATTTTTCAATCACCGCGTCATATCCCATAGCGTAAATCGTCTCGGCTATTCTGTTTATCATCTGCGGATTGCGTGTAATTGCCGAAGGGTCTTTGCGCAAATAAGCCACGTAAGAATCTTTTATTGGAAAAAGCTCCGCCTCGAGTAAATTTTTAACAAGACGCTCGTTATCTCGGCTAATAAAAGCATCTTCTATATTCCGTTGTATTTCGGAAGAAAGCTCTCTCCGCGAATTCGGAGAGATAGGATAAATCTCGTACAGAGCGTCCAGATAATTTTCCCGAGCGGCCAATTCAACGCTCTTCCTGGTCCAAATATTCATAAAATCCCCTTTCGTTCACACGGCAAATCCGCCGTCTACGCCAATTATCTGACCTGTGATGAAATCAGCCTTATCCGAGGCGAGAAATTCCGCAAGATAGGCTATCTCGCAAGGCTTTCCTATCCTTCCGAGCGGAGTCGCGCCGCAAAGAGATGCCATATCGTCTTCTCCAAGCTCGGAATTCATATCGGTATCTATCACACCCGGCTCAATACAGTTCACCGTTATTCCCGAGGGTCCCAGCTCCTTGGCGAGCGCCATAGTCATTCCGCGTATTCCCGCCTTTGCCGCCGAGTAATGCACCTCGCAGGAGGCTCCGCATTTTCCCCACATAGAGCCGATATTTATTATCCTTCCGCTTTTCTGTGAAATCATAGCTTTTACTGCTTCGCGGGTTGCGTAAAAAGCCCCCGACAGATTCACCGACGTCATTCTCTCCCAATCCTCGTCGGTGATATCTCCGAACAGCCTTATCTGTGATATTCCCGCGTTATTTATAAGAACGTCTATCCCGCCGAGATATTCTATCGCTTCGCGCACCGCGCCGCAAGCCTCGTCGGGACGCGAGATATCCGCTCTCACCGCAAAAGCCCCGCAAGAGAGAGAAAGCTCATTTGCCGCGTCTGCGCTGTTATTATATATAAAAGCCACCCGATATCCAAGCTCCGCAAAATACTCGGCGCAGGCTCTGCCTATTCCCCGCGAGCCGCCCGTTATAAGTACTTTTTTCACAGCGTTTATCTCCGTTTCCCTTTAGTTTGATAATATTATAGCACATATACGTTCCTTTTTCAAGAAAAAAAGAATATATAAGAAATATTTGTAAAAATCATTGACAATGAAAATAAGTTATGATATAATATTTATTCAGTACGGGCAAATTCTGTCCGTCTCTCTACCGCGTACAAATTCTATTTTACGGTATGCGGTCTTAAGTCCATAGGGAGGTGTAAAAATGGATAAGGTTTTAAATTCTTACGAAGTTATGTTCATTACCGACGTTTCCAAGGGTGACGAAGCTACGGAAGCTACCGTAAGCAAGTTCGTTTCTATCATTGAGAACAACGCAGAAGTAATCGACGTAGCAAAATGGGGTAAGAGACGTCTTGCATATCTCATCAACGATATGCCCGAAGGCTTCTACACTGTAGTTACCTTCAAGGCTGAATCTGCTTTCCCGAACGAGCTTGAGCGTCTTATGAACATCGACGAGACCGTTATGCGTTCTCTTGTCACAAAGCTCGAGTACGACGCAGCCGAGAAGAAAGCTAAGCTCGCTGAAGTTTCCGAGCCCGCAACCGAAGACGCAGCTGCGGAAGCATCGTCCGAAACCGTTGCTGAAGAAGCCGTTTCCGACGTTGAGGAGTAATCCTTAATTTTCAGAGGAGGCGTAATAATGGCAAATTTCAATTTAAACAAGGTTATTATGGGCGGTCGTCTGACTGCCGATCCTGAATTGAAGCAGACTCCCTCGGGTGTTTCGGTTTCTACCTTCAGCATCGCCGTCAACCGCAGATACAGCTCAAAGGATTCATCACAGCAGACTCAGGCTGACTTTTTCAACGTTACCGCTTGGAGAGCAACTGCTGAATTCGTTTCCAAGTATTTCAGAAAAGGATCTTCCATATGCGTTATCGGATCTCTCCAGAACCGCACTTGGACCGATCAACAGGGTGTAAAGCATTACGCTACCGATATCATTGCGGACGAGGTCAATTTCGTTGACAGCAGAAGCGATTCTCAGTCGGCTCAAGCATCCTACACGCCTGACGCCTACACTTCGCCTTCATTCTCGTCGGACAACGCGTCCGCTCCGAAGTTTGAAGAGCTTCAAACAGACGACGACCTTCCCTTCTAATAAAGGTCCGTCGTTCCACTTAATTGATTATAACAGGAGGATTTCATAATGGATAGAACCGAAAACACTGCGCGTTCACCGAAGCCGATGATGCGCAGAAAGAAAAAAGTCTGCATCTTCTGCGTTGATAAAGTTGATTTCATCGACTACAAGGATTCCGCAAAGCTCAGAAAGTTCATCAGTGAGCGCGGAAAAATCCTTCCCAGAAGAGTTTCGGGAACCTGCGCGAAGCATCAGCGCGAGCTCAACACCGCTATCAAGCGTGCAAGACAGGTCGCTCTGCTTCCTTACGTTACGGACTGATTAATATTCATTACCGCAAGGAAATATATCCAAGCACTGAAAAGCGCTTATGGCTTTGCTGCCATAAGCGCTTTTCATTTACAATATTATACAGATAAGACCGCCGCTGCCCTCGTTTATGATGCGTTCGAGAGTTTCTGAAAGCTTGAGTCTCGACTCCTCCGGCATATGCTCCAGCTTCGTGTGAAGCCCCTCGTTGACAAGCTCGTAAAGGCTTTTGCCGAAAACGTTGGACTCCCATATCCTGCCAGGCTCTTCCTCAAATTCCTTAAGCATATATTTTACGAGGTCCTCGGACTGCTGTTCGGTTCCGACGATAGGATTTATCTCGGTCTCGATATTCGCGCGTATCATATGGATTGACTGCGCGGAGGCACAGAGCTTTACGCCGTATCCACCCGATTGCTTTACTATCTCCGGCTCCTCAAGATGAAGCTCATCTACCGTAGGCATAACTATTCCGTATCCCTTTTCCTCCGCCATAGTCAACGCTTCAGATACCCTGTCGTAACGGCTCTTCATCTCGGACAGCTCGCCAAGAAGGGATATAAGCTCCCTCTCGTTTCCTATCTCAAAGCCGCTCAGTTCACTCAGAACCGAATAATACAAATCGTTCTCAAAGCTTACGTTTACCACCGCTTTTCCCGTTCCGAGATCGATATCCTCAATAACGCTCGACGCGATATACTCGTTGTTTCCAAGCTCCGAAAAAGCATCCTTGATATCTCCCGTCTTACGGATTTTATCGGCGCAAGCGCATACCGAAGAATTTACCGAAGCGCGTATTTTATGCTCACCGTCAAGAGCCGACATCCACGACGGCATTTTTACTCTTATCTCGGTAACGGGAAATTCGTGAAGAACAAGCTCAAGAATATGTCTTATATCCTCTGCGTCAAGGTCTATACAACTGACGAGAGCCACCGGAACATCGTATTTTGCTTCCAGCTCGTAAGCCAAGGCGATAGAGGTCTCCGACGACGGATCGGCGGAATTGAGTACCATAGCAAACGGCTTTCCAATAGCCTTAAGCTCTCCTACTATTCTCTCCTCCGCCGCCACGTAGCATTCCCTCGGTATCTCGCCTATCGTGCCGTCAGTCGTTATCAGCATTCCTATCGTGGAGTGCTCCTTTATAACCTTCTCGGTTCCCATCTCAGCCGCCTCAACGAAGGGCATAGGCTCCTCCTGCCAAGGTGTATGCACCATTCTCGGCTGACCGTTTTCAATAGTTCCAAGCGCCTCGGACACTATGTATCCCACGCAGTCTATCATCTTCACGCGGAGAGAAGCGCAATCGTCAAGGCTTATCGTTACCGCTTCGTCGGGAACGAACTTCGGCTCGGTTGTCATAACCGTTTTTCCCGCCGCCGACTGAGGCATCTCATCTCTGGCGCGGTCCCTCGAATATCCGTCGTCTATGTTCGGAAGCACGAGAGACTCCATAAATCTTTTGATAAAAGTAGATTTTCCCGTTCTTACGGGACCTACGACGCCGATATAGATATCGCCTCCCGTGCGCTCCGCAATATCTCGGTAAATAGAATGTTCTGCCATAAAAAAATCCTCCCGTTTATTTGTCAATAAAATATATGGGAGGATATTCGTATTTAGAACGTGCTTGTTTATTTTTTGTGCGGACGCGCTTATCGTCTGCCCGCCAATATAGCGGATATCTCGGCTATCGCCGCCTCGGGAAGATATTCGGAAATATCCTCTCCTGCCAAAAGTTTCTCTCTGACGAGCGTTGAGCTGACCTCTTCAAGTCCCTTCTCGGTTTCAAGCAATATAGTTTTCGCGTCGGGATTACGCTCCTCGTTATACCGCGCCATTTTCATCTCGTATTCTCTGTCGGTCTCGTTTCTGACACCCTTCACTATGGCGCAGACTCCAAGCTCTTCCGCAAGTTTCCATAAATATCCGTCGGAGGATATTACCTCAACCCCTTCAAGTCCCCTCAAAGCCGCCTCGGCTATCCGCCGGCGCTCCTCAAGCGAAAAGGTATACCTCTTCTCCGCGTTTATCATGACGGCAAGATAAACCTTATCATAGCTTTCAAGCGCGCGCTTAACTATATTTATATGCCCGTTTGTAATTGGGTCAAAGCTTCCGGGTACTATCGCCGCCCCCCGTACTTTTTTATCCATATATACCTCATTTCCCCGGAGTAAGCACGGTTATATAGGACCTTCCGTATCTTACAGCCTTCAGCTTTTCAAACTTATTCTCCAACTCTGCGTTTCCGAGAAAAACGTCCTCATTTCCCGTCTCGCATATTATGAGGGTTGAGGTCTTCAGCATATCAGCCGAAACGAGCTCCGAGAGTGCTTTTACGCAAAGATTTGAAGCGTACGGCGGATCGATAAAAACTATATCAAAGCGCTTCCCTTGATTTTTTCTGATATATTCTCCGTATTCGCAGTTATATATCTCGCAATTTTCCGAAAGTCTCGTTTTCTCGGCGTTGGTCTTTATTATTTTTACCGCGTCCTTGGATTTATCCGTCATAACGGCGCTCGCCGCTCCTCTGCTCAACGCCTCAAGAGACATCTGTCCGCTGCCCGCAAAAAGCTCCAGAACGCTTCTTCCCTCTATATCGAACTGAAGCATCGAAAAGACGGCTTCCTTCGTTCTTTCGGTCGTAGGGCGGGTCGCCTCTCCCTCAAGCGTCAAAAGGCGCACGCCCTTTGCCTTTCCGGTTATTATTCTCATCATAGCTTTATCACCTGAAATTATTCCCTTCCTTTAAAATACGAAACTATATTTTCCGCGTCCGTACGGCTTATTCCCTTTATCGCCGAAAGCTCATCGACATCCGCTCGCTTTACCGCCGCAAGCCCGCCAAGCTCTTTCAGGAGCAACGCCGCCTTTGACGGCCCTATTCCTTTTATCTTTTCAAGAGAGGAATGCTTCAGCGTCGAACGCTTCGCGTCGGTCGTTCTCTTGACTGAAAAACGGTGTACCTCCTCCTGAATACCGTATATCAGCATAAATACCGACTTGTTTTTAGCGATATTTATCTCCTCGGTATCGGTACACAGCGCCCTCGTTTTGTGAAAATCGTCCTTTACCATTCCGAAAACGGGTATCTCTATGCCCTTTTCCCTCATAAGCTGTTTTACGACCGATATATGTCCGCGTCCTCCGTCGATGAGAAGCAGGTCGGGATATTTGGCAAAAGAGCCTTGATTGTCGCTGTTTAGCCTGTCAAAACGGCGGCTCAGCGCCTCGCGCATAGAAGCGTAATCGTCGGTTCCCGAAACGCTCTTGATATTGAAGGTTCTGTAATCCGCCTTGTTAAATTTTCCATTCTCGCAGACTATCATTCCGCAGGTCTTGTTATCCGACCCTATATTCGAAATATCGTACGCCTCTATTCTCTCGGGAAGCGTTTCAAGGCGCAGAAGCTCGGCAAGCTCAAACAGAACGTACTCGTCCTTCTTGGCGTCAAGCGCGTTTTGCCTTACCTTCTCCGCCGCGTTCTCGTTAACCGTCTCGCAGAGTCTGTGCAAATCTCCCCTCTCGGGTGTGCGGACGCTTATCTTTCTTCCGGCGCGCTCGGATAAATAATCGGTAAGCGCCAGCACGTCTTCCTCCTCAAGCTCAAAGGAAAGCAAGACGCTTTTAGGTATATAATCGTATATTTTATAATGCTCCGCGATAAACGACGAAAGAGTGCCGCTGTCCACGATAGTGTTGGCGCCGAACACGAAATCCGCCTTATCGGTAACGACTCCGTCACGCACGTACATAACCGAAATACAAGTGGAAATATCGTCGGAACAGATGCCGAAAATATCCTGCTCCGTTCCCGGAGCCGCCACCATATGCTGTTTTTCATTCAGCTTTCCGAGGGCGTTTATCGTATCCCTGCACCGTGCCGCCGCCTCAAATTTTTCAGCCTCGGCAAATTCAAGCATTTGTGTTTCAAGCGTACTCACGGCTTCCGCCGTATTTCCCTTGAGTATGTCGGAAGCGCACCTTACGAGAGAGCCGTATTCCTCCGCGCTCACCTTTCCCGTACACACGCCGCAGCATTGGTTTATCTGATAATATATACACGGACGCTCCTTGCCTATATCCTGCGGAAAGCGTCTCTTGCAGGTCGGTATGCCGAGCGTTTTTCTTATAACGTCAAGCACGGTAAATACGGTAGAGGTACCCGTAAACGGCCCGAAATATTTCGCCTTGTCTGAGAGACGGGTCCTCGTGTAAACGAGACGCGGATACTCCTCCGCCGTTATCTTTATATACGGATAGGATTTCGCGTCTTTAAGTCTTATATTATATTTCGGAGAATACTGCTTTATCAGCGTATTTTCAAGCGTCAGAGCCTCTATCTCGCTTGAACAGACGATATACTCAAAATCCTCCGCCGTTCTTACCATCTTATCTGTCTTGAGGTTTTTTCTGCCGTTCTGAAAATACTGCGACACCCTGTTCTTGAGCTTTGCGGATTTACCGACGTATATCACCTTCTGATTTTTGTCCCTCATTATATAAACGCCGGGACACAAAGGCAGAGAATTAGCTTTTTCGAGCAATTCCTGCGTTCTCTTTTCGGTTTGCGGCATAATTCTCCCTCCTTTACGTTAACCTTATCCGAGTCATAACGCCGACTTTTAGTATTAGGACTCAGCTGACTTAAAAGCAAAAACGGAGCTGTCGCAAAGACAGCTCCTTATGATTGATTATTCTGCGAACCCCGTTAATATAAGCTCAACCAAAGCGTTTATCGCCAATTCCTCGTCCTGACCGTCAGCTATCAAGGTAACGGTCATTCCCTTTGCGATACCCAGCGAAAGAACTCCGAGCAAGCTCTTCGCGTTGACCTTGCGTTCATCTTTTTCAACCCATATCGAGCTCTTATAACAATTTGCCTTCTGGATAAAAAATGTTGCCGGTCTTGCGTGCAAGCCGATATTGTTAGTAATAGTTACTTCTTTTCTTAACATAAAAATACTGCTCCTGTTCTTCGGGATATTTCCCGTGGCTACCGAAATTCACGTCATTTCTTTAGCTTGATTCTATATACAATAGTATATCAAAAAAAGAGTATAAAATCAATAGCTAAACATTGGTGATATTTTATAAACTTTTTCATTTTTATCAAACAAAAAATTCACAAAATCAACATAAAACCATAAATTTGACGGGATAATAAGCTTTTTTTCGCAAAAAGACCTTATTCTTCCTCGTATATTTCGATAGACGTAACGGTTATATTTACGCTGACGAATTCGGTATATACTTCTATCGACTGCCCCGCCGCAATATAGGTGCTTCCGTCAATACAAAAGCCGCCTTCCTCGTTATAGCTTCCCACGCAAAGCAATCTGCCTCTCGCGTTGACGCGGGACTCCTCGTTGGGATAGAATATCTCGTGAACCTCTCCGTTGGAGTCGGTAAAATACTTTGAGGCGGGAGTGATATTCAAAGCGCCCTGATTTTCCGACTCGCTCATCAGCGTTCCGAGCAGCTCCCCGTCAGATGAAAAATATACCGAGTCTCCAACGTTCATATAGTTTGGAGTCGTATACCTTATATCCTCTATCGCGAATGAAACGACGTATTCATCGTCATTTCGGTCGTCGGTAAGAAATTCTATTATATTGTGTCTGAAATAAATACCGACTATCGCAACGATAACGAGAATGATTATCATAGCGTCGACAGCGTTAAAATGAGGCGCCGTCTTTCTGTCCGCTTTAGAGCGTTTTATTTTATTCATAGCCGTGCCTCCTTAAGACTCTACCGAAAAGCTGATGCAGTGTCCTTCGCCAACGTAGTTGGGAAAGCGGAGAGACAGCTTCTCTCCCACAGCTATTCTGGTATTGTTTACGCTGTATCCGTAGCCCTCGGTATAGGAAGCCTCGGCGGTAATAGTTACCGTAACGTTGTATTTGTCCTTATATTCGGTAAGCACACCCGCCTGAGCCGATTCGCTGTATTCGAGTGCCGAATATCTCGTATTGTAATCCGCTACCGTAACGCTTCCCATATTGCTTTTCGATACCGAATCAACCACGATATCCTCTTCCTTGATACTGTCTATATACTCCTCGTCAACTCCGATAAATTCAACCGTATACTGTATTGTATGCGTGCTGTCGGATTTAAGTTTATCTATGAACGACATAGGAGACACGATATTTACCGCTATCAGAACAACGGCAATCACGAACAATATCAGAAACAGGTCTATAAAATTAAAACCTCGGCGAATTTTCTTTGAAGCGCCTGCATCAGTCGGCGTTTGACTCATTTTTCTTTTCATCTGCCGGTCTCATTCCTTTCTATCATTATCATTCTCAAATATCTATCGAGGCGCTGTCCGGCCCGCAAAGACCGACACCCCGTTTTCTCTCTTCCTCTTTATTTCCGACTCTGACAGCCGCGCAGGACACAGCCATCAAGACCCAGAACATAAAGAATATTCTAAAGCTATACCATACGTAATCAAAAAGTCCGATTATCAGCGCCGCGCATATCGCGGCGAAAGCAGACGACGCGGCAAGCTTCAGCGAGGCGTCCTGCGCGTTTTTAAAATACTCAAAGTTCTTCTGCGCGAAAAGGAAGAGAACGACCATAAATACGAGCAGTCCGAAAATACCAAGCCCGAGCAATATCTGCAAAAACAGACTGTGGCTGTGCTCAGCCGCCTCGATTCCCGCGTAAGCGTACTGCGGATATATTTCGGCGTAAGCCGAGGAACCGTATCCGATACCGCTGAAAAAGTAATCCTTTATTGCCCTGAGAGTTCCGCGCCACGTATAAACCCGATAATAGCTTGAGGAGTCCGCGAGGTCGCCTATACTCATAAACCTTTTAACGACCGAATCGGGCAGAACGAACGGGAGCGCGGGTATCGCAAGCGCAAAAACGAAAAGTCCCTTGAAGGTCTTTCTCGAATTTATAAGCCCCATCAGAATAACGCTGATTATCATAGCTATCCACGCCGCGCGCGACCAAGTAAGTATCGCGCAGGCGACGACCGTTATCACCGAAAGTAAGCCGAGAAGCTTTCCTCTCCTCGTATCCGCTCCCGAGGTTTTGGCGAGAAGCAAAGGAAAGGACATTGCGAGATAAGCGGCAAGCACGTTCGGGTTATCAAAGAGCGAGACTACCCTTCCCTCGATATCCGAAAAATATGAGGTATCGAGCCAGCCCGCCTCGGCGTAACCGAATACGTATTGAAGAACGCCTATCGCCGCCACTATCACCGACGAGCCTACGATAGCGCTGACACATCGGTTTACCCATTTTTCCGTCCTCATAAGGTTTACCACGAGGAAAAAGCCTACCATTAACACGCAGGACATTACCGCCGACCAGAAGGAAGCTTCCCCTCCCGCCGTTATAATTCCCGACATAAAAACGACTACCGCGAAAAATATCACGAAAAGATCAAGTATCTCAATTTTAAAAACCCGCTTTCCGCGCACGAGCTTTATCAGATATCCGAAAGCCGAAACCAGCACGAATATACCGAGCGTCAGCGACGGCATTTCAAAAAGCGAGCAGAAAGGTATCAGAAAAATAGTGGATATAACCCCTATCTCGGGAGTTACTATAACCACCGCCACGACCGCTACGAAAACTATCGTCATAACGACGTATATCGGGTGTATAACGAAGGTAAGCAATCCGAACACCATTCCGAGTAAGATAGAAAGGTTTGCTTTTCCTCTCTGTTTTTTTACGGGAACGTCAAAATCCTCGTCCTTAAAGCCGAACGCCTCCGCGAATATAAGCCGCGTTATCCTTCCGTGTCCTACCGCGAAGGCAAGGCTTTCGCGCGAGAGAAGCAGAGGAATCGAGGCAAGTATCGCCACGGCACTGACTACAAGAAAGCTTCCGTCGGGAGCGGCAAGCCCCGGAACAAGCTCACGGGTAAAATACGCAAGTATAGAATAGAGTCCGAACGAAAGGAAAAAGTTTCCGTAAAGCCTTAACGACGACGAGAGCACGCAGCGCATTATATCGCCAAGCGTTCCAAGCAGAAAGCTCGTTTCAAACGCCTTTGAAAGCCTTTCTCTGATCTTTCTGAAATTTTTTTCAAGCTTACCCGGTCCCACGAAATAATTTTTCACGAATCCGTTCTCAAACGCCTTCTGCTCTGACGAATACGCGGTAAATATTTTACCGAAAAATCCGTTCATAAGCGCGTTATACACGGCGCACGTAAGCTTATCCAGCAAATGAAATATTATACTTAGCGAGAAAAGCCTCGACAGCCCTCCTCTCTTCGCTTTTTCCGCCCTTGGAGATGCGTCTTTCGCGAATCCCGCGGGTCTTTTTTCCTTATTTTTCAAAATTACTGCTCCTTTTGGAATTGTTCCAGCAAATCGGGGCGTCTGCGCTCCGTCTTGATTAAAGCCTGCTCACGCCTCCAGCGGTCAATATTGGCGTGATTTCCCGATATCAGCACGTCGGGAACGCTCACTCCGTGAAATTCAAAGGGTCTGGTATACTGCGGATATTCAAGGAGTCCGCTTGAAATACTCTCCTCGGTATAGCATTCGGAATCGGACAGCACGCCGTCAAGCAGCCTTGCGACGCTGTCGGTAACGATACAGGCGGGAATCTCCCCTCCCGTAAGCACGAAGTCCCCTATGGATATCTCCTCGTCCACTATCTCGTCGATTATTCTCTGATCCACTCCCTCGTAATGTCCGCAAAGGATTATCAGATTATCGTAGCCCGCAAGCTCCTCAGCTTTTTTCTGATTGAAGAGCGTTCCCGCGGGAGACATATATATAACTCTTCTGCTAAAAGCCCCCGAACTCTCCTGAGAGTCTATCACTGCGCGGTAGCAATTGTATATCGGAGGTGCCGCCATAAGCATTCCCCGTCCGCCTCCGTAAGGAGTGTCGTCCACACGCCTGTGCTTGTCCTCCGAGTAATCTCTGATATTATGACATCTCACGTCAATTGCCCCGCTCTTTCTCGCGCGTCCGATGATACTCTCATTCAAAATTCCGTCCACAAATTCGGGAAAAAGCGTCATAATATCAAATCTCATAAAAAATCATCTCCAAGTATGAATTCCGCGGCGGGGTCAGTCGTCAAACATTCCCGCGATGGGTCTTATATATATACCCTTTTCAATATCTATTCTGTCGATAAACTCGTCTACCGCGGGTATCATTCTCTCTCCCAACTCGGTACTGACGACGTATATATCGGAAGCGCCTCGGTTTATCGTTTCGGAAAGCCTTCCGTATACCTTTCCGCTGTCTGCGTCTATCACGGGGAGTCCCACGAGATCGCTTATAAAAAACTCTCCGTCCTCAAGCGAAAAATCCTCGCGCGCGGCGTATATAACCGTGTTTTTGAGCGCCATAGCGGCGTCCATATCGGACACACCTTCAAGCTCGGCAATAACGAATTGCTTAAATACCGACGCCTTGATGACCTTTTTTTCGGCATAGCCTCCGTTCTCGATTATAAATATTCGTCCGAGAGAAGCAAGATCAGACGGAGTATTGCACCAGGATTCAAGCTTCACACCGCCGCGAAAGCCGTGGGTGTTTATAATTTTACCACATTCAATATATACTTTTTTCTCCATATCCGCTCCTCAAACACTTATCGGCTTGTCCGCGCAAAAGCGCGGAGCATATAAAAATACAGGATAATTATACCACACACACGGAATATTTTCAACCTTTTTGTAATATTTTATTAGCAAGTATTCCCATTTATAAAAAATCGTTTCCTCTTGCGGCGGTTATTTATTGAAAAAAAGGTCGTTTCGTGTTAAAATAATATATATAGGACATACTAATAAAAATCTATTTTCAAAAAGGAAAACGAATATGAACAATATAACCTTCAGAAAGGCAGAGCGCAGAGACTGCGCGCTTATTCTTCGATTTATAAAAGAGCTTGCCGAATACGAAAAGCTGGAGCAAGAGGTGGTAGCGACCGAGGATCTGCTTTCCGATTGGCTGTTCGACAAGGAAAAGGCAGAGGTCATCTTTTGTATGTACGACGGACGAGAAGTCGGCTTTGCCCTTTTCTTTCACAATTTTTCCACCTTTCTCGGAAAGTGCGGAATATATCTTGAGGACCTGTACGTTGCTCCCGAATACCGCGGAAAAGGCTGCGGCAAAGCCCTTCTTCGCAAGCTTGCCGAAATAACGAGAGAACGCAGGTGCGGAAGACTTGATTGGTGCTGCCTCGATTGGAACCGTCCGAGCATTGATTTTTACCTCTCTCTCGGAGCCGTTCCTATGAACGGCTGGACGACTTACAGACTCTCTGGCGAAGCACTTGAAAAGTTATGATTGATTGGTGCTTAAGGGGAGAAACTTTTTATAAAAAGTTTCTCCCCTAACCCCTCTTCAAAAATTTTTAAACGGTTTGGATTTAATTTTGATTTTTGCCTTATTTTCAACAGAGAGCAAGATAAAAATCAAAAAACATACCCAACACTTAAGATTTTTGCGGAGAGGGTATGGGGGAGGAGCTTTTTGCAAAAAGCTCCTCCCCCATTATACACACATTAATTTCTCTTCTCCAAAAACTCGCAAACGTCGCCTACGGTAACGAACTTTACGGGCTCGGTAAATCTGAAGCCGAACGCCGCCTCTATCTCCATAGCGAAAAGCATAATCGAAAGCGAGTCAAGTCCGAGGTCGTCTATAAGCCTCGTTTCCTCGGTTACGCTGTCCATATCAATATCCTTATTTACCTTTGACAATATAGCCTTAAGCTCATCAAGCATAACTTTTATCCTTTCTTAATCAATTTTTATCATTTATCTATCTTTTTTACGTAAGCGCGGCGGCGCTTGTGCTGTTCCGAATCGAAATATTTCCACTGCGCCATAACCTGCGTGTTGGTCTCGAGATTCAGATTGGTCTCGAAATAATCTATCTCCCCGCTCTCAAGATACTCGGTCATTTTTTGAAGCATAACCGCGTTGATTCCCGCCGATTGATATTCGGGCAGTACCGCAACGAGAGCAAGGTCAACGGTGCGCGGCTTCTTTACCGCGCGCAGAAGCTTCAAGAGCGCCGAGGGCGTCAAGCGTCCCCCGCTTTTTTGAAGCGCCTCGCCAATACCGGGAATACACAAGGCAAAGGAGACCACTCGCTCGTTTTCGTCGCAGATGATTATAAGATACTTCTTGTTTATCACGAGCATAAACTGCTCGACGAGCTGTTCCTTCATACTCTCGGTAAACGGAACGGTTCCGTAAAGCTTTCCGTAACAGAGGTCAAGGCACTCGAAAAAGCCGTCCTTATACCTTGCTATATATTCCTTTTTTGAGAGAGCGTCGGAATCAACCACGTGCAGCTTGCTGAGTTCAAGCGCTCGTTCCGCCACCCTCGCGAGCATAATATTCTTCTCTTTCGGAGCGCGCAGACGAAATTCAAGCCAATCTATTTCCTTTTGATATCCGCACTTTTCTATAAGCTTGGCGTAATACTCGTAATTATACTGCTCCTCGAAGGTGGAAAGCTTGTCAAAGCCCTCTATGAGCAGTCCCTCACGCTCGAGGTCGCTGTATCCGAGAGGACCGCAAACGGTATCAAGTCCTTTTTCGAGTCCCCACGCTTCAAGCGCATCAAAAAGTGCCCTTGCCGCCTCTTCGTCGTTTATCGAATCGAACCTTGAAAAACGGAGTCTCCTCTCGCCGTGAAGCTCGTTTGACTGCCTTTGTATTATTCCCTGAATACGACCAACCGTCCTTCCCTCTCGCCGCGCGAGAAAGAACGCCGATTCGCAGGTATCGGAATATGCGTTTTTGTCGGTAAATATCTTCATCTCGTCGCTGTAAAGAGGCGGAACGAAATAAGGCGAGTCTCTATAAAGTCGAAGCGGAAAGTTCACGAATTCGCGTCTTTGTGCTCCGGTTTCAACCTTGATGACGGTTACGGACATTATTATTCCTCCGTATTCTCATCGAGCGGCTCGTCGTCCCGACGCAGAAAAGCAAGACCGTAGCCCGCAAGCCACGGACCGTTATGACAACCGCTGACGGGAGACATTATCACGGACTCGTGATTGGTCTTTATTCCGTACCCTTTCTCTATCTCGACGAGCTGTTCGAGAAGAGACGGACCCGTGTAAACGTGCCAGAGCAGATAGTCCTCGGGCGAGCGGTCGCCTATAATTCCTTTAAGTATCTCGCAGGTCTGATTGAGCGCCTTTTTGGGCGTTCTGACGCTTTGCAGTGAGCACAGCTCGCCCTCACGCGTGAAATGAACGACGGGACATATACTGAGCATCTTGCCCATAAGCGCCTTGCCGCCTTTGAGTCTGCCGTTATATATAAGATAATCCAGCTTTCCGTCAACTCCGATAAATTCCTGACGCTTCATCATCCAGCGTATCTCTTTTATTATCGTGTCGGTCGGGATTCCCTTTTCTATCATCTCCGCCGCCTTGATTGCAAGCAGTCCCTCTCCGAAGCAGGTTATCTTGGAATCTATCACATATATCTTCATTTTCTCCGCGAACTCCTCGGCAACGAGACGAATGAGATTATACGTACCGCCGAGATACGAGCTGAGCGCTATAACTATGATCTCTCGGTATCCCTCGTTATACGCCTTCTCAAAATGCCCGATTATAGTCTCTCGCGAGGGCATCGCCGTGGAAGGAAGATTGTTTTTGGGGTCCTCCAGAGTCTCAAGCTCCTTGTAAAACGCCACAGGGTCAAGGTCAAGACCTTCAAGATATTCCTTTCCATTGAAATTGACGTATATGCGGATTATGTCTATATCGTATTTTTTGTAACGCTCGGGAGCGTATTCTATACAGCCCGTCGAGGTACACATTACCTTTCTCTTTATATCCATAGTTATCTGTTGTCCTTTCCGTAAAACAAATCTCTATTCTTTGCCATATTCAAAAGCATAGCCGAAGTATTTTTAATCGAATCGGCGTTTGCCGAGCCGCGCGCTTTGATGATAGGCTTGCCCGCACCGAGAACTATTCCTCCGCCGAGCGAACTGAAATCGTATATACTCATAAGATACGACACGAGCTTCATAATTTCGGGATTGTTATTGGTCTTTGCGTACCTTACTATATCGGTGATTATCCTTCTTGCTATTCCCTCGGAGTTTTTGAAAACCTGATTTCCCGCAAATCCGTCGGCAACGAGAACGTCGCAGTCGCCCGAAAGCGCGTTGCTGCCCTCTATATTTCCGACGAAATTAAGACCGCTCTCCTTTTTGAGAAGCGCGTGAGTCTCTTTTACGAGCTTGTTTCCCTTCGTCTCCTCCGCTCCGTTTGAGAGAAGTCCTACCCTCGGGTTGCCGAGACCGTAATATTCCTTCATAAAATCAGAGCCCATATGAGCGAATTCCACAAGCTGCGATGCCGTGCAGTCAATATTCGCGCCCGTATCGACGAGACAGGTGTATCCCCCTTTCTGCGCGGGAAGGATAGCCGCGAGCGCGGGTCTTTTAAGAACCTTCGCGGGAACGTAGCGAAGTGAGCCAGCAAGAAGCGCTCCCGTACTGCCGGCATTGATAAGTCCTATCATATCGTCTCTTTCGGCAAGCGCCGTAAGTGCCTTAACGAGCGATGAGTCGGTCTTTCTGAAAATAGCCTCCATAGGATTGTCGTAATTGGTTATCACTTCGGAAGCCGGCACCACCTCTACTCTGTCCGCCTCGTGCTCTAGCTCGGAGAGCTTTTGGTTTATCACGCTCCCGTCTCCAAACAGAACGACGCCAAGCTCCTCGTTTTCTCCAAGCGCCTTTACGGCTCCTTCTATAAGCGTCTCGGGTCCGTTGTCGCTCCCCATTACGTCTATCGCTATCTTTAATAATTTACTCATTATATCTATATCTCCTTATCTCTAATTGCGTTCGGCTCATTCCAGCGCTATCAAATAATCGTATATCTGCTGTCCGCCGATATATACCTCAAGCGCGTGGTCGGGAAAGCGTTTCTCCAGAGTCTCGGTAAGCTCTGTTCTGTCGGATTCTGATACTCCCTCGCCCACGAAAAGCGTTATCAGCTCGCGTCCGTCAATATCCTCAACCGCCGAAAGCGTCTCGCATACCGCGTCTGCCGCGCACTGCTTTGAGGTAACGAGCTTACCTCCGAGAATACCCACGTACTCGCCTTTTCTTACCTCTACTCCGCCGCATACAGAATCTCTCACAGCCGCGGTTATCTCTCCCGATACCACCGAGTCTTTGGCGGCGTTAAGGTCTGCCACCTGCTCGTCAAGGTCGGAGACCGACGCGTTGAATACCGACAGAGCCGCATAGCCCTCGGGAATGGTTTCGGTTGGAATGACGGTAACCTTTCCGTCCTTCCAAAGCTCTGCCGCCTGCGCTGCGGTAAGCAGAATGTTTTTGTTGTTGGGCAGTACGAGGATATCGTCCGCGTTAAGCTCCTCGAAAGCGGACAGAAACTGCTCGGCAGACGGATTTCCCGTCTGACCGCCGCTTACTACCGCATCCGCGCCGAGAGTTTTAAAGAGGGCGATCATTCCCTCTCCCGTAGCTACGGTAACGACTCCGTATCTCTTGCGGGGCTTTTTCTTTTTTTTCGATTCCGAAAGCTTTTCCGAGTGCTGAAGCGACATATTTTCTATTTTGACGTTGAGAAACTCGCCGTATCTCTGGCAAAGCGTAAGCACACCGCTCGGAACCGCCGTATGAGCGTGAACCTTTAGTATATCTCCGTCCTTCAGAGCGACGATAGATTCACACCCCATTCTCTCAAGCTCGGCTTTAAAGTCCTTCTCGTCAAACGCGGACGGCTCTCCCTTCGCGCGCTGAAGCCTAACGAGACATTCGGTACAGTATCCGTATTCGAGAACCGACTCGCTCGTAAACAAATCGTAATCTATTTTCGCCGCGGTATCGTTCATATTCTCCGCTTCAAACACCACCTCGGCACCGTCACGCAAAGATTCGTACATTCCTTTCACTATACAGAGATATCCCGCTCCTCCGCTGTCTACGACGTCAGCCTCGGTAAGCACGGGAAGTATCTCCTTCGTCCGTTTCAGAGAGCGTTCCGCCTCCTCTGCGTTAAAGCACAAAAGCTCCTCCAGCGTTCCGTTTTCTCCGATTTTCTTCTTTGCGTACTCGGCGCTCTCTCTGAACACTGTAAGTATCGTTCCCTCCACGGGATTCAGAACCGCCGCGTAAGAGCGCTCCACGCCCGCCATATAAGCGTCGGCAAGCTCACTTGGCGTAGCCGTCTCTTTGTCGGAGAGGGCTCCGCACATACCCGCGAAAAACTGCGAGAGTATGACTCCCGAATTTCCCCGCGCACCGAGAAGCGAGCCCTTGGCAAATTCGCTTGCCACGTCTCCGAGCGTCGCGCCGTCGTCATTCGATATCTTGGCAATACCGCTCTCTATCGTTCTGCTCATATTCGTTCCCGTATCTCCGTCGGGGACGGGAAAAACGTTCAGATCGTTTATAGCCTTTACGTTAGTTCTTATTCCTTTCGCTCCGCCTATAAGTATTCGCCTGAGTGTACTTCCGTCAAGTTGTCTCGTTTCCATAAAATCTCCGTTCAAGCAGTTTACAATTTTTATTTCAGCGCGGGTCGGCTTCGGTCTACGATGGACTCTATCATATTCATCGTATACTCGCTGACTTTGTCCGCGTCGTATTTTTTATCGGTAAGAACGTAATCTTTCACTACGCGTACAAATCCTCCGATTATAAAGGAAAGCTTTACTCCGTCCTCAAGACTGCTTACCATATCGTCGTAAAATCCGTGAAGCCTTTCTTCAAGCTTAGCGCAAAGTACGTCGTGCTTTCCGCGGAATATTATCTTCAAATCCGAGGACTCGCGGTCAAGCGCGCCGAGAAGCCCCGCTATATAGGCTTTGGGGTCCTCAAATATCTTGTCCTTTGCCGAAAATCCCGACACTACCCTTTCAACAGCGTAATCGTCTATTTCGTTGGACAGCTCGGCAGAATCGGTATAGTGGTTATAGAAGGTGGTTTTGTTTATCATAGCCACCTCGCAGATATCCTTAACCTTTATCTTATCGGGCATAAGCTTTTCACGCAGCTTTAGAAACGCCGATTTTATCTGATTTCGAGTTTTTACCATTCGCAAATCCATAACTACCTCCAAAACTAATTTTATGAACGATATCCAAAAAAAATAATCAACTTTAGTTGCATAAATGTATTATAGTCGATTTTTGTCGTATTGTCAAGGATAGTTTTAAAAAAAGTAAAAAAACCGCTTTTACTATCAGTAAACCGATAGTAAAAGCGGTTATTTTAATACCGTCCCGCATATTCGGGTTTTGCGCTAAACGGGACAGCCGATGTTTTTATCTTACGCCTTAAGTCTTGCTTCAAGAGCCGCAAGCTCGTCGTAAAGAGCCTGAGGAACTCTGTCTCCGACCTGTGCGTAGAACGCCTTGATATTCTCAACGTCCTCAAGCCACGACGCGGTATCTACCGTGAGAAGCTCCTTGATGGTGTCCACGGTAACGTCCTTCAGTCCTTCGATATTGATATCCTCGGCGTTCGGAACGTATCCGATAGGAGTAATCTTTGCGTCTACCTTGCCTTCGCAGCGGTCAAGTATCCACATAAGAACTCTCATATTATCTCCGAATCCGGGCCAGATGAAGTTTCCTTCGTCGTCGGTACGGAACCAGTTAACGTGGAATATCTTCGGAGGATTGGGTATCATAGTACCCATCTTGAGCCAATGTGCGAAATAATCGCCCATATCGTAGCCTACGAAGGGTCTCATAGCCATAGGATCGCGGCGAACTACGCCGACAGCTCCCGCTGCGGCGGCAGTCGTCTCGGACGCCATAATCGAACCGACGAAAGCACCGTTCTGCCAGCTCGTTGACTGATATACCAGCGGAGCGGTCTTAGCTCTGCGTCCGCCGAATACGATAGCGGAAAGAGGAACTCCCGCGGGATTATTGAATTCCTTGGAGATACAAGGACAATTGATTGCTTTAGCGGTGAAACGGCTGTTGGGATGAGCGCCGCAGGTAGACTTGTCAGCCTTGTTGTACTTCGTGTAATCCCATACGTTACCCTTCCAGTCGATTGCGTTTGCGGGAGGATTCTTGTCGAGTCCTTCCCACCAAACGGTATTGTTCTCAAGGTTGTGAACAACGTTGGTGAAGATAGTATCTCTCATAGTAGTGTGAAGAGCGTTGGGGTTGGACTGCTCGTTGGTTCCGGGAGCAACGCCGAAGAATCCGTTCTCGGGGTTAACCGCCCAGAGTCTTCCGTCCTCGCCTACTCGGATCCAAGCGATATCGTCGCCTACGCACCAAACCTTATATCCCTTCTTGGAATAGAATTCCGGAGGAATGAGCATTGCGAGGTTGGTCTTACCGCAAGCGGACGGGAAAGCCGCGGAGATATACTTGGTTTCTCCGTCGGGATACTCAACGCCGAGAATGAGCATATGCTCCGCCATCCAGCCCTCGCTGCGTCCGATATAGGAAGCGATACGAAGCGCAAAGCACTTCTTTCCGAGAAGAACGTTTCCGCCGTAGCCCGAGTTTACCGACCAAATGGTGTTATCCTCGGGGAAATGGCAGATATAACGGTTCTCTTCGTCTATATCCGCTCTCGCGTGAAGTCCCTTGATAAAGTCGCCGCTCTCTCCGAGCGCGTCAAGAACGTCGGTTCCCACGCGGGTCATAATAAGCATATTGAGTACGACGTAAATAGAGTCGGTAAGCTCTATTCCGTATTTAGCGAAGGGCGAGCCTACGATACTCATCGAATAAGGAATAACGTACATAGTTCTTCCCTTCATTGAACCCTTGTAAAGCTTTCCGAGCTTTTCGTAGCACTCTTTGGGATCCATCCAGTTGTTGATGTTTCCCGCGTCCTCCTTCTTGGACGTACAGATGAAGGTTCTGCCCTCGACTCTCGCAACGTCGTTTACCGCCGTTCTGTGAAGATAGCAGTTGGGAAGAAGCTCTTCGTTGAGCTTGATCATCTCGCCCGTCGAACAAGCCTCCGCGCGAAGCGCCTCCGCCTGCTCCTCGGAGCCGTCAATCCAAACTACTTTGTCAGGCTGTGTCATAGCCTTCATCTCTTCAATCCAGCTAAGAACATACTTGTTTTTGGTCATAATTTTTCTCCTCTTTTCTATGTTCAATTAAAAAATTTGAAACATTTTTAAGGCAGGTCCGTATAAATTCCAAACCGTAACCCATTTTATATTTTATCACTAATGAGTTGTTTTTACAAGAGAAATTTTGTAATGGTTACATTTATTTAACAATTTCAATATACTTTATATACTATTTTTTATTAAAATGGTAACAGAATATGATTTAACCGATAAATCGCAAATATTAGTGGGATAACTGTTATGGAATATTTGTTTGAGTACGTAAAAAGAAACACGAAATACGCCGCAAAAAGTGTATTCCTTAATTTCAAGGGATACATACCTTTTTTTGCGGCGCTGTTTATTATTCAATGCGTATTTTTTACCCTTTTTATAACCACCGCCACAAACGTAAGAAACACCGAGAACCAAATCACCGAAAATTTCGATTACGACGTGGTAATAAGCGGCTTGGACTATAATCAGAGCATTGAGGTAGAAAGAAATCTTTATATACAATCCTTTATGAAAAAAAGGACGTTTGAAAGCTACCGTATAGAACAGGCCTCACTTGAGGAAGGCGGAGATTACAGGATTTACGTTCTTATGCGCGAGGACTCCGATTTAGAGGTGTTTATAGAGTACTATATAAACAATCCCCTCGGAGATGCGAAGAACGTGCGCGTCAGCACTACCCCGCTTTACAGCTACAAAAGCTCAAGCAATTCGTTTTCAGAATCCCCGCCGTTTATTCTGATTGCCGCCATATGCGCGGTCTCCGTCGCAGCAGTAATCGCCATATATTCGGTGCGTATAAATAACCAGAAATTTATGTACGGAATATACATAACCTTCGGCGCCGACCTCAAAAAGCTGATATCCACCGCGGTGTTCGAAATGATGCTTTTAGCTCTGCTCGCATTTCTCCCGTCCGCCGCGCTCACCTATCTGTTCGCGTATCTCGCCTACTCTCCCTTCGGAATAGCCCCCGTCGTAAAGGCAGAAATATTCATCAAGGTTCTCGCAAGCGTTCTCGTCGTATCGATCGCGGGCGCCTACCTTCCTATGAAAATGGTGTCGAGAAAAACGCCTCTGTCCCTTCTCTCCGCCGACGACAACTCTAACCTTTGCTCCTCCCCGGCGAAATCCGCGAAGATACTCGGCAAGGTATTTCCCAAAAATTACGAAATGCTATCTCTTTGGAGATTCAGAAAATATTACGTCAAGCTGCTGCTCAGCTCGGTAATATTCACGTCGGTCTTTATATGCGGATTTTATATTTCCGATATGTTCACGATGAATATCGAAGAGCCGGTAAAGGAATTCGTTATCACGAACTCTTCGGAGGCAAGCGAGGAAGAACAAGCTGACGATATAGATTTTCTCTACGGAAAAATTTCCGAATACGACTTTGCGGACGGAATAACGTGGGACGTAAGCACTCCCGCTTCTCTTCTTAACTCCTTCGTTCTTACGTCGAACGACAGCACCCGCAAAGCGTCGGGGCTTATAGCCTCTACCGTCAATATATCCTGTATCTCCGAGGAGATGCAAAGCGCGTACGAAGCATACGGAAGCGAGAATATCACGAGCGTTACCAACAGTATGAAATACGCGGCGTTCAACGAGACCTCTCTCTCGTATATCGAAAAGAATTTCGATATAGAAGGCGACCTTTACTCGATACTCGAGAATGAAAACACCGTTATCGTAAGCGAGGACGTATATAACTCGCAGAAATTCAGCTTCAAGGTCGGTGATAAGATAATAGTCGCAAAGCACCTTGAGGCTTACGCCGTTTACGACGGGGATTATTTTGATACCGTTGGCGTGCTTCAGCATTTGCTTGAAAAGCATTCTTATGAGTTTTACGAGTTTACCGTCGGAGCGGTCGTCAAGAACTACGGCGACAGTGAAGGATATTTCACCGTCGGATTCAGCGAGAGCGATTACTCGTCGGTAACGGGTGCCTCTTATATACCGAAAACTATGAGTATACTCCTCTCTTCCGACGCCGACTCGGCGGACGCGGAAAAGCTTAACGACGAGCTTGTGTCCCTCTTCTATTATATGGGAAGCGATTACAGGCTTTCAAGAACCTACGAGATACTCGACAGGGATATCGTAAAACAGGAAAATCAGCGTGTTTTCGCGATACTTATTTCGTCTCTCGTGGTCGTTATGTCCCCCGTAGTCTGGTTCTTCTCGCAGACTATGTTTTTCAATAAACGAAAGAAAGAGCTTTTCGTGCTTCGGGCATTCGGCGCCAAGGAGGAAAGCATTTCGGGAATGTTCAAATATTCGGGTATAGTTATGTCCGCCGCGGGCTTTTTGCTCGCGACACTTATGAGTCTTCCCGCAAGCTATCTGATATATATGACTATGAACACCTGGCTCCCCTCGCTGGGATTCTTCAATTCGGGTATCTATTATAAATTTTACCTGTCCCCCGCCGCTGTCACTATATGCGCTCTGCTCTCGGCTTCCGCGGGATTTTTGGCGGCTTGGATACCTTACAAATTAAGCGTAAGAAAAATGAACAAGGCTTATATCAAAAACGAATACGAAGGAAGTGATGAATGATGGATTACAGAAGAACCGTACTTACCGTCTCGGACGTTATCAAGCAATATAAGCAATACGACTGCGTGGTAACGGCGGTAGACCGCGCCACCTTCAGCATATACGAGGGTGAGTTCGTGGCGATAATCGGAGCGTCGGGTTCGGGAAAAAGCACTCTGCTTCATATATGCGCGGGGCTTGACAAGCCAAATTCTGGCAAGATATCGGTGCGCGGCACCGACATAACTTCCCTCTCCTCCAACGATCTGGCACAGTTTCGCGGAAAGCATATGGGAATGATATTTCAAAATCACAACCTGATCCCACAGTTTACCGCGCTTGAAAATATCCTCGTACCTGCCCTTATGACGGACAAGCACGAAATAGCCTACGAGGAGACCTTGAAAAAGCTGGTTGAAACGCTCGATATAGGAGACAGGCTTCACCATCTTCCGAGCGAGCTGTCGGGCGGTCAGCAGCAGAGGGTCGCGATAGCGCGCGCGCTTATAAATATGCCTCTTATAATTTTCGCGGACGAGCCAACGGGAAATCTTGACAGAGCCAACGCCGACGAGGTGCTGGAGCTGCTTCTCAAAACGCAGAAGCTTATGGGGCAAACGCTGATAATGGTAACGCACGATATATCAATAGCGGCAAAAGCCGACAGGATATTCAAAATGGATAACGGAAAGCTCTCGCCCGAGAGCAAAGCTTCGCTTAAATAGACGGTAACCGCCGATGCCCGTAAGCATCGGCGGTTTCTTGTTTTTATATTCTTCCGTAAAGCTCGTTGAGCGTCCTCATCTCGCCTCTGTCAATAGAATTTATCTGCTCCGAGGTAAATCTTATCTGCCAATTTCCCTTTGCGCTGCCGGGTATATTCATACGGGTATCCTTTCCGTATCCCAAAATATCCTGTATCGGAAAAATAACCGTTCCCGCGTGGCTGGCGAGCATAGTTTTTATTACGTATCGGCAAGCCTCGTCCTTGTCGCTGCCGCGGTAATTGCAGTAGTCGAAAACGCGGCGCAGAGTATGCTCGTCAAGCTCCCAAAGATAGCCAAGCAAGGTGTTGTTGTCGTGCGTACCCGTATAAGCCACGCAGTTCTCGACATAATTGTGAGGCAGATGAGGAGAGGAGGTATCCCCGAGAAAGGCGAACTGAAAAACTCTCATTCCGGGGAAACCGCTGTACCTTACAAGCTCGCTGACGGCGGGAGTTATCTCACCGAGGTCCTCTGCAATAACGAGCGAGTTCCCCGACACCTTGCGTATCTCGTCGATAAAGCGTTTTCCGCCGCCCTTTCGCCATTTACCCTCCTTTGCGCTCTCCGCGCCCGCGGGAACGCTCCAAAATGACTCAAAGCCTCTGAAATGGTCTATTCTTACGCCGTCAAAAATATCGAGATTATGCTTTACCCGTTCCTTCCACCAAGCGTAAGAATTCTCTTTCATTTTTTTCCAGTCGTAAAGAGGATTGCCCCAAAGCTGACCGTCCTCGCTGAAATAATCGGGAGGTACGCCCGCTGCGTTTTTAAGCCTGCCCTTTGCGTCAAGGTCGAATATTTCCCTGTCCGAAACGACGTCCGCGCTGTCGGAGGAAACGTATATCGGAATATCGCCTATTATAAATATTCCGCGTCGGTTGGCGTATTCTTTTATCTCTTTCCACTGTAAGAAAAACTCGTACTGAATGAACTTCCACGTAAAAAGCAGAGCTTCGTCGCACGCCTCCGCGTCAAGCGAGTCAGCCGAGCGGTCTCCTCTTTCCTTAAGCGTCATAAAAACGCAAAAATCACGAAGCTTCGGATTATCCTCTATAAACGCTTCTATCTTTTTCCGCATATCTTCTCCGACACGCGACGACGCCTTTTTCAATATCGGAAGCCTCGTTTCCCGCAAAAAGTCAAACTCACAGACGTATGGGGTTTTCTGGCGCAGCGAGTCAAGCTCTCCGCGCGTTATCAAGCCGTCCTCAAAAAGTATTTCGAGGTCGATAAAATACGGGTTTCCCGCGAATGCCGAATAAGATTTATACGGTGAGTTGCAATCGTCTGTAACACCGAAAGGAAGTACCTGCCAATAGGTAAAGCCCGCGTCTGCCAAAAAATCCACAAACTGCTTCGCGCTCTCGCCGAAGCCGCCTATCGAGTAGTCTCCCCACAAGGTAGAGACGTGCATAAGGATACCGCTGGAACGTTTCATAAATAAATCTCCGAAATAATTATTTTGCTTCAAGCCAATTTTCTCCGGCGTTCGCCTCAACGTCAAGAGGAACACCAAGTTTTACCGCATTCTCCATTTCAAATACGAGTATTTCTTTCGCGGCCTCCGCGCAGTCTCTGTGCGCCTCTATAAGCAATTCGTCGTGTATCTGAAGGATAAGCTTTGCGTCTATTCCCGCCTCAATCAGCTTTTTGTGCGTATTTATCATCGCTATCTTTATAATATCCGCGGCGGTTCCCTGTATCGGGCTGTTCATAGCTACTCTTTCTCCGAAATTGCGGATATTCTTATTTGACGCGGACAACTCGGGAATATATCTCCTTCTGCCGAACAAAGTGGACACGTATCCGTCGCGCTTTGCCTGCTCCTTGATATTTTCCCTGTATTCGTTCACCTTCGGAAATCCCTCAAGATAGGAGTCTATATATTTTTTCGCCTGCGCCCTCGATATTCCGAGGTCCTCGGAAAGCGAATATTCTCCCATTCCGTACATTATGCCGAAATTTACCGCCTTGGCGCGCTTTCGTAAATCGGGAGTAACCTCCCTCTCGTCCACCTCGAATACCTTTGCCGCCGTCGAGGTGTGTATATCCGCGCCGTCAGCGAAAGCCGATATCATAGTTTCGTCCCCCGATACGTCGGCAAGAAGTCTGAGCTCTATCTGCGAGTAATCGGCGTCTATTATAACGTAATCCTCGTTCTTAGGAACGAAATATCTTCTGAACCTGCTGCCGAGCTCGGTACGGACGGGAATGTTCTGCAAATTGGGCTCGGATGAGGAAAGTCTGCCCGTGGCGGTTCCCGTCTGATTGAGAACGGTGTGTATGCGCCCGTTTTCGTCCGCGAGCCTTACGAGTCCGTCGGTATAGGTAGACCTGAGCTTCGAAACCTGTCTGTAATCCAGAATATCTTCAATAATATCGTGCTTGCCGCGAAGCTTGCCTAACACCTCGGCATCGGTGGAATATCCCGTTTTCGTCTTTTTCTGAACGGGAAGTCCAAGCTTGTCGAAAAGAATATTGCCAAGCTGCTTCGTGGAATCTATATTAAACTCCTCTCCCGCGGCACAGTATATCCTTTCCTTCAGAACGCTTTCAAGCTCCGCAAGCTCGTTTCCGTATTCCGTTATACCGTCGGTATCTATTTTTATTCCCGTTATCTCCATATCGGCAAGAACGAGAGCGAGAGGCAGCTCCACATCAAACAAAAGATGCTCCGCCCCGATATTTTTTATCTCCGTAAGCATAGGACGGTACAGAGAGTACACAGCGGCGGGCGCGGAAATATCCTCTCCAAGACTTTTTCCCGAGTATTCAAGATAGACCTCGGGTAAGGAATATCCTCGGCGCGAGGAGTTCAGCACGTAAGCGGCAAGCATAGTGTCAAAGCAACAAGAGATACATTCTATATCTGCCCGTATAAGTGCCTTGTAAAGCTCCTTTGAGTTGTGCGTTATCGTCTTTTCACTTCGGAACAGCTTTTCTATCGCTTCTTTATTTGAGATATCAAGGTCGTAAACCGCGGTGTCCTTTCCGTCGTATACCGTAAGCTTACCGTCAGACACGTATACCGCGCTCACTCTATCGAAGCATACTTCATCGGCTTCTTCTCTTTGAGACTGTTCGTTCGCTTTTTCTTCGGTGCTTTGCGGTTCGGCGCTTACCGTCTGCACCGCGTCAAGTCCGAGCTTCTTGATAAAAGCGAAAAATTCAAGCTTCTCAAACAAAGCCTTGAGCTCCGGCTTTTTTATTCCATTATACTCGTAGGCGGAAAGGTCAAAATCTATCGGGGCGTCTTTGTCAATGGTAACCAGCTTTTTGGAAAGCTTCGCGCTCTCACTTCCCGCCTCAAGCTTCTGCTTTACCGACGGAGAAAGCTTTGACTCCATATACTTTTCGTAAACGCCGTCAAGAGAACCGAAGTCGGAAATAAGCTTAAACGCCGTTTTCTCTCCTATGCCGAGAACTCCGGGTATATTGTCGGAGCTGTCTCCCATAAGCGCCTTTACGTCGGCAAACTGCGACGGGTCGATTCCGTAGGTCTCGGTAAAATGCCGTCTGTCAAAATTCACCGTCTCCTTATTCGTGGTGAGAAGAACGGTGACATCGTCGTTTATAAGCTGGAGCGAATCCCTGTCCCCCGTGAGAAGATAGGATCGTACCCCCTCCCTGGAAGCCTTGTCGGATACGGTGCCGAGAATATCGTCAGCCTCGTAGCCCTCAAGCTCAAGCACCGTAAATCCCATATCTCTCATACATTCCTTGGCGTAAGGAAGCTGAACGGCAAGCTCCTCGGGCATTCCGTGCCTGTTAGCCTTGTATCCGTCGTACATTTTATGCCGAAAGGTCGGCGCTTTAAGGTCGAAAGCCACCACGCAGTAATCGGGCTTGACGAGGTTTATGTTTTTAGTTAAAATAGTATACATTCCGTAAACGGCGTTCGTGTGAAGACCGTCCTTCGTGGTAAGAGGTCTGACTCCGTAAAAGGCTCTGTTGAGAATACTGTTGCCGTCTACTATAAGTATCTTTTTCATAAAAATCTCCGTGAAATTTAAACTACAAGTATATATGTATAATTTTTACTCTTTAGTATAACATTTATTCCGTACCATTGTCAAGTAAATTGAGCTCTTAATTTTATCTTTTGTTCAAAACTGCTTGACCTTACGGAATAAATATTGTATAATAGTTAATAACACCTTAAATTTCAAGAGGCTTATAAATGAAAAACAAAGGATATTTTCTGGGAAATAAGACCGCAAAAAAGAATAAGCTCTACCTGCTCGTCATAATTGCGGTGCTCGTATTCATTCCCGCAATATTGGCATTTATAAATTACTCGATAGAATCAAACAAAAGCACGCCGCTTACGGATAAGGCAGTAAAGGTATCGCTGTACGACGGAGACGCTCTTCTCTTTGAGGAGACCGAGGATCCCGAAAGAGCCTTGCCCGAAAGCCTCGTTTATATATTCGATTCGGTAATAAAAAATCTTACCGAGGCGAGCGAGACGCCGCGTAATTTATACGGCGAAAAAATGCTTCTTGCCGTCGTTGCCAAGAGTGATACCGAAGCAAGCTACAAGTGCTTCTTTTCCGAGAACAGCGGTTCAAGCTACTGCGTTGACGGAGCAAACAAAATATATCTTATCTCCGACGACGACGCTCTCGCGTTTATGTCATCCTCTTATTCCGAGACGCTGTACGACTCTTCGGTACCGCCAAAGCTCTACACTACATCAAACGACGTGGTCCTTCCGCTTAATGCGGAATGGAAATATAAAAATATAGCGGGAGAGGTTTGCTCCTCCGCTATGATAGATACTACCGATGATATCGAAACGGTATACGATATGGCGGGCATTTTAGGTCTTGAATTTGAGAACGAGCCCGACGAATGCTCAGTCAAGGTGTATAAAAGCGGAATAATCACGCTCGATATATCGCATACCGCTCTCTCGACAGTCAAGGTAGACCCCGGAACTACCCTGCGCTTCGTGGTCTCTGCCGTCTGGAACGAGGACGCGGACGCGCAGTTTTACGGAAAGGTAAATTACGACTTCAAGGTGCTTCTACGCGATCGCTCGGAATTTATACTCGATAAAACCGAGCTTGAGCTTGGAGACTTCGTCACCGTCGCCTGTACGAATATTCTCGATATAAACAAGATAAATTTCCACACCGAGCCGGATATAGAGTTTTCTCCCGTCTTTTTTGAGGACGGAGATATAGTAAGAGCGGCAATTCCCTTCAGCCAAGAGCTTAAAGCGGGAGAGTACAAGCTTACCTTCTCCTACGGCGCTACGCAGGAGGTCATAACGCTGAACGTATCCGAAAGCTCCGATACGCCTCCCGCCGTTACCGTTGACGAAAAAAATCATTCGATATTCAACGCCTCCGTAAACTCACTCTCGACGAACGCTCTTCAACGTATTATGTCGGAGCTTGACGCGTCGTATTCGGGATATATCTTCTGCCGCGGCGCATTCGGCGATTACGCGTCGGACGAGGCAAGTATTCTCTATTCTTACGGAACGGAATTTTCAACGAAAAATATATCGTATATTCTTGACGGAACTATGTATACCTACGCGCAAAGCGGTGGCGTTCCCGTAAAGGCGCTCAACGCGGGAGCCGTTCTTTACAGCGGAAGCTGTGATTATCTCGGAAAGTTCGTAGTTATTGAGCACGGTCTCGGAATACGCACGGTATACGGACACCTCGGCAGCATTAACGTCAGTGTCGGAGATATCGTAAAGGAGGGCGAGAGCATAGGACGCACGGGAACGCTCAACAGCCTTACCTCCGAGGGAGTATTCGTACAGTGCTACGTCTACAATACTCTCGTCGATTATACGAATATTGCGGGAAAAGCTCTTGATTTTTATTATACTCCCGAAGCGGAATAAACCATTATAAAAGCGGCAAAGCGGCGAATCTGCGATTCGCCGCTTTTTTTCGTAAAACGAAAAGCAACAATTTTTGACTATTCTGTTGACACAGCGTAAGAAAAATGCTATACTTATGAAAAACAAACAACTGCCACCGGGTAGCATTCGTTGCGTATCGTTAGGTCTTTGAAGATGCGCTATACGAGTGCTTATTTTTTGGAGTAAATAGTATGAAGCTTTATAAATATTTTTCAAAATACGAGATAATTTTGTGGTGCTCTTCCGTCATATTTATATTCCTCGCTTTTTTGCTTTTTGACAAAGAAAATTATCTTACGCTTATAGCCTCGCTGATAGGAGCCACCGCGTTGATATTTAACGCCAAGGGTAATCCGTTCGGACAATTTCTGATAATTATATTCAGTATTCTGTACGGCATAATATCCTTCGGCTTTGCCTATTACGGAGAAATGATAACCTATCTCGGAATGAGTATGCCTATGGCTGTGCTGGCTTTGATATCCTGGATAAAAAATCCATACAATGAGAATAAGGCTGAAGTCAAGGTCAACAGAATCAAGCACCGTGAAATTATTTTTATGCTTGTTCTCACCGTAATAGTGAGCGTCATTTTCTATTTCATCTTGGCTTTTTTCAACACCGCGAATCTTTTACCGAGCACACTCTCGGTAGCCACAAGTTTTATCGCCGTATATCTGACATTCAGGAGAAGTCCGTATTTTGCGCTGGCTTACGCCGCAAACGACGTCGTTCTTATAATACTGTGGACGCTGGCATCCGTTGAGAACATATCCTACCTGTCTGTCGTTATATGCTTTTTGGTTTTTCTGATAAACGATATGTACGGATTTTCAAGCTGGCTAAAAATGCAAAAAAGACAAAGCCCTTAAGCATTTCATCCCCTCGGTGATTTCAAAGTCTTTCTAAATCAACGCATATAACCTAAGTTCGCCCCTGCGAAGTATATTTATATAAATGAAACGGCGGGAGGAGCAAGCCCCTCCCCTGCCGAGTATAACGAAAACCTAAAACAATCTTCCCATAGAAAGCAAGACAAAAAATTAAAACTATACCCAGCGTTTAAAGTTTTTTGAGGTGGGGGTTTGGGGGAGGGACTTTTTGCAAAAAGTCCCTCCCCCATTATTATTTATCATATATTATGTATCGTGAGTAAACGAAACGAAATCCACGTACAAGGCATCTGCGCCCATATCTATCGCTTCCCTAATCTCGCTCTCGGTAGTAACCGAAAATACGCAAAGGTATTTGCTCTCCTTAACTCTGTAAAGCTGATTTTTGAGCGACTCGTCGCAATACAGTGAAACCGAAACTCCAACGATACGCTCGTCGTCAAAGTATTCCAATATTTGCTCCATATCGTAATCCACCTTATAGAGAGAAAATAAATAACGATTGAAGCTCAGCGTTTCCTTTGCCTCGTCCCACATCTCCTTACTGAATATTTCGGGAATTATTCTGTCTGAAATATCCAAACCGTCCGCCTCGGCAAGCTCCTCAAGACGCCGAAGAACGCGAAGGTCGTCTTCGTCCGTATCCATCTTTGAATCAATAACGAATATTACGTCCTCATATTGAGCTATGGTCTGCATAAGCCATTCTTCGTTTATCGGCGTATAGCCGTTTACGAGCGTAAGGGAGATAAAATCATCGTAGGTAAGTCTGAACACCTCGTCCACGTCAAGATATTCCCAATTATGCGTCCCCACAACTCTTCCGTTGCACAGCAGCTTTAGGTCGTATTCAAAATATCTGTACCCCATATCGTAATAACGATAAAAGGTCTCCTGCGAATTAAGATACGTAAGGTCGTCTCCTCCGCCCGCGTGGAGAATCAAGCCGACGTTTTCAGCCTCATCTGAAATAAGTATCTCTATAAACGCACCGCTGTCATCCTCTTCAAGAATATTTTCAAGCTCCGCTTCGGTATATTCTTCATAACAGGCGTCGTCGTAAGATACGCGCGCCGTACAGCCCGTCATCAGCACTATAAGAAACAAAAACAAAAACAAAAGCGATAAGCGCTTTAAATATTTTGGCATTTTTACCTTCCTTCCGTATCTGATATACGAAAAATCAACGTATTACTCGTCTAACGTAAAAAAAGGCAGTACTAACACGCTGTCAGTACTGCCGATGGTGCGAGAAACGGGACTTGAACCCGTACGGTGTGAACCACACGCCCCTCAAACGTGCGCGTCTGCCAGTTCCGCCACTCTCGCGTATTTCGTCGCCGTTTTATCGGCAACAGATTATATTATACTCATTTTTTTAAAAATGTCAATACTTTTCGGAAATTTTTTAATTTATTTTTTTAATGTCCCTCAATTTCACAAATTTATAAAAGCAATAAGGATAAATATGGTAAAATTTCACAACGAATTTTCTCTTTAAAGGAAAAATACCGAAATAAAAAGATTTTAAATATCATATTATTCAACGTAAAGCTCAATAACGAAACACGGGTATAAGATAATGAAAATAAAAATAAGCTTTTTCGCCGTTATGCTTTTTCTCTCCCTGTTCCTCTCAAGCGGATATTACGCGCTCATACCTCTCACAAGCGCCACTCTGCACGAGGCGGGTCATATCGCCGCCGCAAAATTCAGAGGAGTAAGCTTCTGCCGATTGAATGTCGGAATACTCGGCGCGAGACTTTCGGCATCGACAGGCGTATGCTCATATAAGGATGAAATAGTAATTTGTGCCGCAGGTCCCGCAGTAAATTTCATATGCGCCGCTGTCGGAGAAGCTCTGCGCGGACTGTATAATTTTGAATCGGAAGCCTACTCGCTCTTTTTTCTCTCCTCCCTGTGCCTCGGTATTCTAAATCTTCTTCCGATAAAATCGTTCGACGGCGGAAGAATATTATCCTCCCTGCTATCCCATATCTTCGGAATATCGGCGGCCGAAAAAGCGCTTGGCGTTCTTTCCTTTCTGTCCCTTTTCGCACTCTGGTCGATATCCTTATATCTTCTTTTAAAGACCGCCGCCTCTCTTTCTCTGTTCGTTTTTTCTCTCTCTTTATTCGCCTCTCTTTTCTCCGATACCTTTGAAAACGAAAGCCAGGACGAAACGAAAGCTTTCGGAAGAATAAAAAAGCAAAAGTAAGAAAATACGTATTTTTAGGGAAATAAACGCCATTCTTCCCGATTTTTTGAGAATAATTAAAAATATTGACGATTTTTCAAAAATATTTTATATAAATATATTGCAATTGAGTACAATATCTGTTACAATATTCGCAAGGATTTTATAGGCGAAGCCATACGCACTTTTCGTATTCTAATCTGCCTTTCATCCTGTATTTTTATCCCTGAAGGAGTATTTATGCGGAATGAAAAAAGAACTTGCTCAAAACCAAGAACTTTCAGAGGTTGCTGAAAACGAGCAGCCGCCCGATGCGCCGGCATCGAACAACGAAAAAGGCTCTAAGAAAAGAACGAAGCTTATAGAGCTTAAAAATATTTCAAAGGCTTACGACGGAGAAACCGTGCTTGATGAAATCAATCTGTATATAAACGACAAGGAATTCATCACGCTTCTCGGTCCCTCGGGCTGCGGAAAAACGACGACGCTCAGAATAATCGGCGGATTCGAGTCCCCCGATATCGGAGATATCTTTTTTAATGGAAAAAGAATAAACGACCTTCCCCCGCACAAGCGTCAGGTCAATACGGTTTTCCAGAAATACGCTCTCTTCCCTCATCTCAACGTTTACGATAATATCGCGTTCGGTCTTCGTATAGCCAAGGTAAAGGAAGACGAGATAAAGGTCAGAGTTACCGAAATGCTCAAGCTCGTAAACCTTTCGGGTTTTGAAAAAAGAAACGTAAATCTTCTCTCGGGCGGACAGCAGCAGAGAGTTGCCATAGCGCGCGCGCTTATAAATAAGCCGAAGGTGCTTCTCCTTGACGAACCGCTCGGCGCGCTTGATCTCAAGCTGCGCAAGGATATGCAGGTAGAGCTGAAAAATATACAGGCTCAGACGGGTATAACTTTTATATACGTTACACACGACCAGGAGGAAGCCCTCTCAATGTCCGATACGGTAGTCGTTATGGCTAACGGAAAGATACAGCAGATAGGCACTCCGATTGATATATACAATGAACCGGTCAACGCCTTCGTCGCGGACTTCATAGGCGAATCGAATATAATAGACGGAGTTATGCTTGAGGATTTCAAGGTCAGATTCGCGGGACACACCTTTGAGTGTCTCGACAAGGGCTTTGAGAAAAACGAGCAGATAGACGCGGTCATACGTCCCGAGGACGTTGACGTAGTTTCCGCCGACAAGGGAATGCTTACGGGAGTCGTATCATCGGTTACCTTCAAGGGAGTTCACTACGAAATAATAGTCGATATAGACGGCTTCAAGTGGATGATACAGACCACCGACTACGTTGCTCCTGACGAAACCATCGGTCTTTATATCGAACCCGACGCAATACATATAATGAAAAAATCCGAATATTCGGATATGTTCGGAGATTACTCTTCCTTCTCGGATGAAATGGATCATTTGTCCGACATTGTAGAGGAGGACGAAGTATAATGAAGCACCGTTCTCTTTTTTATAAATTCGCGGGTTCTCCATACCTCGTATGGTCGATAATGTTTATTATCGCTCCGCTTATTTTCGTGGTATATTTCGCTTTTACCGACAGAAACGGAAGCTTCACGCTTGAAAATATCACCTCCCTTTCCTCCTATTCGGAAACCTTCGTAATGTCTCTCGGCTTTTCGCTGATAGCAACGACCATATGTCTGCTTATAGGATATCCCCTGGCGTACTGTATGTCCCGTACCTCAGAGCGCACGAGAAATATACTCGTCGTCCTGCTTATGCTCCCTATGTGGATAAGTCTGCTCATACGCACCTATTCGCTTATGGCGCTTCTCGACAACGGCGGTCTCGTAAGTACCTTTCTGACCAAGCTCGGATTTCAGAAGCTTACCTTTATAGGTACCGACGCGGCGGTAATCCTCGGTATGATATACGACTTCCTGCCGTATATGGTACTTCCGATATACACCTCGCTCACAAAGCTCGACAAAAGATATCTCGAGGCGGCGTCAGACCTTGGATGTAACGGAGTGCAGGTGCTTGGCAAGGTAATACTTCCCCTCACCGTTCCGGGTATAATTTCGGGTGTGACTATGGTATTCGTGCCCTCCATAAGCACCTTCTATATCTCACAGAAGCTCGGAGGAGGATCGTTCGACCTAATCGGAGATACTATCGAGAGGCAGTTTCAGAATTCCGTTACATATCATACGGGAGCGGCAATATCTCTGGTTATGATGATACTCATTCTCATCTCTCTTGCTATTATGAATAAATTTTCGGATAACGAGGGGGATATGATAGTATGAAATTTTTATCAAGATTTTATATCGCCATTATATTCCTTATACTCTACGCCCCCATTCTCGTCGTCGTTTTGTTTTCCTTCAACGAGTCGGGAAACCTCAGCAGCTTTTCGGGCTTTTCTCTCTATTGGTATAAGGACCTTTTCCGAAACAGCGAGGCGATAACCGCGCTGAAAAACTCGCTTTTCCTCGCGGTAACCTCCTCTCTTCTGGCTACCGTTATCGGAACGCTTGCGGCGTCAAGCATAGCTCATTCAAAAAACAAATTTTACAAAAAAACTATGAAAACCGTGTCCAATATTCCTATGATGAATCCCGATATCGTAACAGGTGTATCTATGATGCTTTTGTTCGTAGGCGTCGCGACTATTCTCGGAATCAGCGATTCTCTCGGAATGTGGACTATGCTTCTGGCTCATACCACCTTTAACCTGCCCTACGTTATACTGTCGGTTCTGCCGAAATTCAATCAGATGGATAAGCATCTTATAGAAGCGGCGCTCGACCTTGGGTGTACGCCCACGCAGACCTTTTTCAAGGTAGAGCTTCCCTGTATACTTCCGGGTATCGTATCGGGACTTATGATGGGCTTTACCCTCTCGCTCGACGACTTCGTAATAAGCCATTTCGTAAGCTCGCCCGACTTCAAAACCCTTCCGCTTTATATCTACAACCAGACGGCGCACGAGGTCAAATTCAGTATGTACGCGCTTTGCACGCTTATGATAGTGGCTATCTTGATTCTCCTTATCGCAGTCAACGTCGCGAATAACAAGAAGGACAGACGCAAGCCCGCAAAGGCTTTGAGGGGAGGAGGTGCGAGATGAAGAAAAAATTTCTTTTTCTGCTCGTCCTCTCACTTCTTCTTTCGGTTTCTGCGCCTATGCTGTCCGGCTGTGCTTCCGAAAGAGACGTTACGACGCTGTACGTCTATAATTGGGGCGAATATATTTCCGACGGCTCCGACGGAACCCTTGACGTAAACGCCGAGTTTGAAAAATACTGCAAGGACGAGCTTGGTATGAACGTCGAGGTAAACTATTCCACCTTTTCGAGCAACGAGAGTATGTACGCAAAGATAAGCAGCGGCTCTGCGGTATACGACGTTATCATTCCCTCTGACTATATGATACAGAGAATGGTGTCAGAGAACCTGCTTGCCCCGCTTGATATATCAAAGATACCCAACTATCAGTATATAGACGATAAATTCAAAGGGGATAACGTATATTACGAGGACGACACCGACGATATCTATTCGGTTCCCTATTTTTACGGTATGGTCGGCATTATATATAATACCGAGATAGTAAGCGAGGAGGACGCCGCGATAGAGAGCTGGGAGCTTATGTGGAACGAAGCCTACGCCCGCGATATTCTTCAGTTCAACAACAGCCGAGATGCGTTCGGCACGGCTTTGTATTATCTCGGATACGACGTAAACGAGGCTACCGACGAGGAATGGAACGAGGCGCTTGAGCTTCTCAGAACGCAAAAAGATCTGGTTCAGGGCTACGTTATGGACGAGATATTCAATAAAATGATGAGTGGCTCCGCGGCTATCGCGTCGTATTACGCGGGCGACTACATATCTATGTACGAGGATAACGACTCGCTTTCCTTCTATTATCCGAAGGAAGGAACAAACTCCTACGTTGACGCTATGTGTATTCCCGCAAACTCGAAGAATTACGACCTTGCTTCCGAGTACATAAATTTTATGTGCAGTGAGGAAATAGCCGTCGCGAACGCCGAATACACCTATTACGCGTCCCCATTGACCACGGTTGCCCACAACCCCGAATATCAGGAATATATGCTTGACGTACACCCCGATTCTATCGATATACTCTACGGCGAGAAAACCGATTCTGTGCCTACTCAAGCGTATCTTAATCTTTCTCCCGAGCGTCTTACTCTTCTCAATTCCTTATGGGAGGAGCTTAAGATAGAGAGCAGTATCGGAAACGGCATATATATTTGCTGCGGAGTCATTCTCGGAGGGCTTATCACCCTTGGAATAGTACATACCGTCAAAAAGCGCAGACGCGCGAAATATTACGATTGATATAGACCTCAGAAGCGGTGCGGCAGAATTCGCCGTACCGCTTAATTTCAGGAGGAAATTATGGAAAATACGCGTGATAAATTAAAGCTGATATCCGCTATGCTTATTTTCGGAACTATAGGCATATTCAGAAATCATATTCCCCTTTCGTCAAGCCTCGTAGCTTGCATAAGGGGTGCCGTCGGAGCGCTTTTTCTGCTTATAGTTATCCTCTGTAAGCGGCAAAAATTAAATCTCTCGGGTATAAAGAAAAATTTTCCTCTGCTCTGCCTTTCGGGTATATTTATAGGAATAAATTGGATACTTTTGTTTGAAGCCTACCGATACACGGCCGTTTCCACGGCTACTTTGTGCTATTATATGGCTCCTGTATTCGTAATCATCGTATCTCCTTTTCTTCTCAAAGAAAAGGTTACGGCGAAGAAATGGATATGCGCGGGCGTATCGGTAATAGGTATGACGATAATATCGGGCGTCTTTTCCGACGCTTCCTCCGATATACGAGGCATATTACTCGCTCTCGGTGCCGCCCTTCTTTACGCCGCCGTAATAATAATCAACAAATTCATCAGCGGCATCTCGAATTATGAAAAAACGCTTATACAGCTCGCTGCGGCGGCACTTGCGATACTTCCCTACGTAATACTTAACGAGGATATCTCGTCCGTATCCGCCGGCATATCCGAAATAATTCTTCTCGCCGCAGTCGGCGTCGTTCATACGGGAATAGCGTATACGCTCTACTTCGGAAGCATAGAAAAGCTTGAGGCTCATACCGCAGCTATATTCAGTTATATCGATCCCGTAACGGCACTCGTCCTCTCCACCGTACTTCTCCGCGAGCCTTTCACCGCCGCCAAGCTCGTAGGAAGTATATTGATTTTGGGAGCCTCTTTGGTGAGTGAGCTTCCAAGCAGGAAACATTCTAAAGAAAAATAAAAAAAGCTATTGACAAATATATATTTGTATGTTATACTTGTAAAGTATTTTGCTTTACACGCGAGGCGGTAAAATGTTTGAAAAAAATCTCAACGTAGGATATTTGCTCGACTTTTACGGTGATATCCTCTCGGAAAGAAAGCGCTCGGTTATGGATATGTATTATAACGAGGATCTGTCTCTCGCCGAAATAGCCGCGGAGATAGGTATATCCCGACAGGGTGTGAGAGATATAATAAAAAAATCCGAGGAGGAACTGAATTTTTACGAGCAGAAGCTCGGACTTGCGCAAAAGCTCCGCTCTACCGAGGAGCAGGTAAACAGGCTTCTCTGCCTCGCCGATAGGCTCGACGTCTCGGATGAGTTCGTCTCGGAGCTTCATAAATTAACTAAAATAATCAAGGAATAAAAATCCTTTACCGTATTAAATCGAAAGGAAGGTGTCGCTTATGTTTCAAAGCTTGAGTGAAAAACTCGAAAATGCCTTCAAGAAATTCAGAAACAAGGGTAAGCTTACCGAAGCCGACGTAAAGGCGGGTATGCGCGAAATAAAGCTTGCTCTTCTTGAAGCAGACGTCAACTTCAAGGTCGTCCGCGATTTTATAAAGGTGGTTTCCGAAAGAGCCGTGGGCGCCGAGGTGCTTGAATCCCTGCTCCCCGCTCAACAGATAGTAAAGATAGTAAACGAAGAGCTTACCAACCTTATGGGCGGCACGCAGTCAAAGCTCGTCATATCCTCAAAGCCCCCTACCGTCGTTATGATGGTCGGACTTCAAGGCGCGGGAAAAACCACGCACGCGGGCAAGCTCGCGGGCCTTTACAAGAAGCAAGGAAAGAAACCGCTTCTCGTCGCCTGCGATATCTATCGCCCCGCCGCTATAAAGCAGCTTCAGATAGTCGGTGAAAAGCTTGATATCCCCGTATTCACTATGGGGGACAAAACCTCCCCCGTAACGATTGCCGAGGAAGGCGTAAAATACGCTCTCTCCAAAGGATACGATATGGTATTTATCGATACGGCGGGACGCTTGCATATCGACGAGGAGCTTATGAACGAGCTTCGAAGGATAAAGGAAAAGGTCTCCCCCACAGAGATACTTCTCACGATAGACGCGATGATAGGTCAGGACGCGGTAAACGTTGCCGAGACCTTCAACGATATGCTCGATATAACGGGCGTTATCCTCACGAAGCTTGACGGCGATACGAGAGGCGGTGCCGCGCTGTCAGTAAGGCACGTTACGGGCAAGCCGATAAAATTTGTGGGTACAGGTGAAAAACTCGATACAATAGAGCCGTTCCACCCCGATCGAATGGCGTCGAGAATACTCGGTATGGGCGACGTTCTCTCGCTCATTGAAAAAGCCGAGCAAGCCTACGACGAGAAAAAAGCGGTCGAGCTTGAAAAGAAGCTTCGTGAATCCACCTTCACGCTTGACGATTATCTCGAGCAATTCTCGCAGATAAAAAATATGGGCAACCTCGATCAGCTTATGGGAATGATGCCGGGTATGAAGCCGGGCGCGCTTAAGGACGCGAAAATAGACGAAAAGGCTATCGCGCGAACGGAGGCAATAATCAAATCTATGACGAAGCGCGAGCGTGAAAAGCCCGATATTCTCAACGCTTCGAGAAAGAAAAGAATTGCCGCGGGAAGCGGAACTACGGTTGAGGAGGTCAACAAGCTCCTCCGTCAGTTCGAACAGACCACCCGCCTTATGAAGCAGTTCTCTAACCCCAAGAGCTTGTCAAAATTCGGCAAGCGCAATAAAATGAAAATCCCATTCTAATCAATGGATTTTATATAATCATATTTTTCATATTTTTGGAGGAATTAAAAATGTCAGTTAAAATCAGACTCAGAAGAACGGGCGCAAAGAAGGCTCCCACCTACCGCGTTATCGTTGCAGACAGCCGCTCGCCCAGAGACGGACGTTTCATCGAGGAAATAGGACACTACAACCCCCGCACCGAGCCCGTTGAAATAGTTATCAACGAGGAGAAAGCTAAGGTTTGGCTCAAGAACGGAGCTCAGCCCACCGAAACCGTAAAAGCATTGCTCAAGAAATCAGGCATTGTTGACTGATCTTTCAAGGTGATGTAATATGGCAGATTTGAAGGAAACATTATACGATATTGCCCGCGCCATCGTTGACAATCCCGAAGAGGTTACCATTCTCGATACCGAGGACGGAAAAGATGTAAAGCTCGTTTTAAGCGTAGCCGAAGGTGATATGGGAAAAGTCATCGGAAGAAACGGAAAGAACGCAAAGGCAATAAGAACCGTTATGAAAGCGGTTGCCGCCTCTGATGGAAAACGAGTAACGGTAGACATCAGATAATTTTATTTTGAAATAAAGGAAGCTTGCCGACAAAACGACATCGTTACCGTCGCGGGCTTCCTTTTTCATAGTAACGGATATGAATAATTCAGATATAAAAAACGATATTCTCGCGCTGAAAAAGAGCGCGGACGCAACGGCGTTTGCTTGCGGAAGCTACGCCGCCTCAATAGATACCTATTCCCTTTTCTCTTTTGCGGCAGACGAGAAAAACGTAAAAAGAATATATTACGACTATCGAAGGCTGACCTCACTTATCATAAAGGAAAAAGAAATGAGCGACGCCTCAAACGCAAGGGTTGCCGCTCTCGTTTGCCAAGCCGATAAGGAGCAAAACTCGGAGATAGTAAAGGAATACTATGAAATTTTTGAGCGGTACCGCGTATGGTGCGCTTCTGCTTCCTCTTTTATGCAAAGCTCCGACAAGGAATTTAAAAAAGACGCAAAGGATTTGAAATTATCCGCGCTTCTTTCTTACGCTCAAATATTTTTAATTTCCACAAAAAATTTAATCGGATTTTTGAACGAAAAAGCTTCGGATTAATATTTTACAAAAAAACGCGCAAAATAAGCCTGAACGATATTTTATCATATAAAAATATCAGGAGGGCTTATTTTGATTAATATTAGAAAATGCGCGGTAATAGGCTGCGGCTTCGTCGGGGCAACGACCGCTTTTTCGCTGGCTCTCAGCCGCCTGTTTTCCGAAATGGTGCTTATAGACATAGACCACAAAAAAGCCGAGGGCGAGGCGGCGGATATAAGCCACGCGCTTCCTTTCGTATCTCCTATGGATATATACGCTGGAAATTACGCCGACGTATCCGACGCAAATATCATAATTATAACGGCGGGCGGTCCGCAGCGTCCGGGGCAGACGAGAACCGACCTCGTAAAGAGCAACGCGAAAATATTTCAGTCGATAGTGAGAAATATTTCTATCTACAACACCAAAGGAATAATAATAGTCGTCAGCAATCCCGTTGACGTTCTCTCATATCTGACCTTAAAGATATCGGACTTTCCCGCTTCAAGAGTGATAGGCTCGGGAACGGTTCTCGATACTTCAAGGCTCAAATATCTCGTGGGAAGACACCTCGGAGTTGACCCTCGAAACGTTCACTCCTTCATTATAGGTGAGCACGGAGACAGCGAGCTTCCCGTATGGTCGAGCGCAAACGTATCAGGCGTAGACCTTAACAAATTCTGCGAAAGCTGTAACAGAGGATGTAATATGGCGTCTCTTCACGAGCTCTTCGACGACGTTAAAATGAGTGCGTACAAGATAATCGAAGCAAAGGGGGCTACCTATTACGCTATCGCGGAAGCTGTAAGAAAGATAGTCTCCGCTATAATGCGCGACGAAAACACGATACTTCCCGTCTCGACTCTCGTGGACGGTCATTACGGTATTGAAAATATATGTCTCGGGCTTCCCTGTATTGTCGGAGCGTCGGGAATAAAGCAGGTGCTTGAAATTCCGCTCAACGACGAGGAGCTTTCCCTGCTCGTAAAATCGGCAAACAAGCTGAGGCAGATAGTAAACTCGCTTAATATGATTTGATATTAAATCCTCGCGGCATTTGAAAACGGGAGAAAAGATATTCTCTCCCGTTTTAATAATATTCGGCAAGCTATTGAAAAAAGGGGGAAAATATGATATAATTTTTTAAATTGCAGCTTTCGGAGGTATAATAATATGAACGATTCTTGGGACAAATTATACGAAGACGCTTCTTCCTGTCAAGCCTGTGAGCTTTGTAAAACGAGAACCAACTGCGTTTTCGGAGTCGGAAACCGCGAAGCAGACGTTATGTTTATCGGAGAAGCTCCGGGGGAGAACGAGGACAAGACGGGAGTTCCATTCGTCGGCAAGGCGGGACAGCTTCTCGACAAGTATCTTTACGCCGTAGATATACCGCGCGAAAACGTATACATAGCCAATATCCTGAAATGCCGTCCGCCGAAAAACCGCGATCCCCTTCCCGCCGAAGAGGACGCCTGCATAAATTTTCTGCGCCGTCAGGTGTTGCTTATAAAGCCAAAAATAATCGTATGCCTCGGCAGAATATCCGCAATGCGGCTTATCAAGCCCGATTTCAAAATAACGAAGGAGCACGGAGCGTGGTTCGCCAAGGGCAATTATCTGATAACCGCCGTATATCATCCCGCTCTGCTTCTGCGCGATCCGAGGCGCAAGGAAGAAATGCTTGAGGATATGAAGCAAATAAAGAAGAAGCTCGACGAGCTTGATTTGAAAATAAATTAATATTCTTCAAAGAAAGGCAAAATATGAATTTTGACGCGCTGCTAAGCACTATTACTACTCTTTTTATCCTGCTTATCGCGGGATTTATCGCGGGTAAGCTCAACATTATAGACGAGATAGCTTCCAAAAAGCTTTCCAAGCTTATAATAAGCATCGGTCAGCCCTTCCTCATCATATCTTCTCTCTTGGGTGCGGAATACTCCAAAGAGAACCTCATTCTCGGAGGAAAGACCTTTATCGTAGGTATCGTCGTTCACGGCATTATGGCTCTGATAGCATACTTCTGCTGTATCGGATTTAAGAATCTTGACGAGCGTAAGATATCCGAATTTTCAATGGTATTCGGAAACGTGGGCTTTCTCGGATTTCCAATTCTCAATTCCCTGTTCGGAGCGAAGGGACTTTTTATGGGCACCTTCTTTATGGTCAGCTTCCAGATAGTACTCTGGACTTGGGGTATCGCGATACTCGCGAGAAAAAGAACCGACATCAAGCTTACCGTAAAAAAGATACTCTTTAATTACGCCACGGTTCCCGCTATGATAGGTATAATCGTCTATTCGCTGAATCTCGATCTCCCCGATTTCGTTTACTCAAGCTCTTCGTATCTTTCATCGCTTTGTACTCCGATATCAATGCTTATCACGGGTGCTCTGCTTTCAAGAAGAACGATGAAGCAAATATTTCTTACCCCTAAAATATACTACGTCTCTCTTATCAAGCTTATCGTTATTCCCTTGGCAATATGCGGTCTGACGAAGCTTATAGGTATGGGTTACGAATGGATAGTGTTTTTGACTGCCGTTTGCGCTATGCCCTCCGCGTCTACGGTGTCTATGCTTTCGGATATATACGATATATCTCCCGAATACGCGGCGCAATCGGTCGGAACAACCTCGCTTATCTCAATACTCTCTATGCCCTGCGTACTTTGGGTGGCACAGCATATAGCAAATCTTTAAAAATTTTTATATGTGGGTGAGAAGCTTGTTTGCGGGAGATGAAGACCAATCGTGTTCTTCATCTCTCGCAAGCCCATTCCATACCGAGTATGGTGGAATCCCAAATAAGCTTTCGTAGGAAGCAAGACAAAAATTCAAAATTAATCCCAAGTTTTAAAGTTTTTGAAGAGGGGTTAGGGGAGAAACTTTTGCAAAAGTTTCTCCCCTTTTTTATATACCATTTATTCAATTTCTTTCAAACGCTTTACGCATAAGCTCGAGCTTCTTTTCGGCTTCGGCGCGGTTTTCCGCAACTACGCTGAAATAGAATTTACATTTTGGCTCGGTACCGCTCGGACGAACCGCTACCCAGCTTCCATCGCTCAAGATAAATTTGAGCACGTTGGATTTCGGGAAGCCCGCGTTCATCATTTTTTCGGTTTCATAGTCCTCAATCTCGACGACGCTTGCGGTTCCTACCGCAGCGGGCGGGTCGTTTCTGAGCGAGGTTAGAAGCGATGCTATTTTCTCGGTTCCGTCTATACCCTTGAAAGCGAAATTATCAAGAGCGTCAAGGAAATAGCCGTACTCATCGTAAAGAGAATAAAGCACGTCAAGAAGCGTCCTACCCTGCTCCATATAATAAGCCGCCGCCTCACAGAGCATAAGAGAAGCTTGAACCGCGTCCTTGTCTCTTACAAAATCGCCTATAAGACAACCATAGCTCTCCTCATATCCGAAAACGAAGGTGTCGCCCTTCGCATTATGAGTATATATCTTATCGCCTATAAACTTAAAGCCCGTCAAGGTCTTTTCAACCGCCACGCCGTAGGAGTCGCATATCCTGTCTCCAAGGTCGGATGTAACTATGGTATTGAACATTATACCGTTTTCGGCAAGCGTTCCTTTTTCCTTTTTCTGCGAAAGTATATATTTCAGCAGAACTGCCGCCGACTGATTTCCCGTCATACGAAGGTATTCGCCGTTCTGCTTCACCGCGACTCCGAGTCTGTCGCAATCGGGGTCGGTGGTGATAACTATATCGGCATCGCGGCGTTTTGCGTACTCAAGAGCGAGCGTATACGCTCCGTCGGTTTCGGGATTGGGGTTGTCGGTCTTGCTGAATTCGGTATCGGGAACGCACTGCTCCTCAACGGGTATAACGTTATATCCGAGACGCGAGAGCACCGTTCTTACGGGAACGTTACCCGTACCGTGCTGAGGAGAATACACTACCTTCAAGCCGTCCTTTTTTACGTCGTTTATCGAGACCGACATTACGGCTGAATAATATTTTTCGTCCATATCCGAGTCTATGACCTCGATAAGACCGTCCGCCTCCTCAAATGAAAGCGACTTCACCGCGAGAGGATCGGATACCTTGTCAATATAGCCTACCACGATATCGTTTACGTCAGGGACGAGCTGACAGCCCTGCGCGTCGTATATTTTATATCCGTTGTATTCGGGAGGATTGTGCGAAGCCGTTATCATAACTCCGCCAAAAGCGCCAAGCTCCCTTACCGCGAAGGAAAGCTCGGGGGTGGGACGGAGCGAATCGAATACGTAAGCCTTTATACCGTTAGCCGCAAGCACTCCCGCAGTCTCCTTGCAGAATTCAACGCTGAAGCGTCTGTTGTCGTGAGCGATAGCCACGCCCGCCGCACAAGCATCCTTGCCAGCCGCCTTTATATAGTCGGCAAAGCCTTGAGTAACCTTTCTCACCATATATTTATTTATTCTGTTGGTTCCCATTCCGAGAACGCCGCGAAGCCCGCCCGTACCAAACTCTACCTCACGGATAAAGCGCTCCTTTATTTCCGCGTCGTTATTTCCGATAGCCTGAAGCTCTCTTTTTTCTTCCTCGCTGATATACGGACTTTCGAGCCAATAACGGTATACGTCATTATAATTCATACTGAAAACACCTCTCTTAAATTTATATCTGAATATTATTATAAAGCAAATATAGGAATTTTTCAATAGATAAATCCAACATTTTTCTTTTTTGCCCGCTTTTCTCACGACAAAATCAGTCAGAGTATTGACAAATCACAAAAAATATGGTATCATATTATTGCTTTATCAAAGTAAAGTGATAAAACGCTAATATTTTATCCGTCTGTGTACGGAAGGAGGACATTATTATGAAAAAAATTCTTTGTTTGGTGCTTGCCGCGCTGATGTGCGTGCTAGTTTTCGCTTCTTGTAAAAAAGAAGATAACACCCTCACCTGCGGAGTTACTATTTTTGAAAATATGAACGAGCAGGACGAAAACGGAAACTGGACGGGCTTTGAGTCTGAATTCGCTATGGAAGTCGGAAAGCTCCTCGATATGGAAGTAGAGTTCCAGATAATCGATTGGTCGCAGAAATATTCCGAACTCAATTCCGGCAAGATAGATTGCATTTGGAACGGATTTACCGCAAACTCATCCGACGACGGAGTTGAGAGAAAAGACCTCGTTGACTTCTCTTACACCTATATGCTCAACCAACAGTGCATCGTCGTAAAGAAGGATAATCTCGGCGCTTACAAGACCGAGGCTGATCTTGCGGGCAAAAAGGCGGTTGCCGAGGGCGGAAGCGCGGGAGCGGCTTACGCGAAGGAAGCTATCGGAGACAACGGAAGTCTTATAACCACCACGGCGCAGATAAACGCTTTCACCGAAATTAAAGCGGGTACGTCCGATTTTGCGGTAGTCGATATTCTTCTCGCACAGAATATATGCGGTACGGGCGACTACACCGACCTTGCGATAGTTGAAAGCATCGTTCTCGACGCAGAATACTACGCTATCGGATTTAAGAAAGGCAGCGAGCTGACCGCAAAAGTAAACGAGGCTATAAAGACGCTCAACGACAACGGCAAGCTCCTTGAGATTGCGAAGAAATACGGTCTTGAAAACAGCCTTAAGGTTACTATTGAATAATTATTTATAAACAAAGGAAAATACAATGGGTTTTTGGGAAATCACGTTAAGCCTGATTAACGGACTTGAAATGACCTGCCTGATTTTTGCGCTAACACTCGTGTTAGCGCTTCCTTTGGGTTTGGTGATAGCTTTCGGCTCTATGTCGAAATTCAAGCCCTTGGCGTACGTTACGAAAGTATTCGTCTGGATAATACGCGGCATTCCGCTTATGCTCCAGATATTCGTCGTTTTCTACGTTCCGGGTCTTGTATTCAACGCGACCGGATTATCGAGATTCACCTCGGTAATAATCGCGTTCGTAATAAATTACGCCTGCTATTTCTCGGAAATATACCGCGGAGGAATAGAGAGCATATCAAAGGGTCAATACGAGGCGGGAGCCGTTCTCGGGATGACTAAATCACAGGTGTTCTTTAAGGTCATATTGCTTCAAGTAGTAAAAAGAATACTTGCCCCTATGTCAAACGAGGTCATCACTCTCGTAAAGGATACCGCACTTGCCAGAGTTATTATGATAGTGGAAATACTTAAAGCCGCTGAATTTTTCACAAGCTACGGTCTTATCTGGCCTATGTTTTATACCGCCGTATTCTACCTGATATTCGTCGGTATACTTACGCTCATATTCGGTTTCTTTGAAAAGAAGCTTGACTATTTCAAGGCTTAAAGGAGGAAATTATGGCGTTACTTGAAGTTTCTGATATAACCAAAAGCTTTGGAAAAACCAAGGTACTGCGCGGTATTGATTTCTCGCTGGAAAAAGGCAAGGCTCTTTCTATAATCGGTTCCTCGGGAAGCGGTAAGACTACCCTGCTCCGCTGTCTGAACTTTCTTGAAACCCCCGACACGGGAACGATATCCGTAGACGGAGAAAAAATATTCGACGCCTCGGCTCAAAAAAAGCCGAGCGAGGCTGAAATAAGAAAGAACAGACTCCGATTCGGTCTCGTCTTTCAGTCCTTTAATCTCTTCCCTCAATACAGCGTTCTCGAAAATATAACGCTTGCGCCGAAGCTCCGCGTAAATGAAAAAAAGCTTCCCGCAGATATAAAAAAGCAGGAGCTTGATAAAATAAATCAAAACGCGCTCGCGCTTCTTGAGCGTGTGGGGCTTACCGAAAAAGCCGATTTTTACCCTTGTCAGCTTTCGGGCGGACAGCAACAGCGAGTAGCCATAGCGCGCGCTTTGGCTCTATCGCCCGATATTCTCTGCTTTGACGAGCCTACCTCGGCGCTCGACCCCGAGCTTACGGGTGAGGTATTGCGTGTCATCAAGGATCTGAAATCCGCCGACACGACGATGATAGTAGTTACTCACGAAATGGACTTTGCGAGAAACGTCTCGGACGAGATAATGTTTATGGCTGACGGAATAATTGAGGAAATGGGTACTCCCGAAGAAATATTCGACAATCCCAAATCTCAGAAAACCAAAGCATTTCTCAACAAATCACTTGAAAGCTTTTAAATAAGAAATAAAGGCATCGGTTGCTTACCGATGCCTTTTGTTTTTCTTTTACATATAAAAAGCAGGGGCTGTTGCCCCTGCTTTAAATTTTTATCAGTCTTGGAAATATCCCTGATAGATAAGGTCGGCGTTACCCGTAAGCGTTACACCGTCGTCGGTATAATTTACGATAAGGTCTCCGCCGCGAAGCTTAACGGTAATATCCTCGCCCATCTTGCAGATTCCGTTCTCAACCGCCGCGACCACAGCCGCGCAGGCACCGGTTCCGCATCCGAGCGTTTCTCCGTTTCCTCTCTCGTAAACACGCATCTTTATCGTAGTCGGATTTACGACACGGATAAACTCGGTGTTTATTCTCTCGGGAAATTCAGGCGCGTTCTCAAACATAGGTCCTATCTTCTTTACGTCAACTCCATCAACGTAGTCGGTAAATACGACGCAGTGCGGGTTACCCATAGATACGCAGGTGATATGGTATTCCTTGCCTCCTACGGTAAGAGGATGATTTATAATGCGTTCAGCCTTTATGGTAGTGGCGATATTCTTCGCGAGAACGCTCGCCTTGCCCATATCGACGCTGACGGTAGAAACCTTTCCGTTTCTCGTATAAAGCGTAAGTGCTTTAACTCCGCTTCCCGTTTCAACGGTAATATTCTCCTTCTTGACTATCCTGTTGTCGTAGAGATATTTTCCTACGCATCTGATACAGTTACCCGCCATCATTCCTTCGCTTCCGTCGCGGTTGAATACTCTCATCTTCGCGTCGGCAACATCTGATTTTTCAAGCAGTACTATTCCGTATCCGCCTACGCCGTAATGTCTGTCGCACATCTTTATACAGAGAGATTCGGGACAGCTTATTCTGTTGTCAAAATTCTCTATAAAGATATAGTCGTCGCCCGTTCCCTGCATCTTGGAGAACTTGATAAGCGTATGCTCGGATGCCATATTGTTTATATCGACGAGCTCGGTATTTTTCTGATTATAACGGCTCGCGATAATATCGGCAAGAGCGTTTGCGGTATCAAGCGACGTAAGGCAAGCTACCGAATAATGAAGCGCCTTTCTGTGAAGCTCGATATAATCGTTAAGGCTGGAATCAAAGAGCGTTCCCGTATATACGATATAGCTTATCTTCTCCTGCTCGATAAGCTTGTATACCTCGTCGCTCTCGTTGATAGTGCCGACGGGAGTTACCTTGGTTCCAAGTCCTTCTATAGCCTTTGCGGTATCGTGAGTAGCGTATATCTTCATTCCGATATCGTCAAACTTCTTCGCAAGCGATACTATCTCGTACAGGTCGTGTTCTCCGACGCTGATGAATACTCCGACCTCCGTTTCGGCGTGAGGAGTTTTCATCTTGAAGCCGGCAGAGGTAAGTCCCTTGAATATAGCCTCATTAAGATTCTTTCCAAGTCCAAGCACCTCACCCGTAGATTTCATTTCGGGACCGAGGTAGGAGTTTGCGTCGGTAAGCTTCTCGAACGAGAACACGGGTACCTTGACTGCATAATACGGAGGTATCTTGTAAAGTCCGGTACCAAAGCCAAGCTCCTTGAGGGGAGTGCCGAGCATTACGCGTGTGGCAAGGTCTACCATAGGAACACCCGTTACCTTGCTGATATAAGGCACTGTTCTCGACGCTCTCGGGTTTACCTCGATAACGTAAAGCTCGTTATGATATATCAGATACTGAATATTTACGAGTCCCTTCGTACCGAGAGCAAGAGCAAGATTTTCAGAGGATTCTACTACCGTCTTGAGCATTTTGTCGTTAATGCTGAACGGAGGATATACCGCTATCGAGTCTCCGCTGTGAACTCCCGCGCGCTCGACGTGCTGCATAATTCCGGGGATAAGAACGTCCGTTCCGTCGGAAATAACGTCCACCTCAAGCTCCGTACCCATCATATATTTATCGACGAGAACCGAATTTTCAATTCCGGTCGTGAGAATACGGTTCATATATGTCTCAACTTCCCTGTCGTTATATACGATGCACATATTCTGTCCGCCGATTACGTACGAGGGACGAAGCAATACGGGATAGCCTATCATATTGGCGGCAGAAATAGCCTCCCGCAAGGTCATAACGCTCGTACCTACGGGACGTCTTATGTTGAATTTTTCAAGGAGCGCGTCGAATTTCTCTCTGTCCTCCGCGGTGTCTATACCCTCGGCAGAGGTTCCGAGTATCTTTATTCCGTTGTCATCAAGGAATTTCGTAAGCTTTATCGCCGTCTGTCCGCCGAACGCAACGACGACGCCTATCGGCTTTTCAACCTTGAGAACGTTCATAACGTCCTCGGTCGTAAGCGGCTCAAAATAGAGACGGTCAGCCGTATCGTAGTCAGTCGAAACGGTCTCGGGGTTATTGTTTATAATTACGACGTCATATCCAAGCTTTTTAAGGTTCCATACGCAGTGTACCGAGGAATAGTCAAACTCGATTCCCTGACCTATTCTGATAGGACCCGAACCGAGAACGACGATAGTTTCCTTGCCCGATTTCTTGAAGGAGCGAGCCTCGCAGGCATTGTCGTAGGTCGAATAGAAATACGGCGTCTGCGCGTCAAACTCCGCGGCGCAGGTATCGACCATTTTATAGCTTGCGTTCATTTCGGGGTGTTCTATCTTTCCGCCGATACGCATAAGCGCTTTATCGGGATATCCAAGCTTTTTACCGCGCTTGTATTCCTCAATTCCCATTCCGTTTTCAGCGATATCGTTTTCAAAATCCGCGAGATTTTTCAGCTTATTGAGGAAGAACGTATCTATCTTGGTTATATCGTTTATAGTTTGAAGAGAAATTCCGCTCTTGATAGCCTCAAATACGGTAAATATTCTTCTGTCGTCAGAGATTTTAAGGCGTTCAAGCACGGGCAGGTCGCTTATAGGTGATGCGTTGAGTGTGTCGAGAGATATCTCGGCTCCTCTTACAGCCTTCATAAGCGCCATTTCAAAGCTCGGTGCGATAGCCATTACCTCGCCCGTCGCCTTCATCTGCGTTCCGAGCTTACGGCTGGCTCCGGTGAATTTCTCAAAGGGCCATTTGGGGAATTTTACAACGACGTAGTCTACCGACGGCTCAAAGCAAGCGCAGGTCTTGCCCGTGATATCGTTGGTAATCTCGTCAAGCGTATAGCCGAGAGCGATTTTGGTGGTTATCTTAGCGATAGGATAACCCGTCGCCTTACTTGCGAGCGCCGACGAACGGGAAACTCTGGGGTTTACCTCTATAACGGCGTACTCGAAGGATTCGGGGTTGAGCGCAAACTGACAGTTACATCCGCCGACGATACCGAGAGCCGAAATTATCTCGAGAGACGCGTTTCGGAGCATATTATATTCCTTGGGCGAAAGAGTGAGCGCGGGAGCTACTACTATCGAATCTCCCGTGTGTATTCCAACGGGGTCAACGTTCTCCATACTGCATACCGCGATAGCGTTACCCGCCGAGTCGCGCATAACCTCAAACTCTATTTCCTTCCAGCCGAATATATATCTTTCAACGAGTATCTGCGATATCGGGGACGCGTCAAGTCCGTTCTTCGCGATGACGGTAAGCTCGTCCATATCGTAAGCAACTCCGCCTCCCGCTCCTCCGAGCGTGAACGCGGGTCTTACTATTACGGGAAAGCCTATCTTATTAGCTATCATAAGAGCGCTGTCGATATCGTTAGCGATATCCGACGGGATACAGGGCTGTCCTATCTCCTCCATCGTATCCTTGAAGAGCTGTCTGTCCTCCGCCTTGTCGATAGCCCGCGCGTCGGTTCCGAGAAGGCGGACGTTATGCTCCTTAAGGAAGCCCTCGTGAGAGAGCTGCATAGCGATGGTAAGTCCCGTCTGTCCGCCGAGTCCCGCAAGAATACTGTCGGGCTTTTCCTTCTCGATAATTCTCTTTATCGTCTCGGCAGTAAGCGGCTCAAGGTATATCTCGTCAGCGAGCGCGTTATCGGTCATTATAGTAGCGGGATTGGAGTTTACGAGAACGACGTTTACACCCGCCTCCTTAAGAACGTGGCAAGCCTGCGCTCCCGCGTAGTCGAACTCTGCGGCTTGTCCTATAACGATAGGTCCCGAGCCTATTACAAGTACTTTTCTTATATCCTTACTCAGCGGCATTTTCAGAACCTCCCATCATCTTGATGAATTTGTCAAATATAAAATCGGTATTGATAGGTCCCGTGCAGGCTTCGGGGTGGAACTGTACCGAGAAAGCCTTGATATCGGGATAATCTATTCCCTCGCAGGTTCCGTCGTTTGCGTTTACGAAAGTTACCTTTCCGTTTGTAATGCTGTTGGGAGCGACCGCATAGCCGTGGTTCTGGGTCGTGATATAAGTATACTTTCCGTTTATCTCCTTAACGGGCTGGTTAGTTCCTCTGTGACCGTATTTGAGCTTAAATGTAACCCCTCCGTTGGCGAGTGCCAGAAGCTGATGTCCGAGGCAGATACCCAAAACCGGATATTTGCCGAGAAGCTTTTTGATACACTCGATAGCTTCAACGTTCTCCGCGGGATCTCCGGGACCGTTTGAAAGCACTATACCGTCGGGAGCCATAGCGATAATATCCTCCGCCTTGGTATCGGGTGAAACTACGGTAACGCGGCAGCCCTTTTCGGAAAGAGCCTTGACGATACCGTTCTTCTTACCGTAATTTATAACAACGACGTCGTGCTTCTTTTCGGTCTCCGCCTCAACCGTATAGGTCTCGTTATCGGTAACCGCGCTGACCGCGTTTACTATGGTATATTTTTTCAGAAAATCCGTATTTTCGGGTATTTCGTAACAAATAGAAGCGTTCATTACGCCATTTTCACGGATTATAGAAGTAAGCTCACGCGTATCTACTCCGTATATTCCGGGAATACCTTCGTCAACGAGATATTTGTTTATATCGTACTGCGATCTGAAGTTGGAGGGAGTATCGCACCACTCTCTTACGACGTACCCGCTGACAAAGCTCTTTCCCTCAAAATCCTCGGGGATAATACCGTAATTTCCTATAAGCGGAAAGGTCTGAATAACTATCTGTCCGTAATACGTGGGATCGGTCAAGGTCTCAATATATCCGCAAACACCCGTGGTAAAAACCAGCTCACCTACCGCGTCTGCTTCGGCTCCAAATGAATAACCTTCAAAAATATGTCCGTCTTCAAGAATTAAATAGGCTTTTTTCATATAATCCCGTCCTTTACGCAAGGCATTTTACGAGCACGGCCTTCTGCGCGTGCAGTCTGTTCTCTGCCTGATCGAAAATTTCGTTTGCGTGCTCCTCGAATATTTCCGCCGTTATCTCCTCCTCGCGGTGAGCAGGCAGGCAATGAAGCACCATAGCGTCAGGGTGCGCTACCGACATAACGGTACGGTTTATCTGATATCCGCTGAATATCTTTTTGCGTGCCTCCGCTTCTTCCTCCTGTCCCATTGATGCCCATACGTCGGTATAAAGAACGTCGGCGTCCTTTGCCGCTTCAAGCACGTTGTCAGTGCAGACGAATTTGCCCGTAGCCTCAGCCCATTTCATAAGCTTTTCATCGGGTCTGTATCCCTCGGGACAAGCCACCGATACGCTCATTCCCATTTTTATTCCGCCGACTATGAGGGAGTTGGTCATATTGTTTCCGTCTCCTATATAGCACAGCTTAAGTCCTTTCGTGCTTCCCTTGTGCTCGCGTATGGTCATAAGGTCGGCAAGCACCTGACAGGGATGGCAGTAATCGGTAAGTCCGTTTATAACGGGAATACTTCCGACCGCCGCGAGAGATTCTACCTCCTCCTGCGCGAAGGTTCTTATCATAATACCGTCAAGATATCTGGAAAGAACTCTCGCGGTATCCTCCACGGGCTCTCCCCTTCCTATCTGAAGGTCTCTTGAACTGAGAAAGAGCGCAGTTCCGCCGAGGTCGTACATTCCAACCTCAAAGGATACTCTCGTTCTCGTAGACGATTTTTCAAATATCATTCCGAGAGTTTTACCCTCGAGAATATGGTGAGGGATTCTGTTCTTCTTCTCATATTTCAACTGATCCGCCGTATTCAGAATTTCACAGATTTCCCTTTCGGTAAGGTCCATAAGTTTAAGCAAATGCTTCATTTAGCACATACCTCCTTAAATATATTTATAGCAGTTTTTAATTGTTCCATCGGTATATTGAGAGCGGGCAGCATTCTTACCTTTTGCTTTGCTTTTATTACGAGTACTCCCCGCTCCATACATTCCGCGATAACGTCGCCTGCGGGGCGTTCGGTCTCAACGCCTATCATAAGACCGAGTCCCGTAACGCTCTTTACACCCTCGGCTCCGTCAAGCGCTTCGAATATATATTTGCTTCTCTCCTTAACGCCCTCGAGAGTATTCTTATCAAGACGCGACAAAATACTTATCGCCGCGGCGCAGGATATCGGATTTCCGCCAAAGGTCGAGCCGTGAAGCCCCGGAGTATACGTGTCCTTTACCTTCTCTCCGAGCAAGGTGGCTCCTATCGGAAGTCCTCCCCCGAGTCCCTTTGCGGTAGATACGATATCGGGCGTTATCCCGTAATTCATATATCCGTAAAGCTCACCGCTTCGTCCGTTTCCTATCTGTACCTCGTCAGCCACGAGCAGAATGTCGTTCTGCTCGGCAAACGCCGCAAGCTCCGTAAGATATTCTGCAGAGAGAGGATTTACTCCGCCCTCACCCTGAACGACCTCAAACATAACCGCGCAGACATTGTTTTCCGCGCACAGACGCTTTACGTCCTCCATATTATTCGCCTCGGCGTAAACGAAACCCTCGGTCAATGGCAGAAAATCGTTGTGGAAGGTATCCTGTCCCGTTGCCGCAAGAGTGGTTATCGTTCTTCCGTGGAAGCTGTTTTTGAGGGTAATTATCGTAGTGTATTCGGGACCTTTTTTGTCGCATCCGTATTTACGGGCAGCTTTAATCGCGCATTCGTTTGCCTCCGCTCCCGAATTTGAAAAAAAGACCTTTTTCATTCCCGTTTTCTCGCAAAGCATTTTTGCGAGAAGAGCGCAAGGCTCGCTGAAATAAAGATTGGAGGTATGCTGTATCTTGCCAAGCTGTTCGGTAACTGCGCCTATCCATTCCGCGTCTCCTATACCGAAGGTATTTACCGCGATACCCGTACCGAGATCTATATATTCCTTGCCGTTCTCGTCGCACACGACAGAACCGTATCCGCTGACAAGCGTAAGAGGAAACCTCGCGTAAGTATTTGCAACGTATTCTTTATCAAAATCCTTAACGGTCATAATTGTTACCCGAAAGGAACATAGTTCCTATGCCTTCGTCAGTAAGAGTTTCAATAAGTATAGAATGAGGTATTCTTCCATCGATAATAAATACCTTCTTTACGCCTCGGCGTATCGCTTCGATAGAGCAGTTCACCTTGGGTATCATTCCTCCGCTTATAATGCCGTCGCGCATAAGCTGGGGCGCGTCGCTTACGTATATTTTGGAAATAAGCGTGGACGGGTCGTTTTTGTCTCGGAGGATTCCCTCGATATCGGTCATTGATATCAGGCTCTCCGCTCCGAGCTGTCCCGCTATTCTCGACGCCGCAGTATCGGCGTTTATATTATACGTATTTCCGTCGGTATCGTATCCTATGGTGGAAATTACGGGAATATACCCCTTTTCGAGAACATCGAGTATCGGCGTTACGTTTACGTCGGTTATCTCACCCACGAATCCAAGCTTTTCGTCGAATTTCTCCGCCTTTATCATATGTCCGTCTATACCGCAGAGTCCAATGGCCTTTCCTCCCTTATTCTGAATAAGGTTGACGAGATTCTTGTTTATCTTTCCCGCAAGCACCATCTGAACTATCTCAACGCTTTCCTTGTCGGTAACGCGAAGTCCGTTTACGAACTCCGTCTTTTTGCCGACCTTAGCGAGCATATCGGTTATCTCTGGACCGCCTCCGTGCACGAGCACGACCTTGATTCCTATGAGGGAGAGCAAGACGATATCTCCCATAACGGCGTCCTTAAGCTCCTCGTTTATCATAGCGTTTCCGCCGTATTTTACGACGACTATCTTATTGTAATACTTTTTAATGTAAGGCAGCGCCTGCGTCAGAACGTCGGCGCGCTGGGTAACAGTCAATTCCATTATAGCTCCTTTTTACAGCTTAAATTAAGTCCTGTAATCTCCGTTTATTTTAACGTAATCGTAGGAAAGATCACAGCCCCACGCGACAGCGTGTCCGTCTCCCTCTCCAACACTGATAAGTATTGTTATCTCGTCACAAAGCAATATCTCCTTCGCGCGCTCCTCCGAGAACTCAACGCCCGCGCCGTTGCGGCACACCTCAATGGTTCCCTTTTCCGACTTGAAGGAAACACCCACGCGGTTTACGTCAACGTCAGCTCCGCTGTATCCGATAGCGCAAAGCACGCGTCCCCAGTTCGCGTCGGCGCCAAACATAGCCGCCTTGAAAAGAGACGAGCATATAACCGACTTTGCGACAATCTTCGCGTTAGTATCATCCGAGGCTCCGTCCACCACGCATTCAAGAAGCTTGGTAGCGCCCTCTCCATCCGCCGCTATCATTCGGCAGAGGTAAGAGGTAACGGCGTGAAGCGCACGGCAAAATTCGTCGTAATCCTCTCCGAGCGAATCTATTATCTTATTTCCCGCCAAGCCGTTGGCAAGGATAGATACCATATCGTTGGTAGAGGTATCTCCGTCTATGCTTACCATATTGAAGGAGGTCTTTACGTCCTCCGAGAGCGCCGAGGAAAGCATTTGCGAGGATATAGCGCAGTCGGTCGTAACGAATACGAGCATCGTCGCCATATTCGGATGTATCATTCCGCTTCCCTTTGCGATTCCGCCTATACGGCAAGGAACTCCTCCCACTGAAAACTCAAAAGCAATCTCCTTTAGCTTTACGTCGGTAGTCATAATTCCCTCTGCGGCAAGACGGCTGTTGTCTCCGAGTCCGCTAACGAGAGCGGGAATACCCTCGGCTATAGGAGTAATATTAAGGGGCTGTCCGATAACTCCGGTAGAAGCCACCACGACGTTATTCGCGGGGATACCGAGTTCTTTTCCGATAAGCCCGCACATCTCGGAAGCTATCTCTATACCGTTTGCGTTACAGGTATTGGCGTTTCCGCTGTTACAGATAACCGCCTGCGCGATACCGTCCGAGATATTCGATTTGGTTACCGTAAGGGGAGCGCCCTTTACGAGATTAGTAGTATATACAGCCGCCGCCGCTGCCGGTATCTCGCTGTAAATGAGACTGAGATCTCTTTTGGTTTTATTTTTCCTGATACCGCAATGTATTCCGTTTGCGGTAAAGCCTTTTGCGGCGCAAACGCCGCCGTTAATCTGTTTCATTATTCCATACCTTTCAATTCTGCTCTATATATTATAAAACAAGACCCGTGGTTTTGTCAATTCCCATTGCGATATTCATACACTGAATTGCGGCTCCCGATGCGCCTTTTCCCAAATTATCGTAAAGAGCCGTCAGAACCATCCTGTCCTCGTTTCCGGAGACCGAGACGAGCATAGAATCCTTACCCGACACAGCCCCCGCCGAAATAAATCCGTTTTCGTCAATAGACGGAAGATATCTGACTATCTCTCCGCAATATTTTTCCGCGTAAGTCTTTCTTATGCTTTCAATATCGTGTCCGCCGTTAAGCTGCTCTGCAAAAAGGGGGACGGTAACCAGCATACCGCTGTAAAAATCGGAAACTATCGGACAAAAGCAAGGCGCGTTTCCTATACCCGTAACAACCTTCATCTCTTTGAGATGCTTGTGCTGCTGCGTGATACCGTACTGCCTCGGAGCGTCGAGAAGAGGGTTCCTTTCGTCAGCCTCGTATTCCCCTATCATCTTCTTTCCGCCACCGCTGTATCCCGTAAGCGAATGACAAGTAAGAAGGGCGTCGGGAGAAATGATATTTTTTTCAATCAAGGGATAGATAAGCGCTATAAAGCCGCTTGCGTGGCAGCCGGGCACGGCTATACGCTTTGCCGTACGCAGTCCGCTCTCGTATTTTTCCGAAAGCTCGGGAAAGCCGTAAAGCCAATCCGCGTCGGTTCTGTGAGCCGTCGAGGTATCGAGCACGACGACCTTTTCGTTCTCTATCATAGCCACCGATTCGCGCGCCGCGTCGTCGGGCAGGCAAAGAAAGGCTATATCGCAGGAGTTAAGCGCTTTTTTTCTCGCCTCGGGAAGCTTTCTTTCCTCATCGCTGAGAGTCAATATTTCAATATCGGAGCGCTCGCTCAATCGCTCGTATATACGCAGACCCGTAGTGCCCGCTTTTCCGTCAATAAATATCTTTTTCATTTTGAAATTTCCTTTTTTACGTATGCTATCTGCGCTTCAACCGAGGCTACCGAGGTACCTCCCGCGGAGATTCTCTTTGAAACGCAGGTCTCGAGCGATATCTCGTCGAACAAATCGGCCTCAAAGATATCGGAGTATTTTTTATATTCCTCAAGAGAAAGGTCGTCAAGCACGCAATTCTTCGATATGCACTCGGCAACTATCTGCCCTACCGTCTTATACGCGCTTCTGAAGGGCATACCCTTCTTGGTAAGATAATCGGCAAGGTCAGTCGCGTTTATAAAGCCCTTCTGTGCCGCGCGGTACATATTGTCCTGCTTGACTCTCATCGTACGAATCATAGGAGCGAATACCTCCAGGCAGGCTTCTACGGTATCTATCGAATCGAAGATAGCCTCCTTGTCCTCCTGCATATCCTTGTTGTAAGCGAGAGGCAAGCCTTTGAGTGTCGCAAGCATCGCCATAAGATTTCCATAAACCCTTCCCGTCTTGCCTCTTACGAGCTCAGCCATATCGGAATTTTTCTTCTGCGGCATAATCGACGAGCCCGTGGTAAAGGAATCGTCAAGCTCGACGAAGGAAAACTCCCAGCTCGACCATAGGATTATCTCCTCCGAAAATCTTGAAAGATGCATCATAATTATCGAATAAGCGCTCATCAGCTCAACACAAAAATCCCTGTCCGAAACTCCGTCGATGCTGTTAAGCGTAATACCGTCAAAGCCGAGCTTCTCGGCAACGAATTCTCTGTCGGTATTATAGGTAGTACCCGCGAGAGCGCAGGAGCCGAGAGGCGAGAGATTCATTCTCGCGACAGCGTCCTCAAGTCTCGATATATCCCGCAGGAGCATCATAGCGTAAGCCATAAGATGATGACCGAAGGTAATGGGCTGGGCTCTCTGCAAATGAGTGTAGCCCGGCAGTATCGCGGACTTATTCTTTTCCGCCTGCTCGGTAACGGCTTCTATAAGCTCACGCAAAAGAGCCGTAAGCTCAGACGACTTATCTTTGAGATAAAGTCTTATATCGAGAGCCACCTGATCGTTTCTGCTTCTCGCCGTATGGAGCTTTTTGCCCGCGTCTCCAATTCGCTTCGTAAGCTCGGCTTCAACGAACATATGGATATCCTCGCAATTCATATCTATCTCAAGCCGTCCGCCGTCAATATCATCAAGAATATCGCCGAGCCCCGCTATTATTTTTTCGCAGTCCGCGGAGGATATTATCCCCTGCTTCGCGAGCATAGAGGCGTGAGCTATAGAGCCCGTAATGTCCTGCCTGTACATCCTGCTGTCAAAGCTTATTGAGGAGTTAAAATCGTCCGCTTTTTCGTCAAGCGCCTTGGAAAAGCGCCCTGCCCACATTTTTTCCATAGTTTTTATTATACAGGTTTTGCCCATCACTTTTCAGCGATAGGCAAAACTTCCCTTTCGAGATTATTTTTTGTTGTTTTTAGCGTTTACCTGTGCCTGAACCTTTATCGGCAGACCAAAGAGGTTGATAAATCCTGCGGAATCAGCCTGATTGTAAACGTTGTCCTCTCCGAAGGTAGCTATCTCTTCGGAGTAGAGCGAATAATCGCTCCAAGCGCCCGCCTTTATAATATTGCCCTTATAGAGCTTGAGGCGTACCTTACCCGTTACGTTCTCCTGCGTCTTGTCAACGAACGCCGAGAGAGCCTCACGCAAGGGAGTAAACCACTGACCGTTATAAACGAGGTCGGCAAATGTCACCGACAGCTCATCTTTCTTGTGAGCCGTGTATTTATCAAGGCAGAGAGATTCAAGATAGCTGTGAGCCGCGTAAAGTATAGCTCCGCCGGGAGTCTCGTAAACGCCGCGGCACTTCATACCTACAAGACGGTTCTCGACGATGTCGAGAAGTCCTATACCGTTCTCACCGCCAACCTTGTTGAGAGCGAGAATAATATTCTTCGCGCTCATCTTCTCACCGTTGAACGCCACGGGACGTCCCTTTTCAAAATCAAGGGTAATATAAGTGGGAACATCAGGTGCCATAATGGGAGATACTCCCATCTCCAAAAATCCGGGCTTATCGTAAAGCGGCTCGTTGCCCGCATCCTCGAGGTCAAGTCCCTCGTGGCTGAGGTGCCACATATTCTTATCCTTAGAATAGTTGGTTTCACGGTTTATCTTAAGCGGAACGTTGTGTGCCTCCGCATACTCTATCTCTTCATCACGGGATTTTATATCCCACTCGCGCCAAGGAGCGATTATAGGCATATCGGGCGCGAACGCCTTTATGGTGAGTTCAAAACGAACCTGGTCGTTTCCTTTTCCCGTACAGCCGTGGCAGATAGCGTCGGCGCCCTCCGCCTTTGCTATCTCAACGATACGCTTTGCGATTACGGGACGGGCAAAGGAGGTGCCGAGCATATATTCCTCGTACTTCGCTCCCGCCATAACCGTGGGAATAACGTAGTCCTCTACGAACTCCTCGGTAAGATCCTCTATGTAAATTTTGGAAGCTCCCGTCTTTATTGCCTTTTCCTCAAGGCCTTCAAGCTCGTCGCTCTGTCCGACGTTTCCGCTGACGGCAATAACCTCGCAGTTATTATAGTTTTCCTTGAGCCACGGAATGATTATAGAGGTATCAAGACCTCCCGAATACGCAAGAACTACCTTTTTAATATCCTTTTTATTCATAATTATTCTCCTTTTATGCATATATATTCGCATTACGGTGAATATTATACATCATTTAAAAGCAATTGTCAATACTTTAAATAACAATATTTTTCATTTGTTGAAATATTTTTTTGACGATATGCACAACTATGAATAATATTCATCAATTATTCATCGTCAGGCTTGATTTTCAATAAATTTGATGAATACCCAACGCAAAAATATTCAATCCGTATGCGCACTTTCAGGGTCGGCGCTTTTTGCGCCGACCCTGAATCGGATTAATTTAAAGAACCTCGACTATCCAGCCAAACTCGTCCTTGATTCTGCCCCACTGAATACCCGTAAGGGTGTCGTAAAGCTTCTGTGCGATAGGTCCGATATCGCCGTTGTTTATGGTCATCTTGATATTTCCGTCGTCAAGCATACCTATCGGAGATACCACCGCAGCGGTTCCCGTTCCGAATGCCTCGTTGAGCTTACCGTTATGGTAAGCCTCGATGACCTCCTCCTCGGAGAGCTTTCTCTCCTCAACCTTATATCCCATACTTGAAAGAAGCTTTATGCAGGAAGCTCTCGTAACGCCGGGAAGTATATTTCCCTCGTTGAGCGCGGGAGTAACGACTACTCCGTCGATAACGAAGAACACGTTCATCGCTCCGACCTCGTCGATATACTTGTGCTCGATACCGTCAAGCCACAATACCTGCGAATATCCCATTTTTTCAGCCTTTTCCTGACCGATAAGGGACGCGGCGTAGTTTCCGCCTATCTTCGCGAATCCCGTTCCGCCTCTTACGGCTCTTACGTATTCACGCTCGATAAATATTTTTACGGGCTTTATTCCCTCCGCATAGTACGCACCCACGGGAGAGAGGATTATCATAAACTTATAGCTCTTTGAGGGGTGAACGCCGAGCTGAACGTCGGTAGCTATGATAAAAGGACGGATATAGAGTGAGGTTCCCTCTACGTCGGGCACCCAATCCTTTTCTACCTCTACGAGTGCCTTGATAGCGTCAAGCGCGTCGGAGGGCTCTATCTTCGGGATACAGAGACGCTCGTTGGTATTGTTCATACGCTCGATATTCTTGTCGGGTCTGAAGAGCTGTATCTTTCCCGCGGGAGTTCTGTAAGCCTTAAGGCCCTCAAACATCTCCTGAGCGTAATGGAATACCATACAAGCGGGGTCGAGTGAAAGGTTCTGATAAGGCACTATTCTCGCGTCGTGCCAGCCCATTCCCTCGTTGTAATCCATAATAAACATATGGTCGGTAAAATACTTTCCGAATCCCAGATGGTTAAAATCGGGCTTTTCTTTCTTGTTTGCCGTAAGTTCGTACTTGATATTAAGCATTTTTATCAGATTCCTTTCTTATATATTTTCCGCTATTATACTGCCCATTTCAGAGCATTTAACCTTTTTCGTGCCTTCCTTGTATATATCCGCGGTTCTGTATCCGTCGTCAAGCGCACGGTTCACAGCCGCCTCGATATCGTCTGCCTCGCGGGGCATATCAAACGAATATCTGAGCATCATAGCGCAGGACATTATCGTTCCTATCGGGTTTGCTATATCCATTCCCGCGATATCGGGAGCCGAGCCGTGAATAGGCTCGTACATACCGAGAGTTCCCTCCGAAAGGCTTGCGGAAGGCATCATACCGATAGAGCCGGTAAGCATACTTGCCTCGTCGGAAAGTATATCTCCGAACATATTCTCGGTAACGATAACGTCAAACTGAGAGGGATTTTTAATGAGCTGCATAGCGGTGTTATCAACAAGAATATCACTGTATTCAACGTCGCCGTATTCCTCTGCGAGTCTGTGCATAACCGAGCGCCAAAGTCTTGAGGAATCAAGAACGTTTGCCTTATCCACCGACGCTACTCTTCCCGAGCGTTTGCGCGCCGTCTCAAAAGCCACTCTGCCTATTCTCTCAATCTCGTGCTCACTGTACGTCATCTCGTCGGTGGCTACCTTTTCACCGTCAACGGTCTCGGTTCTGCGTTTACCGAAATAGATACCGCCCGTAAGCTCCCTGACTATCATAAGGTCTATACCGCTGCCCACGATAGAAGCCTTAAGGGGAGAAGAATCGGCAAGCTGCATAAAGAGCTTCGTCGGTCTGAGGTTTGCGAAAAGTCCAAGCTCGCTTCTTACCGCAAGCAGAGCCTTTTCGGGACGTATCGAGGGATCAACGTTATCCCATTTGGGACCGCCCACCGCTCCGAGAAGCACGCTGTCGGAGGACTTGCACTTTGCCATTCCCTCCTCGGTTATCGGAACTCCGTATTTGTCGATACTGCAGCCTCCGATATCCACTTCGGTATACGTAAATTTATGAGAATATTTAGCGCATATTTTATCAAGCACCTTTATAGCCTCGTTTACTATTTCGGGACCTATTCCGTCTCCCTTGAGAACCGTTATATTCTTGTTCATCAAAACACCCTCTTACTTATTTTTTATAGAATTAAGAAGTCCGTCGGATTTTATTATATTCTTAACAAACTCCGGAAAGGGCTCTGCTTTATAGGTTTCGTTCTTCGTGTGATTGGTAATGATACCCGTATCGAAATCTACCGAGACCTCGTCACCGTTCGATATCTTCTCGCTTGCCTCGGGACATTCGAGTATCGCAAGTCCGATATTTATAGAGTTCCTGAAAAAAATTCTCGCGAAGGTTTTAGCGATAACGCAGGAGATTCCCGCCGTCTTGATAGCAAGCGGCGCGTGCTCGCGGGACGAGCCGCAGCCGAAATTCGCTCCGCCTACGATTATGTCTCCCGACCTGACCTTCTTCGTAAAATCCTTATCTATATCCTCCATACAGTGAGAAGCCAGCTCTTTAGCGTCCGAGGTATTTAGATATCTCGCGGGAATGATAACGTCGGTATCGACGTTGTCTCCGTATTTATGTACGTATCCTTTTGTATTCATATCTTATCTCCTCTCACTTTACGTCTCTCGGGTCGCATATTCTGCCCATAACGGCGGTCGCCGCGGCTACCTCGGGGCTTGCGAGATATATTTTCGAGGTAACGTGTCCCATTCTTCCGACGAAGTTTCTGTTGGTCGTAGCTACCGCAATCTCGTCTGCCGCGAGAATACCCATATATCCGCCGAGGCAAGGACCGCAGGTAGGGGTTGATACGACGCAGCCCGCGTCGATAAAGGTATCTATATATCCGAGAGCTATACAATCCTTGTATATCTTCTGCGTAGCGGGAATAACGATACATCTTATACCCTCGGCTATATGCCTGCCCTTAAGTATATCCGCCGCCGCCTTCATATCGGAAAGTCTTCCGTTGGTGCACGAGCCTATAACGACCTGATCGGGAACTATCTCCGAAAGCTCTCTCGCTTCCTTCGTATTTTCGGGAAGATGCGGACAAGCCACGGTGGGCTGTATCTTCGAGAGATCTATCGTATATACCTCGTCGTATTCGGCGTCATCGTCAGCCTTATATATGTTAAAGGGTCTGTCAACTCTCTCGTTCACGTAAGCGAGGGTTATCTCGTCAACCTCAAATATACCGTTCTTCGCGCCCGCCTCGATAGCCATATTTGCCATACAAAGCCTGTCGTCCATAGAAAGCGACTTAAGTCCGCTTCCCGTAAATTCCATAGATCTGTAAAGCGCGCCGTCAACGCCTATCATTCCGATTATGTGAAGGATAACGTCCTTGCCCGAAACGAGAGGCTGAAGCTCGCCGACAAGCTCAAATTTGATAGCCGAGGGAACCTTAAACCAAGCCTCGCCCGTTGCCATTCCCGCCGCCATATCGGTACTTCCGACACCCGTGGAAAACGCTCCGAGAGCGCCGTAGGTACAGGTATGCGAATCGGCTCCTATGACCGCTTCTCCGGGGGCTACGAGTCCCTTTTCGGGAAGAAGCGCGTGCTCAATTCCCATCTCTCCCACGTCGTAATAATTCTTTATGGAAAAATTCTTAGCGAAAGTACGGCACTGCTTGCACTGCTCCGCCGCCTTTATATCCTTGTTGGGCGCGAAATGGTCCATTACCATAGATATCTTATTTTTATCAAAAACCGAGTCAAAGCCGTTCTTGTTGAACTCGTTTATAGCGACGGGAGACGTGATGTCGTTTCCGAGCACCATATCGAGCTTCGCCATAATAAGCTGACCTGCCCTCACCGATTCGAGTCCCGCGTGAGCGGCAAGAATTTTTTGCGTCATCGTCATAGACATTTATATCACCTCTTTGATAAATAGGATTATTTAGACAAAAGCTTTCTGTTGACCGCAGATACGAGAGCGTTCACCGACGCCGCTATAATATCGTCGTTCACACCCGCTCCCCAGCTTATCTTTCCGTCAGAGAAGGTTACGCTGACGTAAGTTACCGCCTGCGAGGTCGAGCCGAGAGAGAGAGCGTGCTCGGTATAGGTAAGATTTGAATAATCTATTCCGAGATGCTTTTTAAGCGCGTTGCTTACCGCGTCAAGGCGTCCGTTGCCCGAAGCGGAGACGTCAACGTGTCCGTCTTGAGAATCGACGGTTATTATAGCCTTAATGCTGTCGCTGCTTCTTACAAAATGGTAATCAAGCACCTTTACGGGAGCGTCTATGTTTATATATTCCTTGCTGAATATATCTCTCACCTCGTCGGGAGACAGCTCCTTGTGAGAGTGGTCGGAATAGCTCTTTACGGTATATCCGACATTCTCGCGCATCTTGGGAGGAAGAATATATCCGTAATTATGCTCAAGCAGATATCCTATACCGCCCTTGCCCGACTGCGAGTTTATTCTTATAACGTCGGTCTCGTATTCTCTGCCGACGTCCTGAGGATCGATGGGAAGATACGGTACCGTCCAATAGCGGCAGGTGTGCTCCTCTCTCCATTTCATACCCTTTGCGATAGCGTCCTGGTGCGAGCCCGAGAACGCCGCGAAAACGAGCTTGCCCGAATACGGCGAACGGTCGTATACCTGCATACGCGTAACTCTCTCGTAAAGCTCGGTTATACGGGGCATATCGGTAAAGTCGAGCTTGGGGTCAACTCCCTGCGCGTACATATTGAGAGCAACGGTTATAATATCCACGTTGCCCGTTCTCTCACCGTTTCCAAAGAGTGTTCCCTCTACCCTGTCAGCTCCCGCGAGCAGTCCCATTTCGGTATCGGCTACCGCGCAGCCTCTGTCGTTATGGGGGTGAAGCGAGATAACGACGTTCTCGCGGTATTTGAGATTATCCGACATATACTCGACCTGATTTGCGTAAACGTGAGGCATAGATACCTCAACCGTTACGGGAAGATTTATTATAACCTTTCTCTCGGGGGTAGGCTTCCACACGTCAAGCACCGCGTTGCATATCTCAAGAGCGAATTCGGGTTCTGTTCCCGTGAAGGACTCGGGAGAATACTCAAATCTGTATTTGCCTCCCTCTGCCTCGTTATATTTGTTGAAGAGTTCGGCGCCGCTTACAGCGATGTCGATTATTTCCTGCTTGGATTTTTTGAATACCTGCTCCCGCTGAGCAACCGAAGTGGAATTGTAAAGATGCACTATAGCGTTCTTAACTCCGCGGAGGCTCTCGAAGGTCTTTTTGATTATATGCTCGCGCGACTGCGTAAGCACCTGAACGGTAACGTCGTCGGGAATAAGATCCTCCTCGATGAGCGTGCGGAGAAACTTATACTCGGTCTCGGACGCCGCGGGAAAGCCCACCTCTATCTCCTTAAATCCAAGCTCCACCAAAAGCTTGAAAAATTCAAGCTTTTCCTCAAGGCTCATAGGTATCATCAGCGACTGATTTCCGTCTCTGAGGTCTACCGAGCACCATATCGGAGCCTTATTTATATAATTTTTCTTTGCCCATTTCATTTCGCCTGACGGCGCGGGAAAATATTGTCTTGTATACTTATTTACGTTATTCATCATAAAGCCGTTATTGCAAAGCAATCCTTTCTCGTTTATTTCATTACTGCGCCGTTCTCTGCTCCGCTGACGAGCTTAGCGTATCTCGCGAGCCAGCCCGACTTGATATTGGGCTCCTTCGGAACGTAATTCTTTCTTCTCTCTTCGAATTCGGCATCACTTACGCGGGCGTTCAGAGAAGCGTTCGGGATATCTATATCTATTATATCGCCCTCTTTGAGCAGAGCGAGATTTCCTCCGTCAGCAGCCTCGGGACTTACGTGTCCTATTGACGCTCCGCGGCTCGCGCCCGAAAATCTTCCGTCGGTGATAAGCGCTACCGTCTTATCAAGCTTCATTCCCGCCAGCGCGCTCGTGGGATTGAGCATCTCGCGCATACCGGGACCGCCCTTGGGTCCCTCGTATCTTATAACCACGACGTCTCCGTGAACTATTTGTCCCGAATATATCGCGGCAATAGCCTCGTCCTCGGAATCAAAAACTCGCGCTGGACCGCTGTGGCAAAGCATCTCGGGAGCGACCGCGCTTCTCTTTACGACGGAGCCGTTCCGAGCTATGTTGCCCCAAAGTATCTGTATTCCGCCCGTCGCGCTGTACGGGTCGTCGATAGGTCTTATCGAACGCGTATCCTTTATGTATGCGCCCTCGATATTCTCCGCTATCGTCTTGGCGGTAACGGTGAGTGCCGTTCCGTCTATAAGTCCCTTCTTCAGAAGTTCTGCCTGAACCGCAGGTATTCCGCCCGCCATATCCAAGTCCTGAATATGCGTGGGACCCGCGGGAGCGAGGTGGCAGAGATTGGGAACTCTCTCACTCGTTTTGTTGAACAGGTCGAGATCGACCTTAACGCCCGCCTCGTTTGAGATAGCAAGCAGATGAAGCACGCTGTTCGAGCTGCATCCGAGCGCCATATCACAAGCAAGCGCGTTGGCTATTGATTTTTCGTTTATTATGTCTCTCGCGCATATATTGTTTTTTACAAGCTCCATTATCGCCATTCCCGCGTGCTTTGCGAGTATGGTGCGCTTATTGCTTACCGCGGGGATAGTTCCGTTTCCGGGGAGAGCTATTCCTATAGCCTCGCACAAGCAGTTCATACTGTTAGCGGTATACATACCCGCGCAGCTTCCGCAGCCGGGACAAGCCCCCGTTTCACATTCGTCAAGCTTACATTCGTCAATAATGCCCGCTTTATAAGCGCCTACCGCCTCAAACAGCTTTGAGAGGCTTACCTCCTCGCCGTCGTAATGACCCGCAAGCATAGGTCCGCCGCTGCAAACTATCGCGGGGATATTCATTCTGACCGCCGCCATAACCATTCCGGGTACTATCTTGTCGCAGTTGGGTACGAGCACGAGCCCGTCGAGCTGATGCGCCATAGTCATAGTCTCAACGCTGTCGCATATAAGCTCGCGGCTCGCGAGAGAATACTTCATTCCTATATGTCCCATAGCTATACCGTCGCAAACGCCTATCGAGGGAACGAGAATGGGCGTTCCGCCCGCCATTCTTACTCCCGCCTTTACCGCTTCGGCAATCTTATCAAGATGAATATGTCCCGGGACTATCTCGCTGTGAGCGCAGACCACGCCTATAAGAGGTCTTTCAAGCTCCTCTTTCGTATAGCCCATAGCATAAAACAGGCTTCTGTTCGGCGCTCTTTCTGCGCCCTTTGTTACGTTATCGGAACGAAGTGCCATAATAAAATCCTTTCAAAAACTAAAAATTTATTCTGATTACTTTTCTTTTAAAATTTTTTTGGTAGCCACCTTCACAATGGTCGATACCGCGGGAGAAACTATCGCGTTGATAGCAAATTCTATAAGGAAATTTATTCCTATAAGTCCCGTAAAGATATAAAGCATAACGTTGGTTCCTCCGCTCCACGCGTAAAGCGTGTCGGTGAAAAACAATGACAGACCTATGATGAAAAGTCCCGTATTTATTATCGGAGCAGTGAGTGCCGAAACTACCGAAGACGCGAGGATTCTCGCGTCGGAGGGTTCTTTTCCCGCGATCGCCTTGTAGATAAGCCCCGGTACGAGTCCCGCGCAAATTCCCTTCACAAGACAGATAAGCGCGGTGAAAAAGGGATTTATTCCCCAAAGTATAAAGCCGCCCGCGTCAACACCGCTGAGACATTGTATAAGAACCACGATACCGAAAGCTCCTCCGAGTATCGCTCCGCCTTTTGCTCCGACGAGTATAGAGCCTACCACAATCGGAATAAGAACGAGCGAGGGGGCGAACGGACCTATTTTGATAAATCCCGCAAACATCTGAAGGACTATCACGAGCGCAAGAAGCATAGCCAATATGACCATATTGAGAATCTTTGAATGAGTCGTTTTCATATTGACGCCTCCTCAAGTACAGCCGAAAGTGCCGTCTTAAAAAAACAATTTTTGAACATATACGTTCCTCTCTCCGAGACTTTCACTCGGTGCTGCCGTCCGCTTTGGGTACGGCGCGTAAAATATATAATAACGGCAGAGCCGATTATTATCAACTTCAGTTTGACGAAGCGGACACCGTGTTTCTGTAAATATAGTAAAGTCCTTTCAGCGTCATATCCTCGTCCAATACGAATTCGTGCCTGCATATACCGGTCATAGATTTTGCGAACTCTCCCGTAATAAACAGGTTCATTTTGTCGGGAGAGGTTTTCATTTCTCTCGCGAAGCGCTCAACGAAACCGTCAAGCATCATAGCGTTTCCGAGAATAACGCCCGAACGCACCGACTCCTGCGAATTTCGCCCGATAGCGCGCGGAGGAGTGGAAAGAGCGACATTTGGAAGCTGTGCCGTTCTTCCGTGCAGAGCGTCAAGCGATATCTGAACTCCGGGAAAAAGAGAGCAACCTATATACTCCCCGAAGCGATTTATCGCGGAAACCGTCGTAACGGTTCCCATATCGACGATTACCGAGGCTTTTCCGGCACTTCCTTTTATCTCGTCCGAATTAAGCACGGCGGAAGCGTTGGCGACCATATCGGTACCAAGCTCCGAGGGGATATCCGTCTTTATAGGGAATCCCGTTTTCACCCCGGGGCCCACCAAGACGGGGCGGCTTTCGGTAAGGCGTAAAAGAGTATCGCAGAAAACGGGTGTAAGCTGCGGTACGACCGACGAAAGCACCGAAGCCGTAACGGGCTCGCCGGAAACGTTCTGCTCTCTTACGAGAGCCTTTATGAGTGAAAGATACTCGTCGGAGGTTTTGTTTATATCCGTCGCTATTTTGAACTGAAAGCGCAAAACACATCTGTCGTTCTCAAAAAAGCCGAGCTGTATTCTTGAATTGCCAACGTTTACCGCCAAAAGCAAAGCCGATACCTCCTTATTTTCAGCGGGGGACGGGGCGTATAGCCCCTTCCCCGCCTGAAACTTTATTATTGATTTTCTTATTTCTTGAGCCAGCTCATCATCTGACGGAGCTCAGCGCCCGTCTTTTCAAGCTGATGCTCGCTCTCCTTACGGCGAGTAGCGAGGAATTTAGCGCGTCTGCCGGCGGAGAATTCCTGCATAAACTCGGAAGCGAAGGTACCGTTCTGTATCTCCTCAAGAACCTTCTTCATCTCCTTACGGGTATCCTCGGTGATAAGTCTCTTACCCGTTCTGTAATCGCCGTACTCGGCGGTGTTGGAAATAGAATATCTCATCATAGCGAAGCCGCCGTTGTTAATGAGGTCAACGATAAGCTTCATCTCGTGAATACACTCAAAGTAAGCCATCTCAGGCTCGTAGCCTGCCTCGACGAGAGTGTCAAAGCCTGCCTTCATAAGCTCGGTAACGCCTCCGCAGAGAACTGCCTGCTCACCGAAAAGGTCGGTCTCGGTCTCTTCTCTAAACGAGGTCTCAAGTATACCCGCTCTGCCCGCGCCTATTCCGCTTGCGTATGCGAGCGCGTACTCTTTAGCCTTGCCCGTGTAATCCTGATGAACGGCGATAAGGCTGGGAACTCCCTTACCCTCCTGATACTGACTTCTTACCGTGTGTCCGGGTCCCTTGGGAGCTACCATTATAACGTCGATATTCTTTGCGGGCTGAATGAAGTTGAAATGGATATTAAAGCCGTGAGCGAACATAAGAACGTCGCCGTCCTTCATATAGGGAGCTACCTGCTTGTTATAGATATCAGCGGCAAGCTCGTCGGGAACGAGCATCATTACGAGGTCTCCCGCCTTCGCCGCGTCCTCAACCTCCATAACCTTGAAATTGGGATGCGTTGCGGCAAAATCCTCAGCCTTCTTCCAATGCGCGCTTCCGCGTCTGAGTCCTACGGCTACGTTTACTCCGCTCTCGGCGAGGTTCATCGAATGAGCGTGTCCCTGGCTTCCGAAGCCTATGACGGAAACGGTCTTTCCGTCAAGCATAGAAAGGTTGCAGTCGGTGTCATAATACTTTGTAATCATTTTTTTGTCTCCTTATAAATATTTAAAAATTAATTGAGTTCGTAAGAAACCAAGCCGCGCTCAAGCGCTATCGCGCCCGAACGGCAAAGCTCTATTATTTTATAAGAGCTTACCGCCTCGAGAAAGGCGTCTATCTTTTGCGGAGATTCGGTAAGCTCCGCTACGAAGCATCCGTTTGACATATCTATCACGTTAGCTCCGAAGTCCAGAATCGTCTTTTTCAGCGTTTCCGTATCGTTGCCCTCGGTAGAAAACTTTATGAGCAGCAATTCGCGGATAAGACTGAAGGTGGGTTCGACCGAAAAAATCATCTTCGCCTCGACGAGCTTTCCCGTCTGCTTCATTATCTGACTGAAGGTTCTGCTGTCTCCCGTGGTCATAACGGTAATTCTCGAAATATGAGGATTATCGGTAGATGAAACGGTGAGCGAATCTATGTTAAATCCTCTCTGCATAAACATTGAGGTAACGCGCGCAAGCACACCCGCATTATTCTGAACGAGAAGAACCATACATTGTTTTTTCATACCCGCTCCTCCTTATTTGAAAATGGTATCGTGTACCGTAGCGCCCGAGGGAATCATAGGAAGTACCTTTTCTTCCCTGTCTATCTTGCATTCTATCCATACGGGGCCCTTGGACTTTATCGCTTTTTTCATCGCTTCCTCAAATTCGGCGGGAGTCTCGCAATGATAGCCTTCCGCGCCGAACGCCTTCGCGACAGCCACGTAATCGGTCTTTCTTTCCGGCTCGCTGGAAGAAAATCTGCGCTCGTAGAAGGAGCACTGCCACTGTCTTACCATACCGAGAACGGCGTTATTCATAATAACCGTGATAACGGGAAGCCCGTAGCTTACCGCAGTGCACAGCTCGTTCATATTCATATGAAGCGAGCCGTCCGACGTGAAGTGAACGACGTGCTTATCGGGATTGGCTGTCTGCGCGCCTATCGCCGCACCGTATCCGTATCCCATAGTTCCGAGTCCTCCGCTCGTCAGGAAGTTTCTCGGCTTGACGTGCCGCAGATACTGCGCCGCCCAAAGCTGATGCTGTCCGACGTCGGTAACGTATATAGCGTCCTCGCCCGCGTATTCACAGGCGGTATCGACTATCTGATGAGGAAGGAGAACGTCGTATCTGTTCTCGGGCATATAGTCGTCCCTCTTCCATTTGGTTATCTGCTCGCTCCAAGCCTCGTGCTTCGCGGGCTTGACGTATTTAAGAAGCTCGCGAAGAACCTCCTTGACGTCTCCCGTAATACTGTAATCGGCAACGATTATCTTATTTATCTCGCTCGGGTCGATATCTATATGTACTATACGGGAATTATGTCCGAACTTCTCGGTGTTAAGCGCCACGCGGTCGCTGAAGCGCGTACCGATAGCCAGCATCACGTCAGCGCGGTTTGCCGCCGCGTTTGCCGAATAACAGCCGTGCATTCCTATAAGTCCGAGATTGTTCTTTTCCTTATATCCGAGCACGCCCGCCGCCATAAGAGTATGCGCCGCGGGAATATCGGCTCTCTCTATAAGCTCGCGGAGCTCGTCGCCCGCGCCCGATATTCTGACTCCGCCTCCGAAATATATAAAAGGTCTTTCAGACCTGTTTATAAGCTCGGCAATCTCCTCGATATTCTTGAGCTTTGCGGGTTTAACCGCCGGAACGACCTTTTCCGCCGGAACGAACGTGGTCTTGTTAGCCGTTATATCCTTCGGTATATCTATAAGAACGGGACCGGGGCGTCCGCTTGACGCTATTCTGAACGCCTCTCTGACGGTATCGGCAAGCTTCTCGACCTTGCGAACGACGAAGTTATGCTTCGTGATAGGCATCGTGATACCCGCTATATATACCTCCTGAAAGCTGTCGCAGCCTATAAGCTGTGTGGGAACGTTGCCCGTAATGGCTACCATAGGAACGCTGTCCATATACGCCGTAGCTATTCCCGTAACGAGATTGGTAGCGCCGGGACCGCTCGTCGCGATAACAACACCCGTCTTTCCCGTCGCTCTCGCGTATCCGTCCGCCGCGTGAGCCGCTCCCTGCTCGTGCGCGGTCATATAATGATGTATCTTGTCGCTGTACTTATAAAGAGCGTCGTATATGTTGAGCACCGCTCCGCCCGGATATCCGAACACGGTATCAACGCCCTGCTCTATAAGAACGTTTACAAGAATTTCAGAGCCGTTTAATATCATTCTGTCCTCCTATATCGCATCGTCCTGCGAAATTATCAAACAATTATTCAGCGCGTCATAAGCCGCCTTTTCCGCAAAATTCAAAAAAGACCTTTATCTCTTCCGTTAAAAGAGACAAAGGTCGTTGACACTCTGCGGTACCACTCTTATTGCCGATTACGGCCGCTCTGCTTCACCTATCAGTGAATAGCCTCTGGTAACGGTGGCTCTCCGTCCGCGTCTACACAACCTTTCGGTCTTCAAGCGGAAGCTGGGGGAGGAGATTCACACGGTCCCGCTGCCGACTCGCATCACCCGTCGGCTTTCTGAAAACATTCACGTGCTACTGATTCCCTTTAAACGCTTAAATAATTATTGCAGATATTTTATCACGAATAATTACCTTTGTCAAGAAAAAATATATATTTTCAAAAATTTGATTGAATTTGCACAGAAATTTTGATAAAATTCATTCTTTATTATAGCAAACCGACATTGGTTGTATTTAAAAATATATTATACTCGCTTTATAAGTATTGAAACTCCGCCGCAACCCGTCTCAAAGCTCGGCAATAACCTCGACCTCCGCAAGCACTCCCTTTGGAAGCTGCTTTGCCGCTACGCAGGAGCGTGCGGGCTTTGAGGTGAAGTACTTTCCGTACACCTCGTTGAACGCCGCAAAATCAGCCATATCGGCAAGGAAGCAGGTGGTCTTTACCGCTTTATCAATCGACGTTCCCGCCGCCTCAAGCACCGCGCAGAGATTCTTGCATATCTGCTCGGTCTGTTCCTCAATAGTCTTTGCCTCAACGTTTCCGCTCGCGGGATTTATCGCTATCTGTCCCGAGGTGAACACCATTCCTCCGCATTTTACCGCCTGTGAGTAAGGACCTATTGCGTCCGGCGCGTTTTTCGTATATACTTTTTCGCTCATTTATATTTTTCTCCTTTTATAATATTATTTTCGTTGATATTTTTATTGAACAGATACTATGCCGAAGCCTGCCTCGGACAGTGCCTTGGTTATTGACTCGATATGCTCGTAATTCTTGGTTTCAAGCACGAGGCGCAGATAGCAGCCGTTGATGTCCTTCGTCTCGCTCGCCCGCTCGTGGTGTACCGATATAACGTTCGCGCCGAGAGACGCGATTATTCTCGATACGTCCATAAGCTGTCCCGGCTTATCCATAAGCTCAATACAGAGATTGCAGGTTCTTCCCGAGGTAAGCAGACCTCTTTCGATAACGCGGGAAAGTATTGTAACGTCGATATTACCGCCCGATACCACGCAAACGACCTTTTTGTCCTTAACGGGAATCTTGTTGAACATTACGGCGGCTACCGAAACGGCGCCCGCGCCCTCGGCTATCATTTTGTGCTGTTCTATAAGCGCGAGTATCGCGGAGGATATCTCGTCTTCGTTTACCGTAACTATCTCGTCAACGTATTTCGAGCAAAGCTCAAACGTATTGGCGCCCGGCTCCTTGACGGCTATTCCGTCGGCTATCGTAGATACCGAGGGAAGCTTTTCTATCTTTCCGCCGCGGACCGAGTTATACATACTCGGAGCGCCCGCCGACTGTACACCGTACACCTTTACGCGGGGAGCGAGCTGCTTTATCACGAATGCGATACCCGAAATAAGTCCGCCGCCTCCTATCGGAACCACTACCGCGTCAAGATCGTCAAGCTCGTTGAGTATCTCAAGTCCGACGGTTCCCTGTCCCGCGATAACATTGTCGTCGTCAAAAGGATGGACGAAGGTATATCCCTTCTCGTCTCGAAGCTCAAGCGCGCGCTTGTAAGCGTCGTCGTAAACGCCCTTTACCATAACCACGTCCGCTCCGTAGCTCTTGGTAGCCTCTACTTTTGATATCGGCGCTCCGTCGGGCAGGCAAATCGTAGCCTTTATTCCGTATTTTGAAGCCGCGAGAGCAACGCCCTGCGCGTGATTTCCCGCAGAGCAGGCGATAACGCCCCTCGCTTTTTCCTCCTCGGTAAGCTGGGATATCATATATCCCGCTCCCCTGACCTTGAAGGAACCCGTTACCTGAAGGTTTTCGGTTTTAAGATATACCTGACAATCGGGATTTATCTTGGACTGTATAAGAGAGGTCTCTCTTATAACGTCCTTAAGCATATACGCCGCGTGATATACTTTATCAAGTGTAAGCATTTTTATATCCTTTCCTTATGTAAATATTTTTATAAAAAAGGTCTTCGCCTCTGTCAAGAGACGAAGACCATAGCTCCGCGGTACCACTCTGATTCCCCGAATATACGGGGCGCTCAACGTACTTTTATACGCTTTTCTTTAACGCAGAAATACGTACCGTTCTACTTGCGAAACCAATGATATCGGTCAAGCTTTCGGCGGTCAGCTCAAGGGTGATTTAGCAAGGAACTCTTCTGCCGTCTCGCACCGCCCGACGGCTCTCTGAAAAAAGCATTATCCTGCCGCTCCCTATCATCGCATTAAGTATATGATACTCTTTTTTACCTCAAAAGTCAATGTCCGCCTTGCACGACAATAAAAACGCGCAAGGTGATTTTTTTGTGGATTTTGAACAATTATATTACTTGTATTCTCCGTAAATATCAAAAATTCTCTTCTCTGCCTCCTCGGTATTCAGCTTGTCCGCCGAATAAGCAAAGCGCAAAAGCTCACCCGGAATATACCTGTCGTATTTTTCAAATACGGGCAGTTCTCTGCCGTTCACCAGCTCTTCCGCTTTTATTCCGTATCGGCTTACGTATTCCGCCATAAAGGCGGCAAGCTCCTCACCGCTGCCCTTTTCCATTCTGAAGGTCATATAATAACAGCCCTCAAACTCTATTCCCGATATACCGAAGCGGTGAGCGTTCAAGGCTATGAACTTTCTGAGCGTTCTGAACGAGCGCGTACCGAGCCACGGAAACAGACACCAGGTATATCCTCCGAGATATACCATAGAGCGCTTAGTAAGCGAGGTCGCTCTCGCCACCTCCCGCGCCTTGCGGAGTCTGCTTTCCGCGTTCTCCTTGAGATACGGATATTCGGTATCCTCCTCAAGTATCTTCTTCATTCTCTCAAGAATACGGGTGTGTATCTCACCGTAATCTCCGGGCCAGGATATCTCCATTTTTCCCTCTACGCCCTTGACGTAAACGAGGCGTCTTTGAAGGTCGGTCTCAAGCACCTCCCACACTCTGCCCGCAAGCGCGAACCTGTCTCCCGCGGGAGGCGGAGTGGTTATAGTGCCTATCTCCTCCGACTCGCACCGCACCGTAAAATCCTCGCTGTCGTTAAATACGGCGTAAAATTTAAAGCTGTTGAGCAGTCTCTCTCCCGCAAGCCCAACGATAAGTCCCTTTTCCTCTGTCATCTCCAGCATATCGGAGCGAAGCATAGACAATATAAGCGTCCGATAATCCTCCTTTGATACCTCGGAAAACGGAGGCATAGACAGAACTCTATCGGCAAGAGCGGCGGGAGTCAGCTCTCCGCAGGACGCAAGCACGCTGAGCGTTTGATGAAACAAAAGGCTCATCGGCTGTTTTTTCTCTGACGGAGGCTCGATAAATCTCTCCTCTATATAAAGCTGTACTATCGCTATCGCGCGCAGAAGGCTCCAAGGTATTATCTGCGGAAGAGGAGCGTTAGGCAAGGGTTCCTCCTCCCTGAATACCATCATCATTTCGGGTGGCTGTCCTCTGCGCCCCGACCGTCCGAGCCTCTGGAGAAAGCTTGACACCGAATTCGGCGCGTCGTTCTGCAAAATTCTCTCAAGCCTTCCTATATCTATTCCAAGCTCCATCGTAACGGTAGCGCACGTAACCGCAGATATCTCCTCGTTCTTCATTTTCATCTCCGCTTCCTCGCGCAAAGCCGCCGAGAGATTTCCGTGATGTATGAGAAAAATATCCCTCTCTCCTCTTTTATCGGCTATCTGCCTGAGCGTCGCGCAGACGTATTCGGTCTCCTCCCTTGAATTTGAAAAGACGATAGCCTTCTTATCCTTGACGCAATCGTACATATATTCGTATCCCGCGTCAAGAGCGGAGGTTTCGTTCTTTCCCTCGCGAGCGCTTTCGCTTTGGTCGGCATTTTTACTATTTATGAAGAAATGTTCCATACCAAGACGCCATTTTATCTTTTCAGCCTCGAAGCTCGGAGCGTCGGTGTCTCTTCCGCTTCCCGCAGAAAGCCATCTGACTGCCTTTTCGGTCTCTCCGACCGTCGCGGAAAGTCCTATCCTGCGCGGTGAACGGCCTATAAGCCTCGCAATCCTCGAAAGCTGGCATATTATCTGATTTCCCCTGTCGCTTCCCATAAGCGTGTGTATCTCGTCTATAACGACGTAGCGAAGGTCGGAGAACAAGCGCGGGATATCGTTTGAGCGGTTTATCAGCATAGCCTCAAGAGATTCGGGAGTTATCTGAAGTATTCCCTCGGGTAAGGACAAAAGCTTCTTCTTATGAGACGCCGCGACGTCCCCGTGCCAATGCGTAACCCTTATACCGCTTTCTTTGAGAAGTGAATCTATTCTTAAAAATTGGTCGTTGATAAGACTTTTAAGCGGAGCTATATAAAGCACTCCCACGCTTGACGGAGGTTTTTGGTAAAGCTCAGTCAATATCGGAAAAAAAGCAGCCTCGGTCTTTCCGCTTGCCGTCGAAGAGGTCAGCAGCAGATTTCTGTCGGTATAAAAAATAGTTTTTGCCGCCGCTATCTGAACTCCCCTGAGCGAATCCCACGAATTCGAATATATAAAATCTCGGATAAAGGGCGGGAATTTTTCAAATATTCTGTCAGCCTCTGTCATTCACAATACCTCCTTATGATATATTTCAGAAAACGATGTCCTCGGGAGTATATTCCTTTTTTGACTCCGATGCTTTCTCCGCGCCGTCCTCATCGGTTCTCAGCGTAACCGCCTGACCTACTATATCGTCAAATGAAAGATCCTCGTTCTGCATCAGAAGATTCATAACCGTCATATAATCCCGCAGCATCTCTCTCGGGGTTATCATACTGTCGGCTCCCGCTCTCGCCAAGCATATCTCAAGGAATTTCACCTTTTCCTCGTCGCTCACACGGGGCTCTATACCGTAATTCACGGCGTAAAGCTTGGTTACCCTCGATATCAGCGCGTAAAGCTCATCGTCGCTGAGTCTGCGGAGTCTTATTACGGGACCGATGAGATTTACCGCTCCGTCAACGGAAAAACGGCTGTCGCAAAGTCTGCTGCGAAGCGCCTCGTAGCTGAACAGCCCCCTTCTCGTGTCGTCAAGAAACTGCGGCGTGCCTCCGAGTATCAGTCCAAGTCCCTCGGCGCGCCCCTGAAGCGTATCGTTAAACATCGCCAGTATCTTTTCGTAGTTGTTCTCTCTGCTGACTCTGTGATTTATCTTATAAAGATTTACGCACTCGTCTATAAAAACGATAAGTCCTCTATACCCCATCATTCTCACCAGACACGCCCAAAGCTTCAGAAAATCGTACCAATTATCGTCGTCTATTATTACGGAGACCTGAAAGCCAAGCGCGCTTCTCGCCTCGGTCTTACTTGAAAATTCACCTCTGAGCCAGCGCAGACAGGCAATGCGCCTGTCGTCGTCTCCCGAGACGAACGCCCTGTAATATTCCGTGATAATTCTCGCAAAATCAAAGCCTCCGACGAGAAATTCTATATCCCTGAGCTTTTCCGCGACGCAGCGATTTAACCTTTTCGCAAACTCGTCGCTCTCGGTATCTATTCCGTCGGACGCTATCTCGGTTTGCATAGAATCTATCCACTTCGCTATCATTTTCGGAAGTGCCCCGCCGTCGGGAGAGGTCTTTGACGCAAGGTTTTTCATAAGCTCTCTGTAAGTAGCCACGCCACTTCCCGAAGAACCGTAAAGACGGCGCTCGGGAGAAAGGTCAGCGTCCGCCGTAACGAAATCCCTCTCCAGCGCGTAGCCTCTTACGAGCTGCATAAGAAAGCTTTTTCCGCTTCCGTATCTGCCTATTATAAAGCGCATAGTTCCCCCTCCCTCATTCACTGCGGAAAGGTCGGAAAGAAGCGCCGATATCTCGTCCTTTCTTCCGATAGCTATATACGGCGCGCCCGCGCGCGGAACCACGCCCGCCGATACCGACGCAAGCAAGGAATTCAATATCCTTTTCGGTATTTTCTGCAAATTTATATCCTGTTCCATTTAATCCTCCCAATCGGTAAAATAGACTTCGTAATCCTCGACTATACGGTATTCACCGCCCGCGTCCTCTATCAGAACGTCTCCGATTATATCAAAGCTCTTTTCGTTTATCTCATCGGCTATACCGTCCGACATTCTTCCGAGTTTTCTTGCCGTCTCTCTCTGTGCCCGCAGGTCTCCGCGATACACCGCCAGAGCAAAATCGGCAAGCTCTCCGAGAGCCTGTTTCAGTACGGTTCCGTCGGCATTCTCGGTTATATTCGGCAGAACGTCAAGCGTGTCGCATATCGGCGTTTCAAGCACCGTATTCGGCACCTCTTCGTTTTTCTCCCCGTCATCAAAGGTCTCTATAAGCTCATTAGTCGTATCCCACGACTCCTCCTCTATTCTGCGTGCGTCGGAAAGAGAGAAAGCCTTTCGAGGCAAATCGTAAAGTACGTCGTATTCCGTTCTCTTCTCTTTCGCGGCGGTCTTTTTCGGCTTTATCAAACGCTCCTTAAAAAACGCGTCGAGAACGGCTCTGATTCCCGCGTCAAGAGAATAACAGCTAAGCCGTGATTTTATTCCCATATGCGCCCTTATCTTGTTTTCGGAGTATTTTACTATATCCCCTACGAGATAACGGAATTCGTTGGTTTTTGAGAAGGAGCAATACTCAAGGTCTATCCTTCTCTTTATTCTGTGCGAGCACAGCGCGCCCGCGTAGGCGTCGCGCGGAAGGCGGCTGTCGTTAAAGCCCGCATTCTCGGTAAGATTTTCACGCGAAAGGTATTTTACACCTTCCGAAAGCGCGGAAGGTATATATTCCTCAAACAATTTCAGCGTGTCTCCCGACGCGAATTTGCTCGTATGATAATCGTAGGACGAGGAAAAAGCCAAAAGTACGTCGGCGTAAGACCTGTAATCGGTTTTAGTATACACGGCGAAGAACTCCTTGACCGAGCAAATATCGGCAACGTCCTGCAAGCTTATATTCCTCGGCGGAGGCAGACGGTTCATAAAGCTGTAATCGCATATCCATTCTATCAGAAGCTTATTAAGCCTTATATGCTTTTTTCTGTAAGCTTTCCAAAGCCCGCAAAGCTGGTCTTGCCCGAAAGATGTATCCATAAGGTCTCCGAGATTTATTATCTCGTATATATACAAAAGGATATAGCTGTAATCGGCGTCTATATAGTTTCCCCTGCGTGCCTCGCTTCTGAAATACAAGTAATATTCGGTCTGCTTCGGGTCAAGCTGGTCGTATTGAGGAACGTACGAGAAATAAGGAACGTGCTCGGCAAATTCCACGCTTTCGGGAAGCAAGCGCCGGGCGTCGCGAAGAAAATCGTCGTAATAGCTGTAAGAGGTCTTCCATTTGAATATCCTCACTCGGTGTATAAGCGAGTTTTCGGGTGAATATTCAAGCTCAAGCGTATCTTTATTTTTAAACGGCTCGTCGTATTCGGGAGATATCTGCTTGCGGATAACGTGCGGCTCGTCCGAGAACGAAAGTTTTTCGGAATGAAACTTCTCTTTGTCGGCAAGGTCCTCAAGAACGGATGAAACGGTTATCTCAACAAGCTCGTCGGCTTTCGGATTTTCCCGTCTCACAGGGCTTTTACGCGGAGCTATAAATTCTATATCCCAAAAATCGTCAAGCTCTTTTTTGCGTGAAATATCACTCATATCCCTCTCCTCCCGTGTAAAATCCGTATTATATTATTTTAACATTCTTATCCCTAATTGTCAATGATATAATACTTTTTTAGATATTTTTAAAAAAACTCTTGCAAAAGCTTTTTATTTGTGTTATAATATCACGGTCGGCAGTTTAATCTGACGATAACGATAAACAGTTTTATATCAAAACTTGATACGGAGAGATATCGAAGTGGTCATAACGGGGCTGACTCGAAATCAGTTTGTGCGAAAGCACACGAGGGTTCGAATCCCTCTCTCTCCGCCAAAGCAATGCGGAACGCCAATCGGCGTTCCGTTTTTGCTTTGCCGAGATTGGCGGAAAATACACTCCTTTTACTTATCGCAAAATGTTATATGCAAAATATGCAACAAAAGAAGGCTATAGTGTTTGGATGCTCGCTCATTCAAGTTTGAATGAATCATTTAACAGAAATAGACGCTGGTACAATATTTTTGTTTATCCAGATATTATTAGAGAGATTTGGTTTAATCCCAGTGATATCAGTATGTCTCAAGAGGATTATTCTTATCGTGTTTGCTTTGCAAAAAACAAAGAGGGCTTATATGTATTCCAAGGTATTTACGAGCCTCAAAAAATCGAATGGGAAGAAGTTATGGGAAAAAGAGAGCTTGTGCGAACTTTCAAGCGAATATCCAAAGTCTATCCCATTAGTGAAGAATCTTTAGAAACTGAAAAAGAAGTTTCAGCTTCTGATATATTTATTAATCTTAAAAGAAAAGAACCTGCATAAATATCTTATGTAATTGATAACTGCCAGATAAAAGCTCGAATCATTGAAAGCAATAAGGATACCGCTGTAAATGTTGATATTAGCCTTCGTCCTTTTCAAAAAGCATTGATTGGGAAAACAATTAGAGATACTTTCACCTTGCCAAATGTAAAATTAACATATCAAATCAAAAAAATATTAATTGTAGATTAGAATTATCTCTCCCAAGGGCTACCCCACGGTAGCCCTTTCTCTATCCTTCCCCTCACCCAAGCAACTCTCCAATCGCTTGGGCGGTTTACGTTTTGCTTGTTAAATTTGTGGGTAATATAAGTCATGGGAGAAGCTTTCGAGAAAGCTTCTCCCATGTTCATTTTTTCTTAAATATTCTTTTTCTTCATTACCGCTCTCTGCACGAGCTTGACTATCTCGACTATCGGTATAATGCTTATGGCAAGGCACATAGCTATGCCGTACTCGGCAAATCCGAGAGGAGCGAGATTGAAGGCGTTCGCGAGGAACGGAATCTCTATAACGAGCGTCGTAAGCAGGAAGGAAAGTATTCCCGCGCCCCAGAGCCATTTGTTCTGATTCTTCATAGTGAATATCGAACCGTGGAGCGAACGCATATTGAAGGAATGGAATATCTCGCACATTGAAAGCGTAAGGAACGCCATAGTGGTTCCGTGTATGCTTTCCTGTCCAACGTTAAAGTTGCCCGTTTCAAGATAATGTCCGACGAAATAAGACGTGAGCGTAATAATAGTTACGAGAAGTCCCTGGTAAGCTACGGCAAAGCCGAGACCGCCGGCGAAAACGCCTTCCTTGGCGTCGCGGGGCTTGCGGTTCATAACGTCAGCCTCGGGCTTTTCCATACCGAGTGCGAGTGCCGGGAAACAGTCGGTGATAAGATTTATCCAGAGCAGGTGAACGGGCTGGAATATGGTAAATCCGAGAAGTGTTGCGAAGAATATCGAAAGCACCTCGGAAAGATTGGAGGCAAGCAGGAACTGAATAGCCTTGCGAATATTATCGTATATTCTTCTTCCCTCTCCGACAGCCGAAACTATCGTCGCGAAGTTATCGTCGGCAAGTATCATATCGGCAACGTTCTTTGTAACGTCGGTTCCCGTGATTCCCATACCTATGCCGATATCGGCGTTTTTGATGGAGGGAGCGTCATTAACTCCGTCGCCTGTCATAGCGGTAACCATACCCTTCTTTCTCCACGCGTTGACTATCCTCGTTTTATGCTCGGGCTGAACGCGCGCGTAAACCGAATATTTTTCAACCTCTCTGTCGAAATCCTCATCGGATATCTTGTCAAGCTCGGCGCCCGTGATAGCCTGATCGGCGCTCTCGATTATACCGAGCTGTATAGCGATAGCCACGGCGGTGTCCTTATGGTCTCCCGTTATCATTATAGGTCTGATTCCCGCCGAGCGGCACTCGTCGATAGCGGGCTTTACCTCGGGACGCACGGGGTCTATCATTCCCACGAGTCCGACGAAGCAAAGCTCCTGCTCAACGGTATCCGACTCGTAAACGGAGGGTTCCTCCGAAAGAGCCTTCTTTGCGGCGGCAAGCACGCGCAGAGCCTTATCCGCCATTCCCTTGTTCGCGGCGAGAATATTCGCTCTTATCTCGTCGGTCATATCGACCTCGGCACCGCCTACGAGAGCCTTCGTACATCTCTTAAGTATCTCGTCGGGAGCGCCCTTTGTAAACTGTATCAGATTGCCGTCAGCCGTTCTGTGAACGGTAGACATCATCTTTCTCATTGAATCGAAGGGTACCTCTCCGATACGGACGAATTCATTTTTCTGAACGTTCTTTGAAAGCCCGAGCTTCTCGGCATAATTGACGAGAGCGCACTCGGTGGGCTCGCCTACCGCGGTTCCCGCTTCGGCATCAAACTCCGCGTCGGAGCAAAGAGACATAGCGTTTGCGAGAAGCGCCTCGTCCTCGCCGTAATGGTCTACGACCGTCATCTTGTTCTGCGTGAGCGTACCCGTTTTATCGGAGCAGATTATCTGCGTACAGCCGAGTGTCTCAACCGCCGTCAGCTTACGGATTATCGCGCTGCGCTTCGACATATTGGTAACGCCTATCGAAAGCACTATAGTAACGACCGTCGCAAGTCCCTCGGGGATTGCCGCGACCGCGAGCGAGATAGCCAGCATAAAGGATTCTATAACGGGCTCAAGTCCTATACCGCCCTGAATAAGCTTTACGCCGAAAATAACCACGCATATTCCTATAACGAGATAGGTGAGTATCCTTGAAAGACCCGCAAGCTTTATTTGCAGAGGCGTTTTGCCCTCCTCCGCTTTCGCGAGAGCGTCCGCTATTTTACCCATTTCGGTATCCATACCCGTTGCGGTAACTACCGCCTTGCCGCGTCCGTAAACGACGGTGCTTCCCATAAACGCCATATTCTTGCGGTCTCCGAGGGCTACGTCGCCTCCGGCTCCCGCCGTCATCGGCTCCTCCTGCTTGGTAACGGGAACGGATTCTCCCGTCAGCGCCGCTTCCTCTATCTTCATACTCGCGCATTCTATTATACGCGCGTCGGCGGGAACGGCGTCGCCCGCCTCAAGAACGATAACGTCTCCGACGACGAGATCCTCGCTCCGTATCGTTATCAGCTTTCCGTCGCGTATTACCTTTGAGGTAGCGGCGGCTATTTCCTGAAGCGCTTCTATCGCTTTTTCGGCTTTGCTTTCCTGGAATACTCCAAGCACCGCGTTGATAAGAACTACCGCAAGAATTATAACGACGTCGGAGGGAAAGCCCATATGTCCCGCCATAACGCCCTCGTATATCTCCACTCCTGCCGATATTGCCGCCGCAACGAGCAGAATAATTGTCATCGGCTCAGCGAGCTGCTTGAAAAACCTGTGAATCAAAGACTCTTTTTTGCCCTCGACAAGCTTGTTTTTTCCTTTTTTCTCAAGCCTTCGTTCCGCCTCGGCAGACGTAAGACCCGAAGCCTCGGAATCAAGCTCCCGAAGGACCTCTGATGATTGTTCGAGATAAAATTTCATACGCATCTCCTAAAATATTTATTTTTATTTTATTGCAAATCAAATCAAAAGATAACCGATATAAAAATAAAAAACTCAAATACATAGCTATGTATTTGAGTCTCGTTAATTAAGGCAAGCCAGACCGTTTGGTCAGTGATGTTGACCTGCCGCAATAAATGCAAACTACTCCCTCAAGGAATATCTTTAATTAATTATTAATTATCGTTTTTTAATTTTATCACACCCCGTCGGCATTGTCAAGAGAATTTCGCAAATTTTACTAAAAAATGCGTTATGCTTCCCCCGATAATCAGGTCGGGGGAAGCATAAAACCGAATCAGCCGAGCAGAACGTCGGTAAGGAGCATAAGACAGAATCCCACGAGCAAAGCGTAGGTCGCTCCCCTTTCGTGTCCGTGCGCGTGCGTCTCGGGTATCATCTCGTCGCTGACGACGTACAGCATCGTGCCTCCCGCGAAAGCGAGCGCGAACGGAAGCACCGCGGACGCTGCGCTCACGGCAAAATAGCCTATCAGCGTACCAACGACCTCCACAAGCCCCGTCGCCATAGCCAGAATCAACGTCCGTTTGGGCGGAACTCCCGCAGAAAGCATAGGTCCTATAATAACCATACCCTCGGGAATATTCTGCAGGGCTATACCTCCCGCAATAAACAGAGCCTGCGAGGTATTTCCCGAGCCGAAGCCGACGCCCGCGGCTATTCCCTCGGGAAGATTATGTATAGCGATAGCGGTAACGAACAAAAGCACCTTGCTCAAATTCGCGTTGGAATGAGCCTCGGTATCGACGCCCGCAAGCTTATGCAGGTGAGGCACGAGTTTATCTATCAGATTGAGGCAGAACGCCCCCGCGAAAATACCGAGTATGGTAATAATAAGTCCGAATTTTCCGCCGTACTCCAGCGAAGGCAGTATCAGACCGAGTACCGCCGCGGCGAGCATAACGCCCGCGGCAAATGACAGTACGATATCCGAAAAGGTATGAGATATTTTTTTGAACAAAAAGCCTATCACCGCTCCCACGGCGGTGGCTCCGCCGACACCGAGAGCTGTCAATAATACGAGCTGCATAGTTTCCTCTCAAAGCGTTTTTTATATGATAACATATTAAAAGGCAAAAATCAGTTGAATTTTCAACAAAATTCTTGCTTGTGAAAATTTTATTTTCAAAATTTTATTACGCCCCACGCTTCCGACAGCACATCAAGCGTCCACGAGGCGTTGGCGGGAGAGGTGGACGGAAGGCAGACGGCTTCTATGGGAATCTCCGATTTTATATATTTGTTATAATATTTTTCGGCAGTCCTGCCGTTGAGAAATATTTTTTCTATACGCGAGGCTTTTATTATCGGTGTGATATCGTTCGGCAGGACGTTTTTTATGGAATTATCCGAGCTTCCCTCTATCTCGCACGACGCTATCACGTCCCACAGGGCTATCCCGCGTTCGAGAAGCAGCCGCTTTTTCTCCTCAACCGTTTCCGGCACTTCGCACCCGAAAGTAACGGACAGCACTTTCCAGAATCTGTTTTGCGGATGTCCGTAAAAAAAGCCCTCCTCCCTTGAACGTACCGACGGAAAGCTCCCTAATATCAAAACTCTTGAGCTTTCGTCGTATACGGGGTCTATCGAATGTATAACCATACTACCTCAAATCTCAATGATTTCTTTTATAAAAAACTATTCCGAGTATTATCTGCGCAAGCGAGAGAAACACCGCGACGCTTATGGGAATTACTCCGAGCATATTGCCGTAATCGACGATAAGGACTATTCCTAAAAACGCGAGGGCTATAAATATCAGCATAGCGCATACGGCAAATATTTTTATCGCCGTTATCTGTCTCTTGCTGAAATTTTTGTCGGGTACTATAAGAAACAAAAGCTCAAGGTATACCTCAAAAAATATTTCCGCTATTATCTCCATACGCTCCGCCCCCGCAAATCAGTTTCTCGAACACTTTTCGGCGTCGATAGCGAGCACTACCATAAGCACGTAAAGGGAGTCCGCGGGGTCTCTCACGTCAAGAACGTATGTATCGGTCCAATTCCAAAGCTCCTTTGAAACGGTCGCTACCCGCTGACACAAGGCGTTGATTATACGATAATCCCACTCAAACCAATCCCCGTCGATATACCAGCCGTTGCAATCTATATTGAATTTCGGCTTAAAAAAGGAAATTTCCTTGCTTATACAGCCTACGTAACGCTCTCCGATATAAATTTCAAATTTAGGAAGCCAAGTCAGCACCCTTTCCTTGACCGTACCCAGTTCGTTTCCGTAAGCGTCGTAAATTTTCAGACAATGTCCCCACGAGAGCTGACCTCTCACCGTATAGACGGTCTCCCAGTCTTCGTTGTATATATCATAACTGTCAAACCACGAAAAAAGTCTCTGCTTAAATAATAGTTTCATAAAGTCTCCTTTTCTCATTACGTTATACCGTTTGTATATCCGTATACCGCTGCGCAGACAAATTTTGCTTTATTTTCAATTTTCCAAAACCGCGCGGGCAATACCCAGCGCCTCCCCGCAATCACCGCATATATCGTGCAAAGCGAGATACAAGCCCTTCGCGAACACCCTGTGGTGCGCGGCAAAAAGCGGCTCGTTCGTATCAGTTCCCCCAAAGCGAAGCAGCTTTAAGGGATACACCGCGGCTATTTTTTTTATTTTGTCGGCGATCAAATCGCTCGTATCTCCGCACTCGTACAAGACTCCGCAAAGAACCTTGACGCGGGAGCTTCCCGACGGGTATTCTCCGCACAGCCCGCGGGCGGCTCTTACAATACAGTCTCCCGAAGCGAAAACACGAATACTCGGAAGCACGCCTCTGCCGGAAAAATATTTTATAAGCTTTTCGGCGGAGGAATAGTTGCCGCCAATATTCAGCCAAAGACGAATATTGCGCTTTTTCATTTTTTCACACAAGGAATAAAGCAGTCCGCTGACGAGCATATCCCTGCCCGAGACGCCGTCCTCGAAAAAAGCCGAGAACGCCTCCTCGCAATGAAATTTATCGCTTCTTAAAAATTCAACGTCGGAGATATCGGCAATAACGGCGGTCTCTTCGTCAGCTCCGTCAAGCGCTTCAAAATTTCGTTCGAGAAGCTCGGTATAGCTTACGCAGCCGCAAAGCCGAGGCAAACGAATGCTCTTGCCCTTTTCCGCTCCAAGCGTATCAAGACCGTTTTCCGCAAAGCTCATCTTTTCACAGCACAAAGTCCAAAGCGCTTGCGGCGAAATATAGTAAGAATCTATATCCTCCTCGGTAAACAGCCTTACCTTTTCGGCAAAGACCTCGGCAACACCGCTTCCCGAAAAGCAAAGCCGATTATTAACGAAGGCGGCGAACCGCTCGTAATCCGACATTTTTTCAAAAGGAAGCCCGCTCTCATCCGAGCACAGCCGAACAAATCTTTCCTCTTCTCCGCCTATAAGCATTTCGGCGGGATTTGAGAATTGAGCGCGCTTTTCGTCAAAGGAAGAAAAATAGTCTCTCGTCCGAATAGACAATATATCCTCGTATAATTCTGCCGATTCTTCAAAACCGCAAAGCATATCTTTCCTCTCCTCCGCAAAGCTTTTATAAAATTATATCAGATATTTTCTCATTTTGCAATAACCGTATCAAAATATGCTCGCGGGAAGGGATAAATTTCTTCAAAAGTATAGACTTTGAGGCGCTTATGTGATATAATATAATGTAATATTGATTTATGGCGGTGATATTTTGAAGATATTTGCGGTATGTCCCGAGTCGTTCGGAGCCAATACCTACCTCTTAATATCGGGTAATCACGCGCTCGTTGTGGATCCCGCGGTGTCGGTAAACGCGATAAAGACGGTTGCCGACCGTGAGGGAGCCGTTATTGAGGGAATAATTCTCACGCACGGGCATTTTGACCATATAGTCTCGCTTGATACTCTCCGCGCCGAGCTTAATATCGGAGCGATGATACACAAGGACGACGCCCCGATGCTGACCGACGGAAAAAAGAACGCCTTCTTCACATTTTTCGGAAGGGACAGAGCATACGCTCCCGCGCAGACTCTCCTTGACGACGGCGAGGAAATCTCCCTCGGAGACGAGATAATAAAGGTCGTTCACACCCCCGGGCACTCACCCGGCTCGGTCTGCTACCACTGCGGAGATTTTATGCTGACGGGAGACACTTTGTTTTCCGATAACGTCGGCAGATGCGACCTTTGGGGAGGATGTGAGGACGCACTCCTGACCTCGCTTAACAAGCTCTCCGAATATGACCGCAAAATAAAAATATACCCCGGGCACGCCGGCTCGGCGCTTCTCGGAGACGCGCTTGACAACGCGGCTTATTTCAGACGATAACGAAAGGACAAAATTATGTATAATAAAAAGCTTGCCGACCTTCTATTTCCAAACGTAACAAAAACACCCGAGGAGGTAGACGCCGAGTTTCCTCTGCGCGGCCTTCCCGAAGGCGCGGTAGTATCGAGAATGGCTCCGAGCCCCACGGGCTTCGTTCACCTCGGAAATCTCGTGCAGGGACTTACCTCTGAGAGAATGACTCACCAATCGGGCGGTGTTCTCTTTCTTCGAGTCGAGGACACCGACGCGAAGCGTGAGGTTCCGGGGGCGGTCGAAACTCTTATCGAAAGCCTCGCTCACTACAATATAGTTTTCGACGAGGGCGCTACTATCGACGGAGACAACGGCGCCTTCGGCCCCTACCGACAGCGTCAGCGCAAGGATATATACCACGTTTTCGCAAAGCACCTCGTGGCCGAGGGTATGGCTTACCCCTGCTTCTGTACCGAGGAAGAGCTTGAGGAGATACACAAAGCGCAGGAAGCCGAAAAGGCAAATTTCGGATATTTCGGCAAATGGGCGAAGTGGCGCGGCCGTTCTATTGAGAATATTGAGGAAATGCTCGGCAAGGGTATGCCTTGGGTACTGCGCTTCCGCTCCGAAGGAAGTATCGAAAACAAGATAAAATTCACCGACCTTATAAAAGGAAATCTCGAGCTTACCGAGAACGATATCGACCACGTTCTGCTGAAATCCGACGGTATACCGACCTATCATTTCGCGCACGCGGTAGACGACCACCTAATGAGAACGACTCACGTGGTAAGAGGAGACGAATGGCTGCCTACGCTTCCCTTCCATCTCCAGCTTTTCCGCGCACTCGGATATAAGCCCCCGAAATATCTGCACATAGGTCCTCTTATGAAAATGGACGGCACCTCAAAAAGAAAGCTCTCAAAGCGTAAAGACCCCGAGCTTGCTCTCACCTATTACAAGGCGGAGGGATATCCCGTCGAGGCGGTCTACGAGTATATTATGACTATACTCAACTCAAACTATGAGGACTGGAGACGCGCCAATCCTTATGCGCCGACCTCCGAATTCAAATTTTCTTATAAGAAGATGAATCCCGCAGGTTCGCTTTTCGACGTGGCGAAGCTCCGCGACGTTTCAAAGAACGTAATATCGCTTATGAGCGCGGAGCAGGTATACGATTACGTGTCGGCTTGGGCACTTGAATACGACCCCGATTTCGCGAAGGTGTTCACGAAAGATCCAGATTTTTCAAAGGCTATCCTCTCAATAGGCAGAGGAGGCAAAAAGCCCCGCAAGGATATCGCGGTATGGAGTGAGGTAAAGGCTTACGTAAGCTTCTTCTTCGACGAATATTTCAGAATAGAGGACTCTTATCCCGAAGCCTCGGACAAAGCCGATATAAAAGCCGCGCTTGAAGCGTTCTGCGAAAGCTTTGACACAAACGACGATATGAACGCTTGGTTCGACAAAATAAAAGCTATCGCAGACAGTCTCGGATACGCCTCCGATATGAAGGCGTACAAAAACGACCCCACAGCCTTCCGCGGAAGCGTCGCTGACGTAAGTATGTTCCTGCGGGTTGCCGTAACGGGCAGACTCAACTCCCCCGATATGTATTCGGTAATGCAGCTTCTCGGCGCAGAAAAAATAAAGCAGAGGATAGCGGATATCTGCTCATCACTCTAATCTAATAACTTTTCCAAACTGAAAGGACGTTAATAAACCTATGGAAGAAATCACAGGCAATTTTATACACGACATTATAGACGCCGACCTCAGAGAAGACCCCAACATAAAGATTCACACCCGTTTTCCGCCCGAGCCTAACGGATATCTTCACATCGGCTCCGCAAAGGCTATCCTTATAAACTACGAAACGGCAAAAAAATACGGCGGTCTTTTCAACCTCAGATACGACGATACCAACCCCGCAAAGGAGGACAACGAGTACGTTGAGGCTATTTACGAGGATCTTTGCTGGCTCGGAGCTACTCCGAGCGGAGGCGTATTCTACGGCTCGGATTATTTTGACAAATGCTACGAATTTGCGGTAAAGCTTATAAAGGACGGAAAGGCGTACGTCTGCGACTTGAGCGCCGAGGAGATGAAGGAATACCGCGGAACGCTCACGACAGCGGGCAAGGACAGCCCTTACAGAAACAGAAGCGTGGAGGAAAATCTCGACCTCTTTGAGCGTATGAAAAACGGCGAGTTTCCCGACGGAGCGAAAACTCTGCGCGCGAAGATAGATATGTCCTCTTCAAACCTCAATATGCGCGACCCCGCCATATACCGAATAGTTCACACCTCTCATCACCGTCAAGGCGACAAGTGGTGCATCTATCCGCTTTACGACTACGCGCACCCAATCCAAGACGCGCTTGAGGGCATAACCTATTCCCTCTGCTCGCTTGAATTTGAAAATCACAGACCTCTCTACGAGTGGGTCATAGACAATATCGGAATTTTCGATCCCAAGCCGAAGCAGAGAGAATTCGCGAGACTTAACGTAACCAATACCGTTATGTCAAAGAGATATCTGCGCTATCTCGTCGAGAACGATATGGTGGACGGCTGGGACGATCCGCGCCTCCCCACTATCTGCGCGCTTCGCCGCAGGGGCTACACTCCCTCCTCTATCTTCAATTTTGTAAGAGCGGCGGGAATATCCAAGGCAAACAGCCTCGTGGACATAGATATGCTCGAGCACTCTATCCGCGAGGAGCTTAACGCGGCGGCTCCGAGACGCATAGCGATAGAAAATCCGATAAAGGTAGTCATCACGAACTACCCCGAGGATAAGGTGGAATATTTCGAGTTGCCCAATAATCCCCAAAACCCCGATGCGGGAACGAGAGCGCTTCCCTTCACGAGAGAGCTGTATATAGACGCATCCGATTTTGCCGAGGTACCGCCTCCCAAGTTCTTCAGACTCAAGCCCGATTCCGAGGTAAGACTTATGGGAGCGTATATCATAAAATGCGGCGAGATAGTAAAGAACGAGGACGGAAGCATAAAAGAGATACGCTGTACCGCGGACCTTGAGACGAGAAACGGAAACCCTGCCGACGGCAGAAAGATAAAGGGTACTATCCATTGGCTCTCTCTCCCCTACGCGAAGGACGCTGCCCTTATGCTGTACGACAAGCTCTTCACCATTGAGAATGTCAACGCTATCCCCGAGGATAAGACCTACAACGACTATCTCAACCCAGCGTCCCTTACTGTCGTTGAAAACGCCAAGGTTGAGGCGTCGCTGATTGACTCCGAGGCGGGAGAAAAATTCCAATTCGTCAGAAACGGATATTTCTGCAAGGACACGAAGCACCCCAACACCTTCAACCGCATAGTCGGTCTAAAGGACAGCTATCCCAAAAAGCAGTAATCATCAACTTAAATTTCACGCCGAATATTAAAATCTAATATTCGGCGTACGATTGAGAAAGGTATGAAATTATGAAATATTTTTTGGCTTACTTGGCGGTCATCTCGGTTATCTCGATTATAGTCTGCTGTTACGATAAATTTGCCTCAAAGCATATGCAGCGCCACCGCACGAGAGAGGCGTCTCTCCTTATCCTCTCGGCGCTCGGAGGCTCCATAGCTATGTTCGTTACTATGCTCATAATAAGACACAAAACCAAGCACGCAAAATTTATGGTGGGTATTCCCGTCATAATCGTGCTTCAGATTGCGGCGGCTTTCCTCATAGGCAAGCTTTTCTAAAAAACAAAACCTTGAAAGGTACGGTAAACGAATGAATCAGGACTTTTCAAATTTCAGTTTGATTTTTCCAAACGCCGATACTCAGCAAAAGCATTACGGAGGTATCGACGTTCCCGACATAGATATGTTCACGCTCGACGAATTGGGTCTGCTTGAGATATTCAGCCTCAAAAACAGCGACCTCGACGAATATTTTACTACCGATATATCGGTGATAAAGCACCGTAACGACGTATTTGCGGATATGCTCGAATGTCCCGAAATATCGAAAACGCTCAATAGGCTTATCCCTATACTTACCGACGTTATGGAGCTCCGCAGGCTTGAGGCGGACAATGGCGATACCTCCTCGTATCTTGAAAGCATTACGGAAATAGAGCTTTATATCTCTTGTATAGAAACGCTTCACGAGGGACTTGGAGCGGTACGCGACAAGCTCCGCAGCAAATCCTTCGTTGCTCTCGCCGACCGCATATCCGAGCTTGCCGAAAGCGAATACTACGCTGACCTCAACGCCAAGCTCTCCGAGCTTACCAACCGTGTACGCGATATAAAAAGCGTTACTATCGGCGTCAATCTCGACGCGCAGCTCCGACCCTCAAGCGCGGGAGTGCTCTCCATAAACTCCGAGACCTTCCGTTCGGGAGACGTGCTTGACAAGATACTCCGCCTCAACTTTAAGGACAACGAGTATACCTGTATCGCTAATCTCGTTCCCTTTGGAAAAAAACAATCGGAAAACCAAAAAACCGCTCTGTCTCTCGCTTTCAATTCGGCAATAAACGAGGTTTACAAGCAATCTCTGCGTTCCTGGAAGCGTATAGTACAGTCCTACGTTCTTGAAAACACCGATTTTCTTCTCAATCTTATGCCCGAGATAGAATTTCTCGTCAAGGGAACCGAATTTATGCGCCGTCTGCTTGACAAGGGCTGTGCGCTGTGTATTCCAAACGCGGCCGAAGCCGACGAGCGTTGCTTCTCTGCTAAAGGCTTATATAATCCCTGCGTAGCGTTTAAGGTTGACGATGAGATAGTCGCCAACGATGTTGATTTTGATCTTGACAACGCGCTTATATACGTTCTCACGGGTCCCAACAGAGGCGGAAAATCAGTAATTACCTGTGCCGTCGGAATAGCGCAGGCGCTTATGCAGCTTGGAATGTTCGTTCCCGCCGACAGTATCAGAATAAGCGTTTCGGACGCTATCTTCACTCACTTCCCTACGGGAGCCGACGACACCATAGACAAGGGACGTCTTGGAGAGGAATGTGCGCGGCTCGGAGAAATATTCGATAACGTAACGAGCCACAGCCTCGTCCTGCTTGACGAATCGCTTTCGTCCACGGGCGCGTTTGAGGCCTCCTATATAGCGGCAGAGGTGCTTGCCGGCTTCAGCCGCGTCGGCTGCCGATGCCTCTTCTCAACGCACCTTCACGAGCTTGCATCGGAAATAGACAGTATCAACGCCCGCACCGCATCCTGCGGAGGAGTTGCTATAGATACCTTGGTTGCGGGAATCGAGGAGGGTAAACGCTCCTTTAAGATAGTCCGAGCCAAGCCCGACGGAAAGAGCTACGCCCGCGATATCGCGGATAAGTACGGACTTTCGTATGAAAGCATTTTGAAGAAGATAAACCAAGAAAGGAATTAGGCTATGAAAAATAAAATTCTTAAGCTTCTCGAGGGCGACGCTCGTCTTACCGACAAACAGCTCGCTATAATGCTCGGCGTCGATGAAGCAGAGATAAGAAAAGAAATAGATTCTCTTGAAAAAAGCGGAACTATTCTCGGATATAAAACCATCGTAGACTGGGAAAAGACCGAACGTGAATCGGTTACCGCTATGATAGAAGTCAAGCTCACGCCCCAACGGGACAGAGGCTTTGACAGGGTTGCCGAGAAAATATACAATTACCCCGAGGTTCAGGCGGTATATCTTATGTCGGGTGCTTACGACCTCTCGGTTCTTATCGAGGGAAAAACGATGAAGGAGGTCGCTTATTTCGTCTCGCAGAAGCTCTCCACGATAGACTCGGTAACCTCAACCGCTACCCATTTCGTTCTCCACAAATACAAGGACAAGGGTATTCTTTACGACGCTCCCGAAGCTGACGAAAGGGGGACCTTCAACTGATGATAGATTATAGCAAAGTATTATCTCAAACTGTGGTGAACACCCCCAAATCGGGTATACGCAAGTTCTTTGATTTGATGAACACGATGAGCGACGTCGTCGGTCTTACCGTCGGCGAACCCGATTTTCAGACGCCTTGGCATATCCGCGAGGCAGGTATCGAGAGCCTTGAAAAAGGCAGAACCTATTACACCGCCAATGCGGGGCTTATGGAGCTTCGTTCCGAAATAAACAATTATATGTCCCGCCGCTTCGGTGTTTCTTACGAGCCCGAAAAGGAAGTCATCGTTACCGTGGGCGGAAGCGAAGCTATTGATATAGCTTTCCGTTCGGTCATCGAGCCGGGGGACGAGATAATCGTTCCCACCCCTTCCTTCGTTTGCTACGCTCCTCTCGCAAAAATGTCGGGTGCTGTTCCCGTAATTTTGGAAACCAAGCTTGAGGATAATTTCAAGATAAATCCCGAAGCGCTCAAGGCGGCTATTACGAGCAAGACTAAAATGCTCGTACTTCCCTACCCCAACAACCCGACCGGCGCTATTATGACGAAAGGCGAGCTTGAAGAAATTGCGGCGATACTCCGCGGCACAAATATCCTCGTGCTTTCCGACGAGATATACGCCGAGCTTACCTATACGGGTACGCATTGTTCTATCGCTTCCCTTGAAGGAATGAAAGAGCGCACTATCATCGCCAGCGGATTTTCAAAGGCTTACGCTATGACGGGCTGGAGACTCGGATATATCTGCGCTCCCGCGCCTCTTGCGGAGCAAATGCTCAAAATACATCAGTACGGAATTATGTCCTCTCCGACGACCTCGCAGTTTGCGGCTGTCGAGGCACTGAAAAACGGAGACGACGATATAAAGATGATGCGCGACGAATATAACCGCCGCCGCAGATATATCTATAACGGTCTTAAAAGTATTGGAATTGAATCGTTTGAGCCTGAGGGCGCATTTTACATATTCCCAAGAATAAGCGATTTCGGTCTTTCGGGTGAGGAGTTCTGTAATAAGCTTCTATACGACTACAAATGCGCTATCGTTCCCGGAAGCGCTTTCGGAGAAGCCGGCAATAACTTTGCTCGTATTTCATACGCTTACTCCATAAAGCACATAACTCAAGCCCTCGAACGCATCGAAGCCTTCGTCAAATCGCTGTGAGATTGATATGAGTTAATGATTTAATAGCAGCAGGGGGAGGGAGAAACTTTTTACAAAAAGTTTCTCCCTCCCCCTGCAACCCCCTCCCTCTTCAAAAATTTTTAAAAGTTGGGAACGTTTTTATCTTTTATTTTGCTTTCTGCGTAATGTAAGTAGGAAGCAGAACAAAAAATCAAAACGTACCCTATACTTTTAAGTTTCTTGAAAGAGGTGGGGTTAAGGGGAGAAAAAGACTTTTTAAAAAAGTTTCTTCCTCCCTCTTCAAAAATCTTTAAAACTTGGGATATTTTTATCTTTTATTTTGCTTTCTGCGTAATGTAAGTAGGAAGCAGAACAAAGAGTCAAAACGTACTCAACACATTTAAGTTTCTTGAAAGAGGTGGGGTTAAGGGGAGGAGAGAACTTCTTGCAAGAAGTTCTCTCCTCCCCTTAATATTTAATACAATTCAGGGAGTGCCTTTTTGCAAAAAGGCACTCCCCATCAATTATACTATCTAACTAATCACAGACCGCGCTTGATATAGCTGGTATGAAGTATCTCGTGAGCCTTATGGCTGTTGGGCTCGCCAAAGTACTCATCGTAGAGCTTCTTAACTGCGGAGTTCTCGTGAGACTTTCTTACGTCAGACGTAATATCGTCGTTATAAAGAACCGCGGCACGAACCTTACGGAGATCGATAGCCATTCTTACGTCAGCGGGCTGGATAGGCTGACCGCCGCCGTTTACGCAACCGCCGGGACAAGCCATAATCTCAATAAACTGAACGTCAAGCTCTCCTGCCTTAACCGCTTCAAGAACCTTTTTAGCGTTAGCCGTTCCCGAAGCGACGGCAACGTTGAGGTTAATATCGCCAAGCTTATAGGAAGCAAGCTTAACTCCTTCAACTCCTCGAACCTCATCAAATTCAAGCTTTTCAAGAGGCTTGCCTTCGATAACCTCGGCTGCTGTACGGAGAGCTGCCTCCATAACGCCGCCGGTTGCTCCGAAGATAGCGCCCGCACCCGAACCGATATCGAACGGATTGTCAAACGGCTCGTCTGCGAGAGCCTTAAAGTTGATACCCGCAGTGCTAATCATCTTACCGACCTCACGAGTCGTGATAGCAACGTCAACGTCGGGTACGCCTGCCGCAGCCTGATTGGGTCTGCCTACCTCAAACTTCTTCGCGGTACAAGGAATTGCCGAAACGAAGAATATATCTTTAGGATCCCAGCCCATCTTTTCAGCGTAATAGGTCTTTACAACCGCGCCGAACATCTGTTGAGGAGACTTACAGGTAGAAAGATTATCAACGAACTCGGGATAGTAGTGCTCGCAGTACTTTATCCAACCGGGTGAGCAAGATGTAATCATAGGAAGAACGCCGCCGTTCTTAACTCTTCCGATGAACTCGGTAGCCTCCTCCATAATGGTGAGGTCTGCGGAGAGATTCATATCGTAAACGCCGTCAAAGCCAAGACGCTTAAGAGCGGCAACCATCTTACCCTCGCAGTCTGTTCCGGGCTCGTATCCAAAGCACTCACCTATCTGCGCGCGCACCGAAGGAGCGGTACATATAAATACGTGCTTCGTAGGATCGGCAAGAGCCTCTCTTACCTTGTCGGTATCGTCGCGCTCGTAGATAGCGCCTACGGGACAGGATACGATACACTGTCCGCAATTTACGCAGGACGTGTCGGCAAGCTTCATTTCGAACGCTGAAGCGATATGCGTATCAAATCCACGGTCGTTAGCTCCTATAACTCCGATTTCCTGAACGTTCTTACAAGCCGCTACGCAGCGACGGCAAAGAATACATTTGTTGTTATCACGAATGATGGGAGAAGCGTCGTCGATAGCGTACTCGATTCTCTCGCCCTTAAATCTGCTCTCGTCAACACCGTACTCAAGGCAGAGCTTCTGAAGCTCGCAGGTGGTGCTGCGTACACAGGAAAGACATTTCTTTTCGTGAGTAGAAAGAACGAGCTCAAGGTTCGTCTTTCTCGACTGCATAATCTTGGGGGTATTGGTCAGAATAGACATACCCTCGGTAACGGGATATACGCAAGCCGTTACCATTCTGTAAGGCTTTCCGCCCTCGGATACCTCAACGAGACACAGACGGCAAGCGCCTATCTCGTTGATATCTTTAAGATAGCAAAGCGTAGGGATATCTATGTTAGCAGCCTTTGCAGCCTCAAGAACTGTGGATCCCTTCGGCACGGCGTAGTCTACGCCGTTAATTTTAACGTTAATTGTTTCCATCTCCACTGTTCTCCTTTCTTATTCCTTAATAATTGCGTTAAACTTACAGGTTGCGATACAAGCTCCGCACTTGATACATTTAACGGTATCAATAGTGTGAGGATTCTTGACGGTACCCGAGATAGCACCAACGGGACATTTTCTCGCGCATGCGGTACAACCCTTACATTTATCCTCGATAATCTTGTACTGAAGCAAGCTCTTACATACGCCCGCAGGACATTTCTTATCGACGATATGAGCAACGTATTCGTCTCTGAAGTAACGAAGCGTGGAAAGAACGGGGTTAGGAGCCGTCTGTCCAAGTCCGCAGAGAGATGCGCTCTTGATATAGTTGGAAAGCTCCTCAAGTCTGTCGAGGTCTTCCATTTCTCCGTTTCCGGAAATTATCTTGTCGAGTATCTCAAGAAGTCTTCTCGTACCTACACGACAAGGAGTACATTTACCGCACGACTCGTCAACGGTAAAGTCAAGGAAGAAGCGGGCAAGGTCAACCATACAGGTATCCTCGTCCATAACTATAAGTCCGCCCGAACCCATCATAGAGCCGATAGCGATAAGGTTATCGTAGTCGATAGGAGTATCTATGAGAGACGCGGGGATACATCCGCCCGAAGGTCCGCCCGTCTGAGCCGCTTTGAAGGTCTTACCGTTAGGTATTCCTCCGCCAATCTCCTCGATAACCTCGCGGAGCGTCGTTCCCATAGGAACCTCAACAAGTCCCGTATTGGTAATCTTTCCGCCGAGAGCGAATACTTTGGTTCCCTTCGATTTTTCGGTTCCCATTGACTTGAACCAATCGGCACCATTAAGAATTATCTGAGGAATGTTTGCATATGTCTCAACGTTGTTGAGGACAGTAGGCTGTCCGAAAAGTCCCTTAACCGCGGGGAAAGGAGGACGGGGACGAGGCTCACCTCTGTTACCCTCAATAGAGGTCATAAGAGCAGTCTCCTCACCGCAGACGAATGCGCCCGCGCCGAAACGGATGAACATATCGAAATCAAATCCCGTACCGAATATATCTTTTCCGAGAAGTCCGTATTCACGAGCCTGCTTTATAGCAATCTCAAGACGATGTATTGCTATCGGGTACTCCGCGCGAACGTAAACGTAACCCTCGTTAGCACCGATAGCGTACGCAGCGATAGCCATAGCCTCGATTACTGCGTGGGGGTCTCCCTCAAGTATAGAACGGTCCATAAACGCTCCGGGGTCTCCCTCGTCGGCGTTACAAGCAACGTATTTTACAACGTTTCCACGGTTGCCCGATGCGAATTTCCACTTAAGTCCCGTGGGGAATCCTCCGCCTCCGCGTCCGCGAAGACCGGAATCGAGAATAGTCTGGATAACGTCGTCGGGCGTCATTTCGGTAAGAACCTTACCGAGAGCCTGATATCCGTCCATAGCTATGTACTCGTCGATGTTTTCGGGGTTGATTACACCGCAGTTACGAAGAGCAACTCTCTTCTGCTTTTTGTAGAAAGAGGTTTCGGAGAGAGAGGTAGCGTGATGAAGATCCTCGGACTTCGTTTCGTGATAGATAAGTCTTTCTACGGGACGGCCCTTAAGGAAATGCTCCTCAACTATCTCGGGAACGTCCTCAACCTTAACGCAGCTGTAAAAAGTTCCCTCGGGATAAACAATCATAATCGGTCCGAGCGCGCAAAGTCCGAAACAACCCGTTCCTACAACCTTGATCTCGTCTGCCAGACCTTTTGCGGCAAGCTCGGCGTTCATAGCGTCAAGTATCTTTACGCTTCCCGACGAGGTACATCCTGTACCGCCGCAAATCAATACGTGTGATCTTATCATTTTTCGTTTCCTTTCATCAAATAATCAATCTTATTTTATTGCGCCGATAGTATATTCGGTAACGACGCTGCCGCCCTTGAGATGCTTTTCGACTATTTCTGCCGCTTTAGCCGCGTCAACCTTTACGTAGGTAACCTTTTCCTTGCCCTCTTCGTAGACCTCAACAACGGGCTCGTACTGACAAATTCCGATACATCCGGTCTGCGTTACGGTAACCTTGTCGAGAAGTCCTGCCTTCTCTACTCCCTCAACGAACGCCGAGAGAACGGGTCTCGCTCCCGCCGCTATTCCGCAGGTAGCCATTCCAACGACTACTCTTGTGCTTGCGGTGCCTTCGCGTACTATAACGTTGTTCTGCATTCTTTCCCTGATTGCAGCAAGTTCCGCTAATGTTTTCATTTAGTTTCCTCCATATATAATTCTTTAATTACTATCTTGGTTTATTTTTGCAAATTACCTTTGCGTTCTTTATACTGCTCCGTGAGATAATCCCGTATCCACGCTATTATCTCAGGCTCTCCGAGAGATATACCGTCTCCCAGAACCGCCTTAAGCTCTGACGTATCGAGAAACACCGTTCCGTCGGGGGTAATGTCTTTAAATACGAAGCGTATATCGGGGCTTCCCGATATCAGCACGCATATCGTTGATACGATATCTCCAAGCGGCATAAAATCTATGCTTTTGGTATCAAACGCGGCAGAGAGCGTCGTTCCGCTTTTTCCCGCTTCGGTAGAGGATTCTATTTTAAGATATCCTCCCGTCTGCTCTGCCGCAAGCTTAAGAAGCGGCAATCCCATTCCGACCTTTCTGGTCGTTCGGGTGGTATAAAAGGGGTCGGTAACCCGTCTCACTACCTCCTCGCTCATTCCGCACCCGTTATCCTCAAGAGAAAAAACGAGCATACCATCGGGTGAGGTTTCGAGCGTTATCCGTATCGTATCGGCTCCCGCCGTAACGGAATTTTTTGTAACGTCAAGTATATTCAGAGACAGCTCTTTCATTTGAATTATTTGTATTTCGCGAGAATACCGTCTACGTCGTTCTTCGTGAGCTTACCGTAAACCTCGTTGTTAACCGTGAGTACGGGAGCCAGTCCGCAAGCGCCTATACATCTGGTTGCTTCAAGCGAATACTTTCCGTCGGGCGTGGTAGAACCTGCGGGCAAGCCGAGAACCTCTACTATTCTGTCCAGAATATCGCCGCTTCCCTTTACGTAGCAAGCTGTTCCGAGACATACTCCGATAGATATCTCTCCCTTCGGATTGAGCGCAAACTGAGAGTAGAAGGTGGATACTCCGTAAACCTCTTCAAGAGAAACTCCCATATGCGTAGCGATGATTTTCTGTACTTCTATCGGCAGATATCCGTAGATTTCCTGTGCCTGCTGAAGAACGGGCATCATCGCGCCCGGTGTACCGCGGAGACTCTCGATAACAGCGATAAGCTGTTCTTCCTGAGCCTTTGTACCACGGAACGTAACTGTGGTCAAATTCTTTTTCATACCGAAAAAAATCCTCCATTTTGTTTTTTATATTAATTTATTTTTATAATAAATTACGAATTAATTATCTGCCTGCGAGCATTTCAAAAAATTTGCGGCGCACGTTTGCCGAGCTGTAAGGCTCGTCGTCTATCTCAAAGTAATTCTCCGCAAGATTGATATCCCACAGGTGATGCGCGTCGGAGCACACCAAGTGCGAGAGTCCCGAAAGCGACGGATACCTGTGAAAATATTCATCCGCGTTTTTCCCGTCGTTGAACTCGACGAAATTAAATCCGTACTCTGCGGGAATGTCGCCGAGTATCGCCACGATACCGTTTGAGGTACGGTCGATATGCGCGGGACGGACGTGCGCTCCGTAGGATCTCGCCAGCGCTATCGCGTCAGACGCCCAAAGATCGGTAGCCGTTATAAGCAGCTTATCCTCAATTCCCATCTGTTCGTCCTCGCCGTTAAGTACGAGCTGATTTCCGAATATCTCGGGACGGTTCTTTATATCGGGAAGATGCTTTTTTATCTCCGCATCAAACGCCATAGCAGAATCAAGCTCGGGAAAAAGACACACGAAATGAATATCCTCCGCGCTTGAAAGCTCCATTCCCGCAATCGCGACAAGACCGTATCTCTTACACGCCTCAAAGAATGCGGGACAGTTCTTACAGCTGTTATGGTCTGTCAGCGCGACTATATTAAGTCCGTTAAGCGCCGCCATTCCCGCGATATTGTTAGGCGTCATATCGTCGTCTCCGCAGGGGGACAGACAGGAATGAATATGAAGATCGTAATAATACTTATTCATATCAGCGAGGCTATCTCGGCACAAAGCCGAAAGACATTCTTTCCGCTCCGCAGAACGTTAACGCCCTGCACTTCGGCTCTTTCCCTCACTCCGTCGTCAAGCTCAACGCCCTCCGCAAGAAGTATGCAGGCGGGATCTGCAAGCGAGGCTACCGCGACTATATTGAGATTTGACATAATGGTAACCCATACGTCTCCCGACGACGCGCGCCCCATTACCCAGCTCAAAAGGTCTCCCGCATATCCTCCGAGAATATCCCTTTCAGGCTCGGGCATACATACTGCCTCATATCCCGTTTTTTCGCAAAGTTCCTTTACGGTCAAGGCTTATCACCTCGTTTCAGCGTTAATCGTTTTCGGCGTCTCCGCCCGCGCGGCTCTCACGGAGCCGAATAAGGCAGTCGGTCTCGTCCGCCTCTTTGTTTATAATATCCTCCGCAAGCGCGTGGCAGTTCGGCGCTCCGCACGAACCGCAGTCTATCTTGGGAAGCCGTTTGTATATATCTTCTGTTTCCGACATTCTCTTTATTGCTTCGAGTCTGTCGAAGGAAATATTCTGTGAATAGCTGTCTGCTATCTTCTCGTCGAGCATTACGTCAGACGGCAGCTCGTCTCCTCCGTTTTCGATACGGTTTCTCGAAACGGGAAGATACTTTCGCAAGGATCTCAGCCTTGCCTTTGCTATGTAAGGATTTTCCACATTCAGCGCTCCTCCCACACAGCCTCCGTTGCAGGCGTTAAGCTCTATAAACTCAAGGTTGTGGATAGTTCCGTTGTCTATCTGGTCGAGAACCTTTATGCAATTTTCGATTCCGTCCGCCGCAAGATATTTGTCGGAGAAAAGCGAGGTAGCTTCTCCGCCCGTTCCCGCCCAATTGAGTCCTATAATACCCGATTTGGAGAGAGGAAGCGGATTTTTTATCTCCTTGCGCTTTGCTCTTATCTTAAAGTACATATCGTTTACCGACAGCGCCCCGTTAACCGCCGAGCTTGCGACTCCGAGCGGATTTTTGACGTAGCTCACCTTGGCGGGACACGGGGATATAAACAATACGCATATATCGGAATCGGTAAGCTCGGGATTATCTTTCAGTGCCTCGCTCCGAGCTATTCTCGCCGCGTATTCTATCGGAGGCATAATCGGAAGCAGGTTTTCGCACAGATACGAAAATCTCAAGCTGATGAGCCTCACTATCGCGGGACAGGCAGAGCTGATAACCGGCTTTACTATATCGTCTCTTTTGAGATACCTTCTCGTATACTCGGTAATCATTTCCGCCGCGCGTGAAACCTCAAACACGGCGTCAAATCCGCATTCAAGCAGAGCCGTAAGTATCTCGTCAACGTCCTCAAGCTCCTCAAACTGCCCGTAAAGCGCGGGTGCGGGAAGTGCTATTTTATATTTATATGAAGCAAAATCCTCAAGAACGTCGTAGGTAGCCTTTTTTGCCTGATAGGGACAGAGTCTTATACATTCGCCGCAGTCTATACATTTATCCTCTTTGATAGTAGCGTGTCCGTCGCGGACGCGTATAGCCTCGGTCGGACATCTCTTTATACAGTTCGTACAGCCCTTACAGCGCGATACGTCCAGTGTAACGGAATGTTTTTTTATTGACATTGCTGCCTCTTTTCCGAGCGCGGACTCAAACGTTCACCGTCATATATATCGTCGTTCCCCGTCCGACCTCTGATTCGATTCTCATATCATCTGTGTAACGCTTCATATTGGGAAGTCCCATACCCGCTCCGAATCCGAGAGAACGGATATTGTCGGGAGCCGTCGAGTAGCCCTCCTGCATAGCGAGTCTTACGTCGGCAATACCGGGACCGTTATCTTTAAGCACTATCTCTATTCTGTCGCAGAAAACATTTACGTCGGCGGTTCCGCCGTTTGCGTGAATAACCATATTGATCTCACCCTCGTACATAGCGACCGAAACCCTTCGTATCACGTCGGGAGAAAACTCCATCTGACGCAAAAGCTTCTTTATCATAACCGAGGCTTCTCCGGCGGAGGTAAAATTATCTCCGTCTATATCAAAATGAAAATTTACGCTGTCAGCCATTTAAGAAGCTCCCTCCCGAAAGTCCGCATTGATAAAGCATTCCGCAGGCGACGTACATTCTCTCGTTCGTGGCAAGCACTACGATACCCGCTTCGTCGGCAAGCTCAATAACCTCTCTCGGAGGGATTTTGCCTCTGACGAAAACGATGCACCTCATATCCATCATTTCGGCAGTTCTTACCACCTGAGGATTACAGAGTCCCGTTATCAATACTGCCTGCTCCTTGACGAAAGCGAGAACGTCGCTCATCATATCGCAGCCGCAGGCGGAATGAACCTCTCCGTCAAGATTTTCCTCTCCGCAGAGCACCTCTGCCTCAAGCAATTCAGCTATTCTTCTGATCTTCATAGCCCCTCCACATATACGGAAAATCCGTACTTCACGAAATTTGAGTCTCGGCTAAAGCCTTCTGATATCGCAGAAATAAGCCGTGAGTTAGTCAGTTTTTTAACGATCTTCGTTAAAAAACCCGCACGGCATTTAAAACCGAAGCCTTTTGAGAATCGGTCATATATTTTAGCCGAGATAAAACGGTCAAGCCCCGCCATAAATCTCGGTCAGACATAAGACAGCTATCTTACGCTCTTTTATTATACTATAAAATACTCGAAATGTCTATACATTTTTATAATTTTTTGTCGATTGGCAAAAAAATTATTTATTTTCCAATCGTTTTCAAAAATAGCTATATTATTTATTGCCCTTTGCGCGGTTATGCGTTTTACAAAGCATTTGACAGTTTTTTATATCGGTTGAACCGCCGCGGCTCCAAGCGGTAACGTGGTCGGCGTCCATTTCGGTAATTTTCCAGATACGGTTTTTATTGTTGTCCGCTCCCATAGCGCACAGAGGACAGTTAGACAGATTTTTATGCTTTGCTTTTTCGGTCTGACGCGTATAGACGGTCTTTTTGGTAGGCTCGTCAAATATCCGTACGTTAAGGAGCTTGCTGTCGGTACAGCCTCCGAGAATATATTCGTATACACCTTTTTTATCCTTAACGTAAAAATCCGAATACAGTTCCTTGAGCTTTGCGGAGACCTCATCGGGAGCATAGGCGTTCGTGTGGTACCGCTCGTAGAACTCGCCCCACGGCAGACCTCGCATTTCGCTTTCAACGTCGGTAAAGACGCTTGACACCCAATCAATAACACTGGTAAAATAAGCCTTCAGCTCGTTTATATTATCATCATAGCGGTGCTTGCTCATATAATCGTCTATATTGCCCTTGCTGACCCAAGACAACGCGGTACGCAAATAATCCTGTCTTATAATGTTGCCCGATACGTAAGCGCTCCACTTTTGTACGTTGGCGTTCTGACTGTTGGAAAATTCCTCTTTTGCTTTTGTGACAAAAGGACCAGAGTGGATAGCGTTGGAAAGCTCCTGTTCGTTAAGGGGTATTCCCGCAATATTGATAGTTTTAAACCATTCCTTGATTTCGCTCTCCGTACCCTCGCAGATATAAATAGTCAAGGGAGTCTGCATTATTTTGTCCTGCAAATCCTTTGCAAGTCCCGAAAAGTATCTTGGTATACCGCCCGAATCATTGATAGCGAATTTTCCCGTTACGTATCGTCCGAAGCTGGTAATACGCTGCTGACCGTCAAGCACCTCGTATTTATCTTCCGCGACCTTCGTAAAGTATATAAGTCCAAGGGGATAACCCTTGAGAATGGAGTCGATAACAGCCACGTCGCGCTTTCCGTCGGCATATATGTAATTTCTCTGATATTCGGGCTGAATCGTAAGCTTACCCGACAAGCCGAACAAACCCTTTCCCTCGTACTCGTTATATACAAAGCCTTTACATATGTCGGCTACTGTTATTGTGGTATTTAATGTGGTAATCATTTGCATACCCTCTTTCTAACGATAATTCTTGCATATCCGACAGCTAAATATCCGTCTACGCCCTCTGCGGTGTAATAAGGCTTCTTTTCGGACACGTTTCTGTATAAAGCCTCTACACTGTCATACAAGATTGCGGGACCGTCGTTAACCTTGTTACCGCCCTGCGTCGTGCCGTCGGGGTTGTGCTGAATTGCGTTTGTATATTTCTTTATCTGTAATATTTCTTTGCCCCTGTCTGCTCTTTCGGGTGCTAACCCTATAATTTCAAAATCGTCGGGATTATATTTTTCGAGAAAAGTTATCGGTACGCCCATATATCCCTCATAATCGCTTGGAATCGCGTCCACAAAAGGTATATCAAGAGCATCGTAGTTATCGTAATGGAAGTAGCCGTTTTCCTTGACGTTTTTATGTTTACTGTATTTCAGATTATCATTCATCGTCATAAAGGCTTGTGTTTGATGTCGTCTTCCGTGGTCGAGATTTGTAAACCAATTTGAATTTCCAAGTCTCGTATAATTGCCCACGTAACCAAGCTTAGCCGCTTTTTCTCTGTCTTTTGGCGCAACCTCTGCTCCGTCGGGAACACTGAAAACCATATCCTCGCTGTTGCAGGTTGCTCCAAGCCAAAGCTCGTTGTTTTTTATAAGCGGGAAAATTTCTTTATATGTAATAGCGTTTTTATTGCCTATTATCAGAAATTTTTTATTGCCTTGATATATCCAATTTACAAATTCTCTGAACAGCGAAAAAGGCGGATTCGTTACTATTATATCTGCTTCGTCTCGGAGCTTCGTAACTTCTTCGGAACGAAAATCTCCGTCTCCCTCCAAATACTTCCACTCTAAATCGTCTATATCAACGTTTTCCGAACTATTGCCGTCTCTCGTAAGAGTAAAGATTTTTCCGTTTGCGGTCGTCTTTTCTTCGTCGTATCCTATTTTGTCAATATCAAATATAGAAAATTGATAACCAACGGGATACATTTTTTCTTTTTTCTCTTTTGAAAAGCTGGTGCTTATAAGTTTTTTAATACCGAAGTTTTCAAAGTTTTGAGCGAAAAATTTTGTAAAATTGCTCCATTCCGGGTCATCGCAGGGCAAAAGCACGACCTTGTTCCGAAAAACGTTAGGATTGTATTCCAGATAATCGTTAACCTCTTTTTGAATAAAATCGTAAACGGTATAAAACTCATCGTTTTGGTCTTTTTTGGCTTTGGATAGAATTTCGTTAGCCATACTGTATCTCCAATTGATATCTTATTATTCAACATTATATCATAATTTTCTTTTGTTTTTAACAACGCAAAAATCAAAACCACCAGCAGTGCTGGTGGTTTTCAAAACACAAAAACAAAAGCGTGATATTTTTGAAAAATATCACGCTTTTGTTTTACGTATTTTATCAAACGTCTCTTCTTCCCTCTATCGCCCTTCCGAGAGTTACCTCGTCGGCGTATTCGAGGTCGGAGCCTACGGGAACGCCGTAAGCGAGACGCGTTACCTTTATTCCGAGAGGCTTGAGATACTTCGAGATATACATAGCCGTTACCTCTCCGTCGGGAGTGGGGTTTGTGGCGATAATAACCTCGTTCACCTCACCCGTACCCGCTCTCTCGATAAGCTCTCTGAACTTTATCTTATCGGGCGTTATTCCGTTAACGGGAGAGATAGCACCGTGCAAAACGTGATATACCCCTCTGAATTCCCTGACCTTCTCTATCGACATAAGCGCCTTGACGTCCTCAACGACGCAGATAACGCTTCTGTCGCGCGAGAGATCGGAGCAGACCGAGCACACGTCTCTGTCGGTAAGATTGGCGCATACGGGACACTCGTGTATTCTGCGCTTTGCCTCAATAAGAGCGTCGGCAAACTCGGCGACCTCCTCGGTATCAAGCTCCAAAACCGAAAAAGCCATTCTCATAGCCGACTTTCTTCCGACTCCCTGAAGCCGTCCGAACTGCTCGGAGAGCTTCTGAAGAGCCTCTATATAATCAGCCATATCAGAACAGTCCCGGCATACCCATGCTGCCGGTTATCTTCGACATCTCGGCGTTATTGGTGTCGTCAACTCGCTTTATCGCCTCGTTTACTGCGGCGACGAGGATATCGGAAAGCGTTTCGATATCGTCGGGATCGACTATCTCGGGCTTTATGTCTATCGAAAGAATTTCCTTTTTACCGTTTATTTTTACTCCGACGACACCGCCGCCTGCGGATATATCGTACTCTCTCGCGTCAAGCTCCTCCTGGAGCGCCGCCATATCCTCCTGCATTTTCTGTGCCTGGCGTATCATCGCGTTCATATTCTGGGCGCCTCCGCCCATTCCCTTCGGTATGTTAGCTCTCATTTTTTAATTCCTTTTCAATAAGTTTATTCTTTATCCGCCAAAGCGGGATTATTCTTCAAACGAAGCGAGATCGTCAGCCGTATCTTCGCCAAGCTCGGATGACACCTCGTAATATATATCGTTCTCCGCAAACGAGCTTTGAAGCTCTACGTTAATCACCGAGCATATCGTACCCTTGATATTTGCCTCGGATATTCTTTCCATTGCGAAGTCGCTTGAAAATCTTACGCAAACCTTTCCCTCGGAGGTGATGAACGCCCTCGCGAATTTAAGAAAGGAAAGCAGATATCCGTCCGAGCCGACCGCTCTCTCGGCAATCTCCGTCCAGCCTCTTACCTGCTTTGCCGACGGCTTGCTCCGCGGGAGATTGACGGCGCTTTGCTTTGCCTCTTCCTTCTTTACGGCACTCTGCGGAGCGGTTTTTATTTTGGCAGCGGTATTTTCTTCCGCGGGAGATACCTTTTGCGCGGTACTCTTCACCGAAGCTATATTTCCCGAAGCCAGCGCGACCTCAAGCCTTGATATTCTCGACGCAAGGCTGTCCGCCTCAAAATCAAGCGCGGGATCGCTCATTTTTATCAGCGTCATCTCGGCAACGATACGCTTGACCGTACCCGCCTTTTGCATAGTATAGAGCGCGTCGTCAAGCATACGGCAGTGAGCGAGCAGGGTTTCCTTGGTAAAAAGCCCCGCCGTGCGTCCGAGCGTCTCTTTCTCGCTGTCGGTAAGGTCGAGATATTTATCGGCAGACGCGGTGGTTTTAAGCACGAGCATATCCCTGTAAAAAGAAAGCAGCTCCTGCCAGAAAACGGTTATATCCATAGACGAGCGTACTACCTCGTCAACTACGCCGAACACGGTATCGTAATCGGCGCCGGAAACCGCCTCAACCGTTTTTATTACGTTAGCCTTGCCGCCCGAGCCGACGGTTGTATTTACGAGCGCTTCGGTTATCCTGACTCGGTTTCCCGCGCACAGCTCAAGCAGACTGATAGCGTCGCGCATTCCGCCCTGCGCGAGCTTGGCTATCGCTCTGAGCGCCGCGTCGTCCGCTTCTATTCCCTCGCGCTCCGCGATATACGAAAGACGCTTCATAAGAACGTCGGTAGCTATTCTGCGAAAATCGAATCTCTGACAACGTGAGATTATGGTGGCGGGAAGCTTGTGAAGCTCGGTCGTCGCAAGTATAAAAACGACGTGAGACGGAGGCTCTTCAAGAGTTTTGAGAAGCGCGTTAAACGCGCTTCCGCTGAGCATATGAACCTCGTCAACAATATATACTCTGTATTTAAGCGACGACGGCGTATATACAACCTCGTCTCTTATATCTCTGATATTCTCTACTCCGTTGTTTGAAGCGGCGTCCATTTCAAGCACGTCGGTAGCCGCTCCCGAATCAATAGAGAGACAGGACTGACATTTGTTGCACGGGCTTCCGTTGACGGAAGCCTCGCAGTTGACCGCCTTCGCGAGTATCTTCGCGCAGGTCGTCTTTCCCGTTCCGCGCGAGCCGCAGAAGAGATAAGCGTGAGAAAACTTGTTGTTCTGCGTTTCGTATTTGAGTATAGAGGTAATATGCTCCTGACCGTAAACGTCGTCAAACACTCTCGGTCTCCACTTACGGTATAATGCCTGATGCATAAGCTCACCTCCTCAAAAATTACGAAAAATCAAAACGAGCCGCAAAATAAGACCATACACCTTAAAATCGAACGTTGCTCCTGCGCGAACTCCGTATCTTCTGCCCGGAGCAGGCTACCCTGCGGCACATCGGGCAAATTGCTTAATGCTGCTTGGTTCCCCACCTGACATGGTTCACAACCCCCAATTGCGCAAGACCCGCTCTTCAACGCAGCAGGCACGGCTCAATACGCAAAAGCTCGATCCTCAGAAAAGGAATGAACCCCTGCTGTAGCGGATTTCAGGTACAGGGCACCGCTAATTCCCCGGCTGGTATGGCCTTATTTCACAGCCCGTGGCTGTATTCTCCGAGAACTACACGCAGAGAACGTTATTATTATAACAGATTTCACTCGATTTTGCAATAGAATTTTGAAATTATATTTTTATACTATAAAAAGTTTGTAAAAAATCACAAACGGCGGAAGCTTTAGTGAACGCTTCCGCCCCTTATTTACTTCGTCTTTCTTCCCATAGTACGCATAGAGTTCAGCACCGCTATCACCATAACGCCTACGTCGCCGAAAACCGCTATCCACATTCCGACGAGTCCGAGCGCTCCGAGAAGAAGAATGAGTCCCTTCACCGCAAGAGCAAAAATAATATTCTGCCTGACTATTCCCATAGTCTTTTTTGATATTCGTATAGCGTCGGAAATATGCGAAAGCTTGTCGTCCATTATCACGACGTCTGCCGCCTCTATCGCCGCGTCGCTTCCGAGCGCGCCCATAGCTATACCCACGTCGGCTCGGGACAGCACGGGAGCGTCGTTTATACCGTCTCCCACGAACGCCACCCTGCGTCCGTCGGATATAAGCTCCTCAAAAGCCGCAACCTTTCCGTCGGGAAGAAGCTCTGCCCGCGTCTCGTCAACGCCGACTCTTTCCGCCACCTCACGCGCAACGCCGTAAGCGTCTCCCGTAAGCATAACGGTCTTTTTTATTCCATGCTTTTTCAAGCTTCTTACGGCTTCCGCCGTGCCTTCCTTTATAACGTCCTTTATCAGAATATATCCCAGATATTCTCCGCCTCGGCTTACGTAAAGAACGGTACCCTCAGCGTCGGTTTTCTCAAACGATATTCCCTCCTCCGAAAGCAAGGCAGCGTTGCCGACGCAAACAAGCTTTCCGTCTATTTCCGCGCGAACGCCCTTTCCCGCTGTCTCGGTGAAATTTTTTATTTTTTCCGTGTCCGTTTCTCCCTTGTAAGCGGCGGCAACGGCTCTCGCTATCGGGTGCGTTGAAAAGGTCTCGGCGTGCGCCGCCGTTCCGAGTACGTCGTCGGGAGTGCCGAGCCTTGAGTATATCTCGGCTATCTCAAAGCTTCCCCGTGTAAGCGTACCCGTCTTGTCAAACACGACGGTATCCACCTTTGAAAGCACGTCTATATAATTCGCGCCCTTTATAAGTATTCCCATTCTCGACGCGCCTCCGATTCCTCCGAAGAAAGAAAGCGGAACCGAGACGACGAGAGCGCACGGACAGGAGACCATAAGAAAGACGAGCGCTCTGCGTATCCACTCGCCCCATTCAAGCCCGAGTACGAGAGGCGGAAGCACGGCGAGCAGTACCGCGCCTATAACGACGCAGGGCGTGTAATATTTCGCGAATTTAGTAATGAAGTTTTCGGTCTTTGCCTTCTTTGCCGAGGACTCCTCGACAAGCTCGAGTATTCTCGACACCGTACTGTCTCGGTAAAGGCTGGACACCCTTATCTTCAGCACGCCGCTCATATTTACCGCTCCGCTCACCGCCTTGTCTCCCGCGAATTTATCTACCGGCAGGCTCTCTCCCGTGAGCGCCTGCAGATTGAGCGTCCCCGAGCCTTCTATAATCTCTCCATCAAGAGCTATCTTCTCCCCCGGTCTTACGACTATTATCTCTCCTACCTCTATGTCTTCGGGCGCGAGCGTTATCTCCTCGCCGTTACGAAGAACAGTAGCAACAGTAGGTCTGATATCCATAAGCGCGGCTATCGATTTCCTGCTCTTTCCCACGGCTATGCTCTGGAAAAGCTCCCCGACCTGATAGAATATCATAACGCCGACCGCCTCGTAATATTCACCTATCGCGAACGCGCCGACAGTGGCTATCGTCATAAGAAAATTCTCGTCGAATATCTGTCCGCGCGATATATTGCGAAGCGCGGTCCAAAGTATATCGTATCCTATAAGAAGATACGGTATCAAAAGCACCCAAAAATTAAAAACGGTATCGTTAAACAGCGATATAACGTACACGGCTGCCGTAAGCACGACCGAGGCCGCTATCCTCGCGATTATTATTTTATGCTTTCTTTTCATATTTTTCGTTTAACCTCTTTAGTCTCGGTCAACTACTCTGCAATCCGGTTCTATCTTTTTTATTATCTTCTTTGCCTTCGCGAGCACCTTCTCAAATACGGCGTCGTCTGCCTCAAGCGTGAGCTTTTGCGTAAGGAACGCCACCCTCACATAGCTTACTCCCTCAAGCTTTCCTATCGCTTCCTCCATTTTCGCCGCGCCGTGCGCACAATCAAGTTCTTCCAGTGCAAATACCTTTCTCATTTCAATCCTCCTCCATCAAATGCTCAAACCCCTGAGCTATAATAGTTCTTACGTGGTCATCCGACAAAAAGTAATAGATAGTTTTTCCCTCTCTTCTGTTCCCCACGAGATTGGCGTCCTTCAGTATTTTCAGCTGATGTGATATAGCCGACTGCGTCATTCCGAGAAGCTCGGCTATCGCGCAAACGCACATCTCCTCCTCAAAGAGCGAGTAAAGAATTTTTATCCTCGTCGTATCTCCGAAAATCTTGAAAAGGTCTGAAAGGTCGCACAGCATTTCGTCTGCCGGCAATTCGTTTTTTACCCTTGCAAGTATCTCGCTGTGATTATGTTCTTTCATATGAGCCTCCATTCATATGTTTGCTTGCTCATATGTTATCACATATCTCCCTTTTTGTCAATAGGTTTCTTGAAAATTTTCACATTTAAAATATCTATATTTTATAATTACTTGAAATAATTATAATTTAATGATATAATAATTTATGAATACAGTATTAACCAAATTCAACCTGTCAAGCAAAGGAGTTTCGTTTATGAATATAGTTATAGTCGGAGGGGGAACGGTCGGTGCCGCCATATGCTCACAACTCGCCGTAGAAGGACACGATATAACTCTCGTTGACACAGACCTTGCCGCGCTCACAGAGCTGTCAAATCTTTACGATGTTTTCGGAGTCAACGGAAACGGTGCCGAGCTGTCGGTATTGAAAAAAGCCGGAGTTGACAAAGCCGAGCTTCTTATCGCCGTTACCTCAAGCGACGAGATAAATATACTCTGCTGTGCCGCGGCTAAAAAGCTTGGAGTGGAGCATACGATAGCCAGAGTCCGAAATCCCGAATATTCCGAGCTTATGCAGTTTATGAGAAGCGAGCTTAACCTTTCTCTGACGATAAATCCCGAGCTTGCGGTAGCGAAAGAGATATACCGTATGCTTCGCTTCCCCTCGGCTACAAAAATAGATACCTTCGGCAAGGGACGCGTGGAGGCAGCGGAGTTCGAGGTAAGCGCTGATTCCGCTCTATGCGGAAGAACGCTCAACGAATTGAGAAACAAGCTCAATATCCGTTTTCTCGTATGCGCAGTTCTCAGAGACGGAAAGCCTTATATACCGACGGGATTTTTCAGCATTGAGGCGGGAGACCTGCTCTGCGTAACGGCTCCCGAAGAAGATATAACCAAATTTTTCAAGGCGGCGGGAATATACAAGCATCCCGTAAAAGACGTCGTTATAGTAGGCGGCGGACGCACTACGTATTATCTTGAAGCTCTTCTTAAAAAAGGCAAGATAAAGTCCACCGTAATCGAAAAAAGCAAGGAGCACTGCCGTGAGCTTGCCGAGGAATACGACTGCACCGTAATCTGCAACGACGGAACCAAGCAGGAGGTACTGCTTGAGGAAGGTCTTGCAAATACCGACGCGTTTTTGGCCCTCTCGGACGTCGATGAGGAAAACGCCATCGTTTCTATGTACGCAAAAACTCAAAACACGGGCAAAATAATCACGATGATAAAGACGATATCCTACGTCGATCTTTTCAAGGGAGTAGGACTTGACAGCATAGTTTCCCCGAAATCCTCGACCGCTATCTCTATTCTCAAATACGTTCGCTCTATGGCAAACGTACGCGGCTCCGAGATAGAATCGCTTCACAAGCTTATGAACGACAGCGTCGAGGCGCTTGAATTCAGTATACGCGAGGAAATAGACGGGCTTACCGGTACGCCGCTGAAAGACCTTAAGCTTCGTTCGGACATCCTGATAGCTTGTATAGTCCGCAAGGACAAGGTTATAATCCCTTCCGGAAGCGACGCAATATACAACGGAGATACGGTCATAATAGTTACAACCGAGGCTCAAATAAAAGGAATCGGAGAGATATTGAAATAATGAATTACCGTATGATACTGAATCTGCTCGGCACCATTCTTCTCACAGAGGGTTTGCTGATGCTTATTCCCACCTCCGTCGCATTATATTACGGAGAAAGCGTAACGCCTTTCCTGATAACGATAGCTATAATAGCCGTTATCTCTCTCCCGCTTGCCATATTCAAGCCTAAAAACAGACAGATATACGCAAAAGAAGGCTTTATCACCGTCGCCGCAGGCTGGATATTTATGTCGGTTTTCGGAGCGCTTCCCTTCGTTTTCAGCGGAGCGATACCGAACTTTATCGACGCGCTTTTTGAGACCGTGTCGGGCTTTACGACGACGGGTGCCTCTATCCTCTCCGAAATAGAATCTCTTCCCAGAGGAGTGCTTCTCTGGCGAAGCTTTACGCACTGGATAGGAGGTATGGGAGTTCTCGTATTCGTTCTTGCAATACTGCCGTCGGCGGGCGGTCAGACCATACATCTTATGCGCGCTGAGGTTCCGGGTCCCACAAAAGGAAAGCTCGTACCGAAAATGAAGCAGACCGCCATAATTCTTTACGGAATTTATATAGCCTTGACTGTAATTGAGACTATAGTGCTTCTTCTGTGCGGTCTTCCCCTCTACGATTCTGTCGTCAATTCCTTTTCAACTGCGGGAACGGGAGGCTTTTCGGTTTTGAATAACTCTATCGCGGGATATAACAATCCCGCCGTAGAATGGGTCATAGCTATTTTTATGCTTCTGTTCGGAATAAACTTCAATATATACTTCTTCATACTTATCGGACGCGTAAAGGATGCCTTTCGAAACGAGGAACTTCGAGCGTATCTGATAATCTGCACCCTCTCGATAACCGCGATAGCAATAAATACGTCGCATATGTTTGATAAGCTCGGGGATTGTATTCGCACGTCCTTTTTCCAGGTAACGAGTGTTATATCCACCTCGGGATTCGCTACCGTTGACTTTAACGAATGGCCCGTTTTCTCCAAAACGATTCTCGTTATCCTTATGGTCGTCGGCGCGTGCGCCGGCTCTACCACGGGAGGTCTGAAAATATCGCGCGTACTCATTCTTTTGAAGAGTATTATTCGTGAGATACGGCAAATGCTTCACCCCCGCTCGGTCAACGTGGTCCGCCTCGACGACGAGGTAGTCCCCGATGAAACGGTTCACGCCGCGAACGGTTATTTTGCGATATACGCGGCTCTTATCATCATAAGTACGCTTGTCGTATCGTTTGACGGATACAGTATGGAAACCAATCTGGTCGCGGCGATAAGCACTATAAACAACGTAGGACCTCTGCTTGGAGACGTCGGACCTATGGGAAACTTTTCGGGATATTCCGCATTTTCAAAAATCGCCTTTTCACTTAATATGCTTATAGGAAGACTCGAGATTATGCCTATAATGATTCTCTTCTCTCCTATGACTTGGAAAAAGCGTTGATGTAAAAAAAACAGCGTGAAAGTCAATACGGCTTTCACGCTTTTTTTATTATCTTTCGACAAAATCAAATTTTACGGTATAGGTACGTTCTTCCTCGGGAGCGAGGAATTCAAGCACGCCCTTCTTACGCATAACGTCTCTGCCGTCGGGCTGACAGTTTCCCGGCTCGATTCCGAGAACGTAATCCTGCTCCGCCATCATCTTCCACTCGGTAAAGAATTTAAGCTTCGACGAATCGTAGGTCATCACGAGTCCCTTGTTAAGCGTCGGATTGAATACCGACACCTTCGCCTCTCCGTCAAAGGTGTGATAGTAGCATTTTTCCTCATAGCTCGGCTGGGGCTTCTCCATTTTCAAACAATCCTCAAGTCCCTCCGCCGCGTGGGCGTTTCTCGGCTCTATCTTAAGGGAGGACGCCTTCACCTCCGCGTTTTCGTCGAGAAGCGGATATCCTACGTTGAAATGATAAAGCATCTGCAGCGGCGTTTCGGAAGCGCCGAAATTGATTATCCTGTCGTTAATATACAGCTCGTTTTTGAAAAGCGGAACTACGTATTCGCGCTCAAGAATAAGCTTGTGAGCGAAAATCGCCGCGTCTCTTACGCGAGCCTTGACGTGTATCTCGCCGTTCGATATCCAATGTCCGAAGCTCTCACAGGGCATATTAGATATCGTACCGTGGAGCGGACACTCTTCCCCATCGTCAACGCAGGGATTGCCCGCGCAGGTAAGTCCGCAGGTTGTCAGAAAGCCCGCGGTAAAGGATTTGAGAAAAGCCAAGCCCGTCTTGTCGTAATATTCCGGAGAGACGTATCCGCAGGGAGAGAAATACCCGAAATTGTCTCCCTTGAAGGAAAGTCTTGATATATCGGCACAGCGGTCGAGCGAAATCGTAAATTCAAGTCCGCTTCCGTTTCGCACCTGCAAAAGACGCATTCCGTCTCCGCGTCCGCCGACGAGACGGTGCTCCTCTACACCGTATAGCTGTGATTCGTGTCCTACGTATTTATTCATAAAAATTCCTCTCTGCTCAGCAAGGGACCGTCAAAACGGTCCCTCACTTTATTTTCTGTCAAACGGTTTTATTTTTCTTTTTCTTTATGATAACGAGCGTAACCCCGGCAGCCGCTCCCGCAGCAAAGACGACGCACGCCACGATTACTATTACTACTATTGCCTTATTATCCGCAGGCTCCTCTTTTCCGTCCGAAGCCGTCGTATCCTCGGTAGAGTCCGCGCCGTCCGCGCTGAGGGTAACTACCGTTCTCTCCTTGTCAAGTGTAAGCGTGCAATATCCATCCTCGCCAACCGTAAGCCCCTCAACTCCCTCGGGAATATAGAGCTTGACGGTGGTTCCGACCTCACCGCTTATAACGCACTCGCTCGAATCAAAATAGATAGCCGCCGACACGGGAGCCGATGCTTGAAGAAGCTTTGTTCCGTCATATGAAAGCTCCTTCGCGCCGGTTGCCGCGTATCCTATATATCCGTCGCTTCCGAGTCCGAAGAGAGACGCAGACGTTCCGTCGGAGGAAAGTCCCGCTCCGTCAACACCCGCCGCCTTGGATATAAGAATTATATCCGAAAGCTCGCCGTAAGACGCCTTGACTCCGCTCTGCTTGTCATTCGTATAAGACTCCGAAACAGATACCGCATTTCCGACGTTCTCAGAATTGGCGTTGCCCTTGACGGGAGCTATTACGGCGCAGAAGCTGTCGGAAGCCGCCGCCTCGCCTCCGCTCACGGTGATGAGCGAGCCTATGCCGTTCCAATTGCCGAAGGATATGTCAGCCTTGCTGTCAAAGCTTATCTTCACCGAGCCTCCGAGTCCCGTAAGCGCAAAGCGGTCGGTATCGGTTACCGATTTGTTCTTCGCGAGCGAGCCTATCGAGCCGTCGGCACCTATCGTTCTGAACTGGCTTATATTCTCGGCGTTGAGAACCCAAGAATAAGTATGAGCGCTGTCGGACGCGAGATCGTCCGCGATAACGTAATACGACGCGCTTCCGTGGTTGACCATTATAAAGCTTCTGTCAAATTCGGTAAGCGTATTATACGCGCCCTCCGCGCTTCCGAGCAGATATGAGAAGGCAGAGCTGTCTATAAGCGTTTCAAGGGTGGATTTACCCTTGTAATCCTGTGATTTTCCGTCAACGTATATCGTGCTGTGTCCGTAAGAGAGCGAATAGTCGCTCTTATATCCTCCGCCGTAATCCTGATATCCGGGGTCGCCCAAGAGCCAGCCGCTTCCGAGCGATAGCACGAAGCTGTTCTGGTCGTAATGGCTGTGTCCCTGCGAGGAATTGTTGGCGACGCATACGAGGAGCATATCGTCGTCCTCCCAGCCCGTGCGGAGCGTTCCCCAGCCGATAGAGGGGATAACGCCGTTCTTAAGGTTTACGCCCGTTCTCGCGGTGTATTCGTCGGGAGTTTCGGACTTCATATCGGCGCAGTAGTAAACGATTCTCGTGAAATCAGATACCGAAAAAGTTCTGCTTCCGACGTACCAGCCCGCGAGAGCGTTGCCCTGCTCTCTGTTCATAACGCAGGCGGTGGTGTAAAAATACGTGTTGCTATAGAAATCGGATATTTCGGGGCCGTAGCCGTTGGCGTTATCCGCCGCCATAGCAGCCCAGACGAACACGGTTTCCATATATTCGCTCGCCATAAGCGAGTTGTCTCCCGTAACTCTCTTTATCGTATCGAGAGCGCTTGATATAAGGTCTATCGAATACGAGGTATAGCTGAGTCCCTCCTGACTCTCCGACTTGCTTCTCTCCTCAAGATACCAGTCTATATACTCGTAAGCGCGGGAGAGATATCTCTCTGCGTCGGTATCGGTATCGAGCACGAGACAGCTTCCAATTGCGAGAGCCGTCGCCTTATTGACGTAATAGTTGTGGTCGGTAAAGGCGGAGAGATCGGCGTAAAGCTTTGAGAGGCCCAAATTCTCAAGAGCCGTCAGCGCGTTGGTTTTCTGCGTTTCAGAAAGCCTGTCGTAGCAGATATCGTAAACGGTAGCGACTCCCACCGTAAAATAACCCGTCTCAAGCGAGGTACGGTTTATCGTGGGGTGCTCGGTCCAGGTGGTCCACGCGCAGAGCGAATCCATAAGGGCTATCGCGCGGTCGGCGTATTTTGCCTCACCCGTAAGCGCGTAAGCGAGAGAGAGGGTCTGCATCATTTCCTTCATCTCGTTGCCCATTTCCTGCCAATAGGGATAATTGCTTCCGCTGTATCCCGAGGGCGCGCTCGCGAAATGCTTTTCCTCAAAGGGTATAGCGAAATTAACGGTGGTGGTGCTGTAATAGGTCATAGAAAAGCTCGACTTCGTAAGAAGCGCGTCGGCGTCTGCGATAAGGCTTGATACCACCTTGTCGCCTATAAATCCGCAGGCGTTAGCCGTCTTTTCATCAGCGAGAGATTTGAGTGTTTCAAGCTCGCCCGCGTTAAAATAAAGCCTCGGATGAGCTTCTTCCCGAATCTCAAAATCCTTTATCGTCTGCTCGGTGTCGGCGGCCTCTTCCTTGACTATTACGTTGTCAAAGTAGCTTATGCCCTTGTTCGCGACTCCGCTGTAAAGGAGTATCGTCGTTCCGGTAGCTTCATTGGGAACCATAACCGAAAAGGTAAGCGTTGTCCATCTTCCCGTCTCTGTGGCGGTTGAGCTTACGTTGCTTATTCTGTTTGAAAGCGTGCTTGTGTTCGGGGTTCCGTTCCAGAACTCGATAAAGACGTTGGCGTTGCCCGAATCGTTGTAAACGTCTACCGTTATATCGTAATATTTGTTTTTTTCAAGAGTTATAACCGAGCTTCGCAGTCCTCCGCCCGAGCTTGTGGAAGTGTCCTCTACTCTGGCAGAAGAAGAGCCGTGTGAGGCAAGGTCTGACGAGGGGTCGGCTCTCGTGCCTCCGTATCTTGACCATTCGGCAAAGCCTCCCTCAAAGGATTCAAAATAAAAATATTCAGGCTCGTCTGCGGCACCCGCGGCGCTCGCGAGGACGAGTGAGAGTATCGCCATTACGGCAAGAGTTACCGCGACGGCAGTTCTTTTAAAACGTTTGCGCATAATTTCTCCGTACCGCGAAAACGCGGTGAAAATAGGTTTAGTTCTTATTTTTACCTTCCAAGCAATTGAAGGGTTCTTGGGTATATCGAAATATGTTTAAGTTTTGAGTCTTTTGAGCTAAAATTGCCGTTGCGGAATTATCCGCAACGGCAACGGTTAGTGTGTCAATCCTTAACGTTATATTACCGTATTAGGATATTTTTTGTGTTAGTCCTCTTTGCGCTTTTTAGTAACGACTACGGTGCCTGCGGCAACTGCTGCTACTACTGCGAAGGAAGCAACGGTTATCGAGCTTCCGCATCCGCCCTCTTCTTCAGCGGCGGTTGTTGCCACGGTAGTGGTTGCGGCAGTGGTAGTTGCTTTAGTGGTAAGTTCCGCAGTGGTGGTAGCCTGGGTCGTCGAGGAAGCGGTCGTCGAAGCTTCTGTCGTCGAGGAGGTCGCAACGGTGGTTGCTACCGTCTCAGTGGTATAGAGCTTGAACGCGCCTATGCTGCAAGGCTTTATACCCGTCTTATCAGCGTCGGTATCAATACCGTTGTTGAGAACCTCGCAAGCTCCGTCAAGAACCGCAAAGCCCGCCTTATCTACGCAAAGATCAAGAGCCGCTCCGTAAGTACTGAGATCGAATATTACCTCACCTGTGGTCTTTGTAGGATCGTTGGCAAGAGCAACGGACGCGGAAATCTTATTGTCGACAGCAACTATCGTAACGGTAATTTCACCCTGCTGGTTAGCCGCGATAACGTCTTTAAGAATGTTGCTTCCCTCTGTCTCTACCATATTACCTGCAGTCTCGGGTGTAGCAGTAATCTTACCCTTATAGGTCTGATTCTCGTAGTAGATACTCGAAATATTTACGAGACCGTTTGCGTCAACCTCAACGGTTACTGCAAATCCGTCGGTTTTCTGATTGAGCAGATAGTTGGTGGGGTTCCATCTTACGTAAGTGTGAACTCGGCACTGATTGTCCTCGTTGAGCTTGATATTGTACTGAAGCTTGTAGTTATCGGTCATACCGCCCAAATACTGAGCGCAAGCATATGCGTCTCCGTAATCAATGGAGTCGTTGGTGGTTCTCGTGAAGTATCCGTCAGATACCGAGAAGCCTTCTCTTGACGCGAGCTTCGGAACGTATACAGACCAGTCGGTCGTATTTACTGCGATATCGGCATTGAATGCCCAGTCGGGCTGTTCAAGGGTAGTATCGCCTGCCTCAACCTCACCGTTAGCGAATACGAGGTTGCCTATGCTCTCAACGGGAGCTGAAACCGTATTTACAATAGCGGGGTGAGCGGGATTTGTTACCGTATCAAGAACGGCAGCTATACCGGAAAGGTCATAGGTAAGTTCTATTGTCTTGGTATCATCGTCAGCTCTTGTAACGTTGAGAACGAGCGTTTTAGCTGTTGCTGTGTACTCGAAGTCCCAACCAATGATAAGCTTGGTGTTTTCCGTGATACCCGCCATAAGAGTGGTATCGGCAGCACTTCCCGTGGAGGGTGTAACCTTGTTACCAGCGGCATAAGCTCCGTTTTCAGGATAGGCTATAAGCGTAAATGCAAGAGTTTTAGTGCCGGCAGTATATCCAATCATAAGGTTAAGTCCGTTGAGCTTACCCTCAGAAGCCCAAGAACGCATCGACGACGCGTTTTGTGTAATTAACTCATCCCAATAAATGAAGGTGTAAGTAGAAGCGTCTGCGTCTGCCTTATATTCTGCTTCATAGGAGAATGAGTACTTGGTCTTATCGTACTGCTCTGAACCCGCATACTGAAGGATGTAATCCTTAGTAGCCGAAGTAGCCTTGGTTACGGAAAGAGGATTCTGCGCGTTTGCAACGAAGCCCGTCGTCTTTGCCGCATAGTTCTTGCAGTTGAAGCCCTGTACGAAGCTTATAGCGTCGCCGCCGTTTATCTTAACGTTGTTTATCTCTTCAACAGCAATGGCAGTTCCTGCTCCGTAATCCGCCAAAGCAAAAGGCTGTGCGTCGGTAACGCTGTCAAGGTTAGCCTTGGTGTTCGTTTCGGAAAGGTCGTACGTAAAGGTAGCAGTCTTGGTTGCGTCTGCGGTACTGGTTACGGTTACAACCATAGTCTCGCCGTAATCAAAAGCGATAGAAACGTTAAAGCTTGAGCTTGCGGCAAGTCCGGTTATATCAAGAGATGCCGCCGCACTTCCTGATGCAAGTACGCCCTTTGCGTACTTGGAACCAGCCTGATTGTAAGTAAGAAGCGAGAAAGCAAGAGCCGAACCGTTGGAACTCATAAAGAGACCCGCGCCTGCCGCCTTACCCTCGGAAGCAAACGTTCTTACGTTATTGCTGGTAGCGGAAACATAAGCCCAATCCTGCCAATACACGAAAGTCATAAGACCCGTGTTGCCTCCGTCGCCAAGCGTATTCGTCTCGTTAAGCTTTACGTCGTAAGAAAGCGAGTAATGCTTGTTGTTGTAGTCAACGTTGCCTGCGTACTGAAGGGTTGAATACGTACCCGCAACAGCACTTGCGTTTTTAGGTATGTTGGTAGTCGTCGAGCTTGTCAGCGCGAAGCCTGAATTCTGCTCGTAGGTCTTTACATTAAACTTCTGAGTCATATCCACGTAGCTTGGCGTACCAGCCTCTGCCGAAGCGGGAACGATAGCAAGCGCCATAGGAATGAGCATCATCAAAGCCAATGCAACTGCTAAGATTTTTTTCATAAAATTTTCCTCCTTTTAATTAAGTAACCGGTTAGTTATATTTCGATATACCCATATCGGGGTTACTTCAATATTATATAAAGACCACAAAACAATTAGTCTATTGGTATAATACCACAAAAACGGTATCTTGTCAACTGATATTTTTTTGCTGTATTGGAGATTTTTACATATAAAATCAGAGTTTTGCCTATTTCGGTTTGATTTGAAACCGAAAGTTACTTTTGGACATTCGGCTACAAAAGCCCGTGTATTTTTGTTGCAAATTGCACCAAATATTTGAGGAGTCAAAAGCCCTCTGTTTTTGATTTTCGGTTTTTTTGCCGATAATTTAGCAAAACTTTGGGCATTTTGTCCTATTTTTTGGCGAATAAACCAATCACTCGCCTATTATCATTATCTGAACTGTGCGCTGTCTCGCGCGCGTTTTATCCCAGTCTATAAAATAGATAAATCCGAACTCGCCGAGATCCATCTCTCCCTCGTCAACTACGATAGTCTGGCTTCTTCCGATTATAGAGGATATAAGGTGCGCGTCGGTGTTATGACAGCCTCTCGCGTCCTCTCCGTGCTCCTCGGCAAACTTGAGCGCCTTGGGACCCGGGTGGAGATATATTCCCTCTCTGCTGCAGGTGGGAACCATTTTTTCAAACACGTCAACGAGGTCCTGCTGGAGCGTCTCAAGTCCGGTCATAGACATATCGAACGCGCACTCCTGCGTTATAACGCTGCAGGTCGTGTGGTGCGAGTAAACTACGACTATGCCGTTCTTTATTCCCGACTCGCGAAGCGCTTCCTTCGCCTGTGCCGTTACGTTGTGGAAGGTGCATACCTTATCGTTTGACTGGAGCTTTACAGCCTTCTTGAATACCATTTTTCAAATCCTCACTTTCCCTGCTTTGCAAGATCGTCAGCCGCGCGTCTGGTCGCCGCTATCATCTCGTCTATCATAGCTATCGGGTCCTCGGCGTTCATAATACCCGACGCCGCGCCTGCCGCCTCGGATCCTGCCATAATGAACTGATATACCTGCTCGCCGTTGGTTATTCCCGCCGCCTGCTCTACCATAATGTCGGGATAAATTTCCTTTATTACCTTAATAGACTCGGCAACGTAGGACATATCGCTGACTCCGCTTCCGCTGCCTCCGATAAGCTCGGTAGGCTCGGGATTGATTATGTCGGGGTGAAGCTGTGCTATCGCCTTTGCCTCGGCTATCGTGTCTGCGCAGGCGAACACGAGCATATCAAGCTCACGCGCACGGTCGATAGTCTTTTTTATCTGCGGGATAGACATAGGCTTCTCGCAGTGGTTTACGACGACGCCCTCGGCGCCCGCCGCTTTGAGTCCCTCGGGGAGTATGTCAGCCATACCTCTTCCGGGACGGAGAGTATCCATATATGGTGCGAGAACGATGAGGTGCTTGGTGTTCTCTACCACTCTGCGTATCTCGATAGGAGAGGTGATAAAGAGTACGTCTATATCGTACTTCTCCGCCGCCTTATCCGCCGCGATAGCGTATTCGAGAATCTTGTCTCCGTAAATGTAGTTTTTCGTGCCGATTTCAAAATACGGCGTTCTTATCTGTCTTTTCATTTTGCGTAATCCTTTCGCTCAGTTAAAGCAATTGAGATATCTTTGATATTTTTCTTTGTAAAATTCAACGTTCTCGGCTATCGGCACGTCGTGCTTCGATATCTTCACCATTTCCGACGCGGCAGACGCGTAATCGGGATATATTCCCGCTCCGACCGCCGCCATAACCGCCGCTCCCACGCAGCAGGTGTCGGGCTCGTCGGTAATAAGTATCTCGCAGTTCGTGATATCTCTGACGAGTCCGCGCCACACGTCGCTGTGCGCCGTTCTTCCCGTCATTATCAGCTTGCTTATTTCACAGCCGAATTTCTTATATTCCTCAAGCACGGTCTTTGCCTCAAACGCAACACCCTCCATAAGAGCGAGGGCTATATCGTACTTGTCGTGCGACAGCTCAAGACCCACTATCTTCGCCTTTGCCTCTCTGTCCTCGTGAGGAAAGCCCGCTCCCGCGAGATAGGGAGCGAAAAGGATATTCTTTGCGCTGTCCCGGCGCTCCGCCGCGCCCGCGTCGATATCGGAATAATCTGTATCTATGATATTTTTATACCATTTGAGTGCCGAACCCGCGCTTATAAGAGTCGCCATAACGCCGTAAAGGTCTTTTACGGGGTGAATTCCGGGGCAAACTCTGCTCGGAGTATATACGAGCTTATCGGCAATTCCGAGGACTACCCAAGTAGTACCCGTCGCGACGAGCATATCGCCCGCAGATATCGCTCCCGATCCAAGAGAGGCGCAGTATTGGTCGTGCGCTCCGTTTATAACCGTAACGTTTTCATTTAGACCGAAGCTCTCGGCGCACCCGCGCGTAAGCTTTCCGACGACCGAGCCGGCGGGGGCAATCTTCGGCAGTCTGTCCTCCGATATGCCGAGATACGCGAGAATATCCGCGTCGTAGCTTCCCGTACCGATATCCATAAGCGAACGTATCGCGGTATTGGTCGGGTCGGAAACGTTATTGCCCGTCATACGAAAATTCATATATTCGAGGGTTGAGACGAAGGAATAAGCCTTCTCAAACACCTCGGGACTGTGCTTTTTGAGCCAAAGTATTTTCGGAATATCGTTTGAGGTACTGAGCGCCCAGCCTGCCTTGCGGTAAAGGGTCTCCTCACCGAACTCGCTTACAAGCTCGGCGACCTCCTCGCCCGTGCTTTTGTCCATCCAGGTGATAACGTCGCACAGCGAGTTGAAATCCTTATCCACGGCAAGCATACTCGCGCCCTGAGTAGAGAGTGAAAGCGCTTCTACGAGGGACGGCTCAACGCCGCTCTCAGATACCGCCTTACGTACAGCGAAGCACGCCGCGCAGTACCAATCCTCAGCTCGCTGCGAAACTCTGCCGCCCTCTCCGAATATCAGGTCGTATTCCTTATAGCCCTTGCCGTATATCTTGCCCTTATCGTCGCAGACGACGGCTTTAGTGCCCGTAGTTCCGACGTCAAGTCCTATTACGAAGCGCATATCAGACCTCTGCCGCTATTTTGAGAAGCAGGTCGCGCGCGCTGATAATATCCTTTATCTGCTCCTCGCCGCTTATCTCGCGCTCTATTATGTAAGGTCCGTCGTAGTTGAGTGCCGAAAGCTTCTTCATAACGGCGGGCATATTCGCTCTTCCCTCTCCGAGAGGCACCTCGCGTCCGAGCTTGGTTCCCTCGGTAGGATATTCTCCGTCCTTGCAGTGCGTGTTGCGAACGTATTTTCCGAATACGTCAAGCGCGTCGGCGGTGTTTGCCTTTCCGTAAAGCACGAGGTTGGCGGTATCAAAGTTGATACCTACGTTATCCATTCCTATCGCCTCGATAGCGCGGAGCATAGTAACGGGGGTCTCCTGTCCCGTCTCGAACAGGAAGGTCTGATTCTTTTCCTTCATATAGGAAACGAGCTTTTTGAGCGCCGAGACCACGCCGACGAAATTATCGTCGGAGGGTACCTCGGGCAAAAATCCGACGTGAGTCGCAACGTTAGCAACGTTTATCTTCTCGGCAAAATCGGATGCCGCCATAAGCTCCTTCATTCTTATAAATCTGTACGCCACGGGAACGAGACCGAGCGTGTGAGGACCTTCAACGAAATCCCATACCGCGGGACCGCTCCAGCCTGCCCAGAGAGCCGTAACCTCAATACCCGTTTTTTCAACTGCTTTTCTTATCGCTTCCGCGTTTTCATCGGTGTAAAGCGTGGGATCCCAGCAGGATATCTGACAGCAGTTGAGGTCAAGGCTCTTGACTTCCTCAAGCTTCGCCTCTATATCCACGCCCTTTTCGTATACTACGAGAACGCCTATCTTCATTTCAGTTTTCTCCTTTAATTAAAATCAATAATCTTTCCGCCCTCGTCGGCGCTCTTCTTCATCGTCTCGATGAGCTTTATCGTCTTAGCCGCGCTCTCGGGGGGATTTTCGGTGTTCTCCGCACCCGACTCTATAATTCCCGCGAAATACTCAAGCTCTGCCGTGATACCGTCAACGTCGTCAAGCTCGGGCGAGAATACCTCTGAGCCGTCCTTGGGATATACCTTTACCGCGCCGTTTTCAAACGCGACGGTAGCGCCCTCAAAATCAACTCTGTAGCCCGCGGTAAAATTATACTGCGTAAGCGTCCAGTCTCCGACGGCGGTTACGGGAGTATCTCCGTAAAAGAGCGAGGTCTGAACGGTATCGTACTTCGTCAGACTGTGTCCCGCGCGGCAGCTTACCGCGTCGGGCTCGCCGAAGAGATATCTTACCATATCTATATCGTGAATGTGGAGGTCGGTTATACAGCCTCCCGATTTTGAGTAGTCCATAAACCAGTTTTCCCAACCCCAAATCGGAGGCGCGCTGAGTCTCTGGAAGAAAGCGGAAAGAACCTTGCCGTATTTTCCGCTGCCGATACATTCCTTAAGGAACTGATACTGCGGATAGAAGCGCAGACATTGACCTATCATAAGCTTGCCCTTCGCCTTCTTTGCGGCGTCGAGCATTCTCGCGCAGTTCTCCGAATCGAGCGACATAGGCTTTTCGCTCATTACGTTATATCCGCGTCCGAGCATATCTATCGCCATATCCGCGTGCAGATACGAGGGGATACAGATATCGACCATATCGGGCTTCTCGGCAGCAAGCATTTCCTCAAGGTCGGTGTAAAACTTAATGTTCTCATTCTCGTTTATCTCGGCTTTTCCGAGGTTTATTTCTATGTTTCCTTCAAATCTCTCGGGACAGATATCGTAAGCCGCGACCAGCTTTATCTTGCCGTCCTTGGCGAGCTTGGAATATCCGCTTCTGTGAGCCTGTGCTATCCCGCCGAAGCCTATAAGTACTGATTTTATCATTTTCAATTACTCCTTGTTAAAAAAATCAAGTGGATTTTGCCGACGTCATACGTGAAGCGTAGGTCTGCGATATTTCCTGCTTAAGCTCCCCGCTGCCGAAGAAAAAGCTTTCTATATCGTCAGCAAGCGCGAGAGTTACCATTTTTCTGCGGTCGTAGGTAGGCCCGCCCATATGAGGTATGCAAATAACGTTGTCGAGCTTACGCAGAGGATAATCGAGAGGAAGGGGTTCCTCCGCCTCGTACACGTCGAGAACCGCGTTGAAGCGCTTTTTCTCAAGCTCCTTTATAAGCGCCTGCTCGTCTATTACGGGACCGCGCGCCGTATTTATAAGGAGCGCTCCGTCGGGTATCATAGAGAGAAGTCTCTCGTTTACCATATGAAACGTCTTATCGGTCATCGCCGAATGAATAGAGATTATCTTGCAGGTACTGAATATCTCCTCTATCGAGGCGGTCTCAAAACCGTACGTTTTTTTGTCCTCTTCGGTAATATACGGCTTATCTACGACCTTGAATTTAAGTCTGAAGGTCTTGCCAAGCTGCATAAGACTCTTGGATATCATTCCGAATCCCACGATACCTACCGTCTGGTCAAGAAGTCCTTCCCATATCTCTCCCTCGTACCAGCCGCCCTCTCTTGAGCGCTGCGTAAACTCGGGTATCCTTCTGAGAGACGCCAGCGCGTAAGCTATTACCGCCTCCGCGACCGACTCGGCGTAAAGTCTGTTTCCGCTTATAACCTTTATTCCCTTGCCGTAAAGGTAATCAGACGCGACGGGTGTAACCGCTCCTCCCGTATGAGCGAGAAGCTTTAAGGTGTCGTTCCCGCGGAGGACGTTCTCGTCGAGAAGTCCCGTACCCCAGCCGGTAAGAGCCACGTCCTTGCCGAGCAGATGCTCGTGAAGCTCCTCGGAGGTATAGTTTCTGCCCGTCGTATTGTACTCGACCTCGCCCAAGCTCTCAAGTCTTTCGCAGACGTGAGGCGGGAAGAAGCTCGTTCTTACAGGTCCCTCGGGAACCGTAACTAAAATCTTCATAAATCAAGTCCTTTCTTAATATCAAACGCTTTCGCGCAATATCAGCCTTTGGTGAGATAACCGGAAATCGAATCGTGCAGTATCTTTTTCTGCGTTTTTACTATTTTTTCGTCGTCCAGGTCCATTCCAAGCAGGTGAGGCAGCGTATATCTGTTTGAAAAATATGAAAACGCTCCCGTTATGAGCGCGAAAACGACGTGTCTTGTGCGAACGTTCTCGCCGAACACTCCGTCATCTCTGCCCTTTCTAACCATACTTTCGACCGCTTCGATAATGGGAGCTTTATATCCGCTGACGGTAGCGATATTCTTCATCGTTCTCGCCTCGTTAAGGTTCTCCCACATAATTATTTTCACAAAATCGGGATGCGCGAAAAGAAAATCGAAGTATTTGTCTATGATAATAGATATCATATCCATATAATTCATATTCTTGTCGTTTACTATATCGACCTCAACCTGCAAAAGAGATTCGTACTCGTATTTGATAACACACTCATAAAGCGCCTCTTTAGAGCCGTAATACTGATATATCATTCCCTTGTTACAGCCCGCGTCTGCCGCGATAGTATCTATTCTCGCTCCCGCAAGTCCCTTGTCGGAAAATTCTTTTATCGCCGCGTTCAAAATATTCTGCTTGGTGAGCTTTGAATTTCTTTCCATTATCCCTGCCTATCTTTCTTAAAATTAATACTTACCGTTTCTTGCCTCAAAGTGAGTGGGCTTTCCAAGCGTCTTACCGCCGTTCTTGAGCCAATCGGCCTGCATATCAATAAGCTCACCCGCGCTTATCGAGGGATATCCGAAAGCCTTTATACATTCCATAGTGTTTACGAGATAAGCGTCGTTTTCAGGCTCGCCCTCAAATATAGGCTCGATGCCGAGAGCGCATCCGAGCTTCTCCGCAACGTACTTTACCGAGACTACCTCGGGACCCGAAATATTCATCTTAACTACGGGAGAATCAGCTAGGAGTATTGATCTGAGCGCATATTCGTTCGCGCTTCCCTGCCATATGTAGTTGAAGCAAGCGTTGCCGAGCTGAACAGGCTTACCCTCCATAATGTTGGTTCCTATATCGCAGAGAACGCCGTAATTGAGCGCGACGGCAAAGCAAAGTCTGTAAATAAATACCTTCGTACCGTAACGGTTAGCGACATACTCGAACGCTCTCTCGCGCGCGAGACAGCTCATAGGATACTCTCCGAGAGGAACTACGGGGTCCTGCTCGGTGCATCCGCCGCGGTTTACGGGAGCTATGGGATAAATATTTGCGGAGGAGAAAACGACTATTCTTGAATTTTTATACTTGTTCGCAACAAAAGCGGGCAAGGTCGAGTTCATAGCCCAAGTTTCCCACTCGTTTCCGTCGGTTCCGAATTTCTTTCCGGGCATATAGATGATATTTTCCGCGTCGGGAAGATTTTTAAGAGCCTCCATATCGAGCAGATCCGCCTTGATAACGGTAACTCCGCAGTTCTGAAGATATTTGCAAGCCTCCTCCGAGCTGAAACGGGATACGGCGTATATCTTCTTTTCAAGTCCTGCCGCCTTTACCGCCTTTGCCGCAAGCTCGCAAAGCGTGGGTCCCATCTTTCCGCCGGCACCGAGGATCATTATATCTCCCTCAATCTTCTTCATATCCTCAATAAGAGCCGCAGAGGGTGTTGTCATCAGTTCGTTAAGTTGTTCGTTAGTCAGCATTGTTCTTCTCCAATCTTAATTTTATATGTTTTATTTATTATATATACGTTTATATATTTTCGGATTTGCATCCGTTGTATTCTTCTTTGATTTTTATAGCCTTCTCGGCTCCGTTCACAAGTAAATCAATAACCGTAGCGGTCATTATTTTACAAGGAAGTATATGTGTAACGTAATCGTCGGTGCTGCAGAATTCACGGCTGTGCGCTCCTCCGCAATAGCCTCCGAACGTCGGCTGAATGGCGGGGATTTTGAGGCTGAGGTCTCCCATATCGGTCGAGCCTACCATATCTATACCGTGATATATCTTATCCGCAGGCATAAACTCCAGCGCGTTGTTCTCGAACAGCGAGCCGAGCGTCTTGTCCTGACACAGCGGAGCATAGCTTCCGATATCCTCTATCACGACCTCGGCTCCCACGGCGTAAGCCGCCCCTCTTATCGCTCTGTCCACCTTAAAGCAGGCGTCCTCAATAGCAGCGGGAGTAGCGCCTCTTACGTAAGTCTCCATAGTTACGTCGGCGGGAACGACGTTTACGAGGTCTCCTCCCTTCGTGATTATGGGATGAACCCTTATCTTGTCCTCGTCTCTGAAGGTCTCTCGCATAGTATGTATGCACATCATTGCCGCCATTGCCGCGTTGAGCGCGTTTATTCCCTCGTGAGGCGCGCCTCCCGCGTGAGCGGCTTTTCCTACGAATCGTATCTTTTTCGCAACGAATCCGAGGCTGTTGCAATCTATATAACAGCTTTTTTCGGGTTCGTTAGGCTGCGAATGAACCATCATCGCGCAGGATATATCATCAAAAAAACCCTGCGCCGCGAGCTCTTTTTTTCCGCTGAGCTCGCGTATTTTTCCTTCGTCGCGAAGGTTCTGTCTGTATTCCAGCTCCACAAATTCCTCCGCCGGAACCGCGAGGAAGGTTACGTTGCCGTCCAGATATTCGGCAACGCCGCTGTTTTTCAGCGCGTCAGCGCATCCAAGCATCTGCGCTATCTGTATGTTGTGTCCGCACGAGTGCGCCGCTCCGGTGAGCTTATCCGCTCTCGGATGATCCGGGGTCAGTACCGCATCAAGCTCACCGATAACGCACACATCGGCTCTGCAGCTCTCCGGCTTCAGACGCGACGTAACCCCCGTAAGAGCCACGCCTCGGATATCTGAAAGTCCGAGCTTCTGCATTTCATCACGGACGTAAGCTGACGTTTTCGTCTCCTTATATCCAAGCTCGGGGGTAGACATTATCGTTTCCCCGTGAGCTATTATTTTATCGCTTATACTATCAATATAATCAAAGGCGAGCTTCTTCAATTCTGCAGTTTTCATTTTACGTTCCGCGCTCTTTGAAGAAGCGCGCCTTTCTTAAATTATTCTTGGTTTATCAGCTATCGAGAGTAGCCAAGGTATTCAGCATACTGTCAAGGAAGGGCTTGAGCTGAGACTGCTTTGAGCCGAAGTAGGATGCGAGGTTCTCCTCGGTTCCTATTACGGGATAAGGCCACTGGAGAGAGGACGCGAACTGCGCTCCGAAGTCGAGAGTGATGGTATCGACGATAAGGTCGAGCATCTGCGTGGACTCGGGATCCTTCATATTCTTAAACTTAAGAGTGGTCTGGAAGTATTCCATAGTAACGCTCTTATAGGTCTCGAAGCAAAGAGCCTCAAGAACGGCAGACGCTTCGGTTCTCTGCGTTCCCGCGTTCATAATAGCGAACTGCGAGTGTACCGACTCGGAAGAGGTTCTGTAATTTTCCTGAGCGTCGTCATACTTGGGAAGCGGAACCACTCCGTAATCAACGTCGGTAGCTCTGAGCGAAAGCGAATAATGGAGAAGCTCGGTGATGAACATAGCCTTCGAGGACTGGAACATCTCCTGCGCTCCCGTTCTCGCCGCGTCGTCGGCTCCGTTTACGTAAACGCCGTTAGAGGTTTGAAGCATATCGTAGAAATCGCCCCAGATATCGTAGTTTCTCTGCTTGTCAAAGGTAAAGCTGATATTTCCGTTAGCGTCCTTTTCAGCGACGGTAGCTCCGAACGCCGTGGGATATCCGTCTCGTCCGCAGGAGAAGGAGGGAGATACGTATCCGAAGATATCGCCCGAGTCCTTTTCACCGCTCTTTGTTCCCGAGTCGGTATGAATGTCTACGACGAGCTTCTTGAATTCCTCAAAGGTCCAATCGCCCTCGTTTACCATATCGTAAAGATTTTTGTCGGGATATTCGGACTCGAACATCGTCTTGTTGAAGTACATAACGAACGCGCTGTCTATCATCGAGAGAGCAAGCTCGCCCTGAATGGTATAGAGTCTGTCCTGATAGGTACATTCGTCAACAAAGCTTCCGTTCCACCAAGCCGCGTCGGTATCTATATAATCGAGAGAGTGGATATTGGTGAAGTAGCCTTCGAGCGACAGAGGTACGAGAGCGTAGTTGGGTCCCGAAATTATATCGTAATAATCGGGTCCGTTCGCGTTGTTACGTATCTCTGACATATATTCCGCCTTCTGAGCGAAATTACCTGCCTTGAGAACGGGTTCAAGAGTGATTCCGAGCGTCTGCTCGACCTTTTTGTTTCTGTTGTAAACAGCGTCGGAAAGTCCCTCGTCAGCTACCATTTCGGGAGATATCTCAAAGCTGGTGTCTTCTCTGTTTCTTGCGAGATATCTGATGGTTATTCCGCCGAAATTAAGACCTTCGGGAAGTGAGCTTTGAGCGTTTTCACGGGTAACGGTATCGGTAAATCCGCCATCGCCCGTTCTTACAACAGTCGTGGCAACCGTGGTCGATTCTTCCTCTTTATCCTTATCGCCGCAAGCGACGAAGCAAGAAAAGACGAGAAGAAGCATCAAAGCAAAAGCCAATACTCTTTTCATTTTCTTTTTCTCCTTTTAATAAATTATTTCAATGAGAGTCTGATTTGTCCTGCGGGAGCCGAGAAATTCAGCGTACCGCTTGATTCGTTTACCGTCGTTTCATATATCTCTTGACCGCCGAAGGTAACTGACCATTTTCCCTCGCGGAGTCCGGATATATGATAGTTCCAAGTCTTGTCGTTTTCGGGAGAGGCTATCTCAAGCTCGGATACCGAAAGCCATTCGTCTCTCGGGAAGAATACCGCCTCGCTGCATACGAACGCGCCTATCATCTCATCCGTCTCGCAAAGCTTTGCGCTCTCCTCTATCATCTCGCCGTTGTCGCAGACCAGCATAACGTTGAAAAATTCGTCGGTCTCCGCCGCCTCGGCAGGTGATATCTCAATTCTTCCCCAACCCGTCTCGGCGCTCGCGCGGAGCTTTCCTTGTATCGGAATGGGATAATTTTTACCGTTTATAAGAAATTCCCGTCCTTCTCCGCCAAGAAGCTCTACCTTTATGTTTTTGGGAAGAAGCGTCTGGTTGACGAGCATTCCGTCATAATCAAGAAGCATTCCGTGATAGCTCTCGGGGCTTCCCGTTCTTCTTATAACGGTTTTTCCCGATATTATCTGCGGCTCCTCCTGACAGTGAAGCATAAAGGTCTTTTTGAAATCGGGGTTTGAGGATACGACCTTATCGCTCACGGCAAATACTGCGTGTATTCTTCCCTCATTTACGGGAATGAACGCCATTCTTCTGAGTACCTTCTTTACCTTCTTGCCGTAGGCGTTCGTGATATCTCCCGCGATATATACGCAATCGGGATTTTCGTCGTGCGCGTATACCCTACCCATATGATAAGCGGGATTTGACATCCAATGCTCAAGGTCGAGCATCTCACCCGGATGTACCATAAGCTGTCCGCCGCTGTTTACCGCGGGACCGTTGGTCTCGTCAGGGTCGTAAACGAGCAGACAGTTGTGAGCGATAGTCTGCTTATTATAGCTCATATCGTGCGGTGAGCCGTAATGGGCGTATGCGCCCGAATCCGACGCGAGTATTCCTCTGTAATAGAGCTGGAAGGCTCCGAAATCCATATGATGATGGTTTGCCGACCAATACTCGCCTATCTTCATAAACGCCATAACGTCGCGCGACTGCGGACCTATATCCCAGCCCGTTCTCGCGACCGTAAGACCGCAGGGCTCGGGATAATATTTGACCTTCGGATAATGCGAATAATCCTCCTGCTCGCCTACGCCCGCGTCGTCGAATATCATCATCTGCACGGGAGTGAGCGTAAGCTCGGTGTAGAAGAACCTGTCTCTCTTTCCTATCTTTTTGAACGCCTGCGCCTTATATATAGGGTCTCGGAAGAGGTTACCGGCGTAAAACCACGGGAATCCGTATTGGTCCCATCTTCCGCCAAGCTCGGCGTAATCGTCTCCGTCGCGGAGTCCCTGTCCGTCCGGTCTTCTGAATGTGAGCCACTGCGCGGGAACAGTTTTCATCTTTTCGGAATAAACGAGCTTACCCGTCATTCTCCAAAATAGCCAAGCCGACCAGAGATCCCACGTAAAGCGGTATCCGCTGTACGAGCTTCCCTGTATCGTTCCCTCGCTCTCGTACCAATAGTTTCTTACGGGAACGTAAAGCGCGAAAAATCTTCCGCCGACGAAATTATAAACGTCGGGATAATCGTCGTAAACGGCTATCGAGAAGGAGAGCCAGTCGCGCAGAAGCTGCGCTTCCGCCTGATGTCCCACGACGACGCCGTATTTGCACGGCGGCATTCCTATTTCCATTCTCGGAGCAATCTTATTTTCAACCGACGCTACGATATAATATTTGTCCTCGTCGGTGAGAAGGTCGTTACACCAATCGTAAACCTCCGCCGCCGTGAACATAGTCTGTCCCATCGCTCTGTAATCATCCGCAAGTCCGTCGAAAGAAGCTTTATCCATATATTCCTTGATATCGGATATAGCGTCGAGACCGTTTTCGCGGTTGCCGAAAAGCAGATAATCGTAAGCCTTTGCCTCGATAACTCCGAGAGCCCTTCCGCTCTTCGCCGCGTTCTCGTTCATAACCTCCGAAAAAGGAGTATTCTTTAAGACCTCGAATTCTTTTTTGGCAGCCTCGTATTCCGCCATACCGAGCTTTTCTCGGAGTCCGCCGAGAATATCGGAGGTAACCATAAGCCTCGGATGACAGCGTGTAGGCAGTATCTGCGGTATCGGAAACTTATCCGACGGCAGAGCCTCTATTTTTCCTATGCTTCCGTCTCTTATCATAATTACGCTCTTTTCTTCGCTATGTATTCCTTAACGAATTCGTCGTCGGTCAGGTGAGGATACATACGGAGTATTCTGTCTATCTCCTCCATCTGTCCGTCCGAAAGATGCTCGTGCTCGCACAAGCAGTGAATGTGCTTTATAAGTCCCTGACGGCGAAGTATCTCGTGTATTCCCGAAATACATCCGACGAAATTGTTAGCCGCGTCGAATATAACGCCGTTCGCGTCGGTTATCTGAGGCGCGAGAACGCGAAGCTCGGGATCGTCGGGATTGCTCTTTATTCTCTCAAAGAGCTTTACTACGTTATTGGTCCATACCGTCCAGTGTCCGAGAAGTCCGCCCTCGAATTTCTTCGATACCGTCTTTCCGTTCTCGGTAAAGGTATAATTCGTAATAAGGTCGTAAATTATGTTGTCATCGTTACCCGTGTAAAGAGTTATCTTATCCGCGCGGGACGAGAACGCCGCGGCGCGAACCACGTCTATCGTGGAATAACGGTTGAAGGACGCGCATTTTACCGCAACGACGTTATCAATCTCACAGAAGCGCTTCCAATAATCGTAGGAAAGATATCTTCCTCCGACTGCCTTTTGCAGATAGAAGCCTATAACGGGCATTACCGCCGCCACCTTTTCGGTGCGCTCAAGAAGCTCGTCTTCGGAGAGGTCGTTAAGTCCGCCGGGGCTGAGAAGCACCGCGTCGTAGCCGTACTTCTTCGCTATAAGCGCCTCGCTCACCGCCTGCTCTGCCTTGCCGCAGACTCCCGCGACGCGGACTATGGTTTTTCCCGTTTTTTTCTCATATTCGTCAATCGTTTCCGAAACCGTTTTGAGAATAGGCTCAAAGAGCGAAAACTCGGGTAAACGTATCTCGAACTGCGTGCTGTGTACCGCGGTAGCTATTCCGCCGACACCCGCCTCAAGATAATATTCGGTAAGAAACTTCTGCCCCTCGGCATCAAACTTTTTATTTTCATCAAGCACGAGAGGAGTTGCGGGAATAACAGTTCCCTTTGAAAGTATCTCTAACGCTTTTTCGTGTCTGTTCATTATTAACCGTGCCTTTCTGCGAAAAATATCGCTGAACATTAAAATATCTTAATCATTTTTCTTAAATCTTTATCTATTTAAGCCCATTATAGCACAGCTTGAATAGTTTGTCAACGGTTTTTTGTAACTAACCGTTTGGTTAGTTACAAAAAATTTTTAGCCTTAAGCTTTCTCTTTTTTATTTTTTGAAATTATTTAACGATTATCGCGTTTTCGTTATAGTATCTGAGAAGCTTTTTGCTCTCCTCGGTAGCCTCAAAGAGAACCACTCTCTTCTTGCCCTCGGCGTCGGTAGCGCAGATATAATATATATCGTAAGCGTCCATAGAGGATACGAGGACGACCTTCTCCGCGTCGGTAACCGAGTCTGCCTTTTCCTTATACTCGCCCGAGTAAGGAGCTATCGTCTCGATATCCTTTATATGATAGGTAAAAAGCTCTTTGCGGCTCGCTCCGCCGTATATTATAGCGAACGATATGTTAGCCTTTTCAATAGCGTACGAATACTCGGGGGATACGTATCTCCACGTGAAGAATACCACGATACAGGTGGATACGAGAACGAGGCACATCAAAGGCCAGAAGTTGAGAAGCGAACAGAGTATGCAGAAGCCTATCGAATATACGGCGTAAAGCAATATGAAAAGAAGTCTCTTCATAAGCAGCTTGCCCTGTATCTTCGGTTTAACGAGGTAGTCGTAGTAATTGGGGTCGTCTTTTTTGGCGTAAGCCGATTTTCTTGATTCTTTGCTCATCGCATTGATTCCTTTCTTATTTGAAAAATTATTTATTAATATTTTTATTTAAAATATTACGAGATTAAATCAGCCGTGATCGGCACGTCTGAGTGAAAGCGGAAGAGGGAGCCAATCTCGCACCTCCACGGGCAGATGATCCCTTGTCTCGCTTATATTTGAAAACAGCAAGGAAGACGCCTCCGCTTCGTTTAATTCAAGCATAGGATATTTTTTCGTGTTCGGATTAACCTTAACTCGTCCGTCCTTAACCGAAAGCTCAAAGCGCTCGTCCGAGCGTTCGTGATGCACGAGCAGTACGAGCTCACCGTCGGAAAGCTCCCTTTGCTTTGCGGCAAGCTTAAGAAACGCTCCTGCGGTTTCCGCAAATCGGGATATCCTGAACATTTCCCAGGTCTCACTGCACGTCTGCTCAGCGACCGCCGAAGCCAGACGTATCAAATTCCTGTCATACGGCGGGAAATGAATTTTCATAGACGAATGCTCGTCTACGTACGCCGCTATCAAGGGATAAAAATATTTTTCTTCCGAAAGCGTAAGCTCGTGTACACCGCTTCCGCTTTCGAGATAATATCCGACGAATCGTTCTCCGTCAAGCACGGCAAAAAGCTTTTTTCTCCAAGACAGAAGAATATCGTAAAGCCGTTCGCGTTCTCTTTCAGCTCTGACCTCAAGAGTGTTAAAGAGAGCGTATATACCGTCAAGTATCCACTCGTCTCTTTCGGATACCTCTTTTATGGAAAGCGAAGGAACGCGCGCTTGCGCGAGACGATATTTCACGTTCGCTTTGTTGAACGTAAAAATAAGATCGGAGGTGACTTGATAAAATCCAAATCTTTCGTATCTTTGTCTCTGGCCTCCGAGAACCGCGAAATCCGCCCCCGACGAGTCTATTTCGTCTATCGAACGTTTCATCATTTTAGACATATATCCTCTTGAGCGTGCCTCCGGCGCGGACGCCACGTTTCCGAGGCAAACTCCGCGGAGTCTTTCGCCGGCAACGTTATAATAAAAAGGATAAAGTCCTACCGCTCCCGATATCCCGTTCTCATCGCAAAGAACGATATTGTTAGAGCAAGGCTCGTATTCTTTTTTATAAAGCTTCGGCAGCAGATTTATAAATTTATCCTCTTCCTTCTCGAAGCCGAAGGCTCTGTCCAAAAAAGTCATAAGCTCATCGTACTCACTCGCTCTCGCCCATCTTATCTCCTCGGTATAATGAGATTTCCCGAAAAGCTTCGCGAGTCCGCCCTCTGACGTCTCTTTATAGCTTGAGGAAAGGTCCTTACCCGTTTCGTACATAGTTTTTACTATGGTATCAAACGAGACCTTGTTGGTGTTTCCGAGTACTCCCGCAAGGTCAGCCGCGCTCATAGCCCGAAGCGCCGCCACCGCGTTTCTCTCTATACAAGGTATCTGAACGAGTCCGCAGACGGGGTCGCAGGTGAGTCCTATATGGTGCTCCATAGCTATCTCGGCGGCGTACTCTATCCTGTCGAGGTCAAGCCCCGCAAGCTCGGAAAGCGCGGCAGCCGCCATAGAGCAAGCCGTTCCGACCTCCGCCTGACAGCCGCACTCCGCGCCGCTGAGAGACGCGTTGCGCTTGACCACGTTGCCGACTACTCCCGCCGCCGCGAGTGCCTGAAGTATCTCTCTGTCCGAATATCCCTTTTTATCCTGCATATATTTCAGCACCGCAGGAAGAACTCCGCACGATCCGCAGGTGGGAGCGGTAACTATAACCCCGTTATCGGCGTTCTGTTCGCTTACGGCGAATGCGTATGCGCTGACCAAACGGTTTTCCGAGGATATTTCGTCCGCCTGCTTGCTTACGTTATACAATGTTGAAGCCTTTTTTTCAACGTTAAGCCCGCCGGGCAGTATTCCCGTGCTTTTGATTCCCGCCTCAATAGCGTCTGTCATCGTTTTCCAGACCCGCGCAAGATGCTCGTAAAGCTCCGCTCCCTCGTGCAGCTCGGCGTATTCGTGAAGAGTTATACCCTTATCTCTGCAAAAGCGCACTATCTCTGTAAAATTTCTTTCATTATATATATCGGGACTTTCCTCGCGTTCAAATCCGTCTATAACTATTTCTCCTCCGCCTATGCTGAGCGCCCTTGCCCGTCCTATCTCTTCTCTGCCGAGATACGCGACGAGCTCCATAGTATTGGCGTGAGGAAGCGCGAATCCCGCGTCGTTTACGAACTCTATCGCCACTTCTCTCGGTGCAAGCGTCTCGGAGATTACCTTATCGGTGCCGTGTCCCTTTCCCGTTTTCGCAAGCGAGCCGTACAAATATACCTTGAACGAGTCAGCATCGGGATATCTCTCTCGGAACAGCTCGCAGGCTTTTTGCGGCCCCATCGTGTGAGAGCTTGAAGGTCCCTTTCCGATTTTATATATTTCCTTTATGGATTTCATAAAATTACTCTCCTTTCATCGTTTTTTCTCTTGACATCAACTGCTTTGTATGATATTATAATGCTGTAATATTCAAATTAACTAACCGTTTGGTTAGTTTATATTTAAAAAAATTATTCCCTGATTTTTCAAATCACAAGGAGGGGTTAAACAAATGAAAAAAATCGCTATCATCGGAACTGAAAATTCTCACGCTTCCGCTTTCGCAAATCTGCTTGCGAACAACGAAAAGGTCAAAATCATCGGAGCTTTCGGAACCGAGCCCGAGGCAAATCAGCGCTTCAGTGAGAAATTCGGCATAGACTGCTCTGCCGCATCCGCGGCGGATTTTGCGGACGAGGTTGACGGAGTTATGATAACCTCACGAAAAGGCTCCACACATTTTGACAGCGCTCTTCCCTACCTTACCGAAGGAAAGACGGTATTCATCGACAAGCCCATCACGGTAGACGTAGGTCAATCGCTCACGCTCGCGCATATCGCGAAGGAAAACAACGTCAAGCTCTGCGGAGGCTCCTGCCTCAAATACTCCGAGGTACTCGCGAAGCTGAAACGCGAAATAGCTCGAACCGAGGAGGACGTGTGCGCGGCTAACTTCTGCGCTCCCGTCGAGCTTGAAAGCCCTCACGACGGATTTTTCTTTTACGCCCAGCACCTCGTCGAGATGTGCCTCTCGGTTTTCGGAAACGGCGTGAAAACGGTTTACGCCGTAAGATGCGGAGATAAGGTTTGCGCCACGCTGAATTACGGAAGCTTCGCGGCTACGCTTTCATTCGGAAGCAACATATATCATACCACGATAGTTTTCCGCAATTTTGAGAGACACGCGAATATAAACAACGTCGTAAAGCTTTACGCCAACGAGCTGAATTATTTTCTGTCTCTTCTCGGCGGAAGAAAAATGAGATATTCTTACGACGAGGTAATTTTCCCCGTAATAATACTGAACGCGATAAACGATTCGTTCAGAACCGGAAAAGAGATAGCCGTACCCGATATCCGTAGTTAAGTTTACCATACCTCTTCCCTCTTGTCAAGTAGATATTAAAAAGATTAACAAATACCAATAAAAGAATTTTAAGGAGAAAAAGCTATGCTTGAATATTTCAAGAAAACTCAAAGAGACGCAGAATTTTTTAACGAGTACATATCTCCTCGTCTTCCCGACGAACTTTTCGATATGCACCTTCACGTTACGACCGAAAAGGACACCTCGGGTATATCAAAGGAAGCGATAGACAAGGATTGGGCGCTCCAATGCGGTTACGCTATGGACACGGACGACCTCAAAGCCTACTGTTCTACCATATGGGACGGCAGAAAGGTATCGGTTACCGCCTTTCCTTTTCCCGTAAGAGGAGTTGACCTCAAATCCGCAAACGTATACCTTGCCAAGCTTCTCAAGGACAAGGAAAATCTCGAATCCAACGTATCGGTACGCGCCGCCGCTATGGCGATAGCCCCCGCCTTTGATCCCGACGAGTGCGAGCAGCAGCTGCTCGACTGCGGATTTATCGGATATAAGCCATACCCCGATCTCGTTTCGGGTGAAAAGGGCGCCGATATCAGCATATTCGATTTTATCCCCGACAGATTTCTCAAAGCGCTTGACAAGCACAAAAAAGCAGTTATTCTTCACCTTCCGAGAGCGAAAAGAATAGCCGACCCCGACAATATCAAGGAGCTTTTGAGAATGAGACAGGCGTTCCCCGACGTCAAAATAATCATAGCTCATTACGGAAGAAGCTATAATATAGAAGTCATAGAGAAGGCTTACGCAGAATTCGGAAGCGATATCAACGGATTTTATTTTGACAACGCCGCCGTTCTCAATCCCGCGGTACATACCTTTATGCTTGAGCATATTCCGCACGACAGAATATTCTTCGGAACCGATATGCCGATACTTCTCTGGCACGGAACGCGCACGTGGGAAAACGGAACCTATCACAATTTCTCTCGCGAGACCTTCAAATGGAACTCGGCAAAGACCACCACGCCGGAGGAAGAGGAGAAGTATACCTTCCTGCTTTACGAGCAGGCAAAGCACCTGCTTGATTCTATCTACTCGATAGGAGGAAGAGAGCTTGCCGAAAAGATATATTGCGGCAACGCGAAAAAATTCCTCTCGGAAGTACAGTGATAATTCTTTTGTAAAAATATATCCTTAAGGAGAAGATTTATGAGAAAAACAATCAAAGCGGGCTTCCTGCCCTTATACGTAAAAATCTACGACGAAAGCACCCCCGAAATGAGAAAGGTGGTGGACAAATTCGTTTCCGATACCGCAAACAAAATAAAAGCACTCGGAATAGAGCTTGTCGAAGCTCCCGTTTGCAGAATAAAAAGCGAATTTGAAAGCGCAGTCGCTTCCTTTGAAAAAGAGGACGTAAGCTTTATAATAACGCTTCACGCGGCTTATTCCCCCTCTCTCGAATCTTACGAGGCGCTCTGCTCCACGTCTCTCCCCATTCTTATGCTTGACACCACGGTAAACTACGAATTCAAGCCCTATTCCTACGCAGACGGTATGCTCTATAACCACGGTATACACGGAGTTATGGACCTTTGCAATCTCTTGCGCAGAAACAAACGTCAGTACGAGATAGTTGCGGGATATTTCGGAGAGGAAAATCCAAATTACGAAAATCTCAAAAAGCGCGTTCTTTCTTTCGCGAAAGCCTGCCTTATAAAGCACACTCTTTCTCACTCCAGAGTAGGACTCGTCGGAGAGCAGTTTGAGGGTATGGGAGACTTCAGAATATCCTTTGACGACCTCAAAGCCTCGCTCGGAATAGAAGTCGTAAGATACGACGAAAGCAATACCGACTATATAAATTCGGTTACCGCAGAGGAAATAGAAGCGGAATATAAGCTCGACTGCGAAAGATTTGACGTAACCGCGGACAAGGAAACCTACGATTTCTCCGCGAGAGCGTCGCTCGCTGTCCGCAAATGGCTTGATACCGAAAACCTCAACGCCTTTTCAATGAATTTCAAGTCCGCCAAGAAAGGAACCGGCTTCCCCACTATGCCTTTTGCCGAGGCAAGCATCGCTATGAGCCGAGGAGTAGGCTATGCGGGCGAGGGCGACGTTCTTACCGCCGCCTTTACCGCCTCTCTTATGAGCGCATTCGACGAGGTATCCTTTACCGAAATATTCTGCCCCGATTGGAAGGACGGCTCACTCTTCCTCAGCCATATGGGCGAATATAACGTCGCGCTTTCAAGCCCCGAAAAGAAGCCCACGATGGCAGTAAAGGATTTCGTTTTCGGAGACGCCGACAACCCCACCATAGTTCTCGCGCCCTTCAAGGCGGGACGAATGGTATTCCTCAGCCTCAATCCCGTTGAGGACGGCGGCTTTGAGATATTCTCCGCCTCGGGGGATATGCTCTATACCCCTCACGACAATCAGCAAAACTACGTCGTAAACGGTTGGTTCAAGCCCGATATGCCTCTTGAGAGCTTCCTTGAAGCCTACAGCCGCGCGGGCGGAATGCACCACGCAGTCCTCATTTACGGCGGCAAAGAGGTTGAGGACGTCGTTGAAAATCTCAAAAAGCTTTTCTGATATGCAATACTATTTACAGCCGAGACTCATATTAACGAGTCTCGGCTGAATTATTACCGAATTATAAAATATCGCAAATCTATTGCTTTTTTATCAAAAGTAGTGTATAATGAATAAAAATAAGCTTTCGGGGAGGTCGATAAGTCTTTATGGACGCGGACAGTAGCGAGGACGATAACGATAATAAAAACACTTATATCTTTAATATATAGAGGTATATCCGGAAAAGGTCTTCCCTTCGGATATACCTTTTTGTGCTTAAAAATAAATTTATAAAATATTATAAAGGAGCTATAATTCAACTATTATGAATATCCCCTTATATATCGCCGTAATGGCGGTACTCTTACTTATGTCGGCATACTTTTCGGCAACGGAGACGGCGTTTTCATCGCTCAGTAAAACGAGACTCAAGCTTATCAGCGAAAAAAGCAAAAAGGCGGCTCTCGCACTTAAAATATCCGAAGACTACGACAAACTGATTTCAACAGTTCTCATAGGAAACAACATAGTCAACATCTCTATCGCCTCGCTTGGAACCGTGCTTTTCGTTCATCTTATGGGAGACATAGGAGCAACGCTTTCTACGATAATCGTTACCATAGTGGTTCTTATATTCGGTGAGGTCTGCCCCAAAGGAATAGCCAAAGACCGACCTGAATCTTTTGCTGTTTTTTCCGCCCCTATTATAAGAGTTCTTATAGTACTTTTCTCCCCTCTTTCCTTCGTTTTGGCGCAGATTAAAAAACTGATCTCCAAATTGTTCCGCAGCGATGACAGTTCCTCAATGGTTCAGGAAGAGCTGATGATGATAGTGGACGAGGTCGAGCAGGAAGGCGGAATAGATTCGGAGGAAAGTGAGCTTCTTCACAACGCCATAGCCTTCTCCGAGCTTCGCGCAGAGGATATACTGACGCACAGAGTTGACCTTGAAGCCGTTTCTATCGACGCCGACAAAAAAGAGATAGCTCACGTTTTTTCGGAATCGAAATTTTCAAGACTGCTCGTATACGAGGATACGATAGACAACATCGTGGGCGTTATTCATCAAAAGGACTTTTACTCCGAGACCTCTATCACGCGCCGGTCGGTAAAGGACATTATGACTCCGCCCGTATTCATATTGAAAAACGAAAAAATAGACGACCTTCTCAAAAAGCTTCAGCAGACAAAATCCCATATTGCCGTTATTCTCGACGAATACGGCGGAACCTACGGTATAGTTACTATGGAGGATATACTTGAAGAGCTTGTCGGAGATATCTGGGACGAGCACGACGAGGTGGTTGAGGAATGCCGCGAGGTAGACGAAAGCACCTTCCATATCGACGGTATGATGAACTTTGAGGACTTCTGCGAGCAGTTCGACATCGAGGCGGAATCCCAGTCCATTTCTATCGGCGGCTGGGCGGCGGAACAGCTTGAAAAGATACCCGAAAAGGACGACAGCTTTACCTTCGGAAAGCTGAACGTAAAGATAGCCGACACCGACAACAACCGTGCTTCCCTGCTTGAAATACACATTTTGGAGGAAGCCCCCGAAGAAGAACCAGTTGCGGAATAAATATTCAGCAGCGGCGAACGAAATATTTTCGTTCGCCGCTGCTTTTTATATAAAAACGGATTGACGCGTATCTTTTTTAATGATAAAATATTAGTAAAATTAAATCTTCATAAAAGGAGAAGGCTTTTGTGGATAACATAATCGAAATAAAAAATCTTTCCAAAAGCTTCGGAGAGATAAGGGCGGTAGATGATATCAGCTTTGACGTGAAGCGAGGCACGCTATTCGCATTTTTAGGTATAAACGGAGCGGGAAAAAGCACCACTATATCCATAATCTGCGGACAGCTTCAAAAGGATTCGGGAGAAATCAAAATAAACGGTCTTGACCTTGACGAAAGAATTGACGATATAAAATCCGATATCGGAGTCGTTTTTCAAAGCTCGGTGCTTGACAAGGCGCTCTCGGTGAGAGACAATCTTGAGAGCAGAGCCGCTTTTTACGGAATATACGGCAAAGCGTTTGAAGCGCGCCTCGACGAGCTTTGCGCGCTTCTCGACCTCTCTCCTCTTCTTAAGCGTACGGTTGGAAAGCTTTCGGGCGGTCAGCGCAGAAGGATAGACATAGCCCGCGCCCTGCTCCATAAGCCCAAAATCCTTATACTCGACGAACCTACGACAGGTCTTGACCCGCAGACGAGGCGCGCGGTATGGGAAACAGTAAACGCGCTCCGACGCAACGAAAAGATAACCGTTTTCCTTACTACTCACTATATGGAGGAGGCGGCGGATGCCGACAGAGTAGTTATTCTCGACAGCGGAAGAATTGTCGCGGAGGGCACGCCGATAGAGCTTAAAAACAGATATACGGGAGATTTCATAACGCTCTACGACGCGGACGAGGAAAAAATACGCGCTCTCGGTCTGCCTTACGAGCAAGTACAGAACGCTTTTAAGATATCGGTCGAAAATACGGCGGCGGCGACTGCTCTTATACTTAAATATCCTTCTCTGTTTACCGATTACGAAATAGTCAAGGGAAAAATGGACGACGTATTTCTTGCGGCAACGGGTAAGGTACTTACTCACGACGCGAAAGAAACGGCGAAAAAAGGAGGGCGCAGAAAATGAAAACCTTAAGTATGCTTGTAAAAAGAAACTCAAAGCTTTTCTTCAAGGATAAAGGAATGTTTTTCACCTCGCTTATTACCCCGCTTATCCTTCTTGTACTATATTCTACCTTTCTCGCGAAGGTATACAGGGACAGCTTCGCTTCTGCTCTGCCGCAGGGCTTTGAGATAAGCGAACGGCTTATAAACGGCGCCGTAGGCGGTCAGCTCTTCTCATCTCTGCTCGCGGTTTGCTGCGTTACCGTCTCCTTCTGCTCGAATATGCTTATGGTGCAGGATAAATCAAACGGCACAATAAAGGACCTTACCATAACTCCGCTCAAACCCTCGGCGCTCGCTCTCGGATATTATATATCCACCGTCATCACGACCGTCATCATATGTATCGTCGCAACGGGCGCTTCCTTTATATATCTTGCCGCAATCGGCTGGTATCTTACCATATCGGACGTTTTGCTTATAATTCTGGATATTTTTCTTCTCGTAACGTTCGGAACCGCGCTTTCATCGGTAATAAATTTCTTTCTGTCAACACAGGGACAAATATCCGCGGTTGGAACGATTGTCAGCGCGGGGTACGGATTTATCTGCGGAGCTTATATGCCTATATCCCAATTCGGCGAAGGACTTCAAAAGGTAATATCCTTTCTGCCGGGCACTTACGGGACCTCTCTGCTTCGCAATCACGCTATGCGCGGAGCGCTTGAAGCTATGAGCGATAGCAATATTCCGCCCGAGGTTATAGATGCCGTACGAGACTCTATCGACTGCAATCTTTATTTCCTTGGAAATAAAGTTTCAATTTCCGATATGTATATCGTTCTCGCGGCAAGTACGGCTTTTCTCGTCGCGATGTATATAATTTTGAATATAGTATTTATAAAAAGGAAAAGAACAGCGTAAAATTCACCGTTTTCTTATTCCGTACGTTAATTTTTACTCTTTACATTCGGCGTAATTTGTGCTATAATGTAGAAGAAATTAAAGTTGTTTCGCACTGTTCCGCTCAATAAAAAGCATAAAGGAAAGGTACTTATGGGTTCGATTTTAGACTTTTGGAATCAAATGACGGCAAATCCGCTGCTATTTATAGCAGTAACTCTGACACTCGGCGTTATATTGGTAAACGGTTGGACGGACGCGCCAAACGCCATAGCAACCTGCGTGGTAACGCGGTGTATGCCCCCGAAGGCGGCAATACTTATGGCGGCAGTATTCAATTTTCTCGGCGTTTTCGTAATGACGCTTATCAACGCGACGGTTGCCGAAACGATAACCAAAATGGTTGACTTCGGAGACGATCCCGATATAGCTATAATCTCTTTGAGCGCCGCGCTGTTTGCCATAGTTCTTTGGGCAACGCTTGCCTGGGTGTTCGGTATTCCAACGAGCGAGAGCCATGCGCTTATCGCGGGACTTACGGGAAGCGCGATAGCACTGCATAACAGCCTTGAGGGCGTCAACGGCTCGGAATGGATAAAGGTAATTTACGGCATCGGAATATCCGTCGTTCTCGGCTTTGGATTGGGTTGGCTTGTATGCAAATTTGTTACCAAGCTTTTCTACAAGGCTAACAGACCCAAGACCGAGCCCTTCTTCCGAGGCGCGCAGATTGTGGGCGCGGCGTCAATGGCGTTTATGCACGGCGCGCAGGACGGTCAGAAATTTATGGGTGTTATCCTGCTTTGCGTTTATATGTCGAGAGGACAGTCTCTTCCGTCTGATATAAGTATCCCGATATGGCTTATGGTGGTCTGCTCGGTGGTTATGGCGGCGGGAACAGCAATGGGTGGAAAAAAGATTATCAAGTCGGTCGGTATGGATATGGTAAAGCTTGAAAAATATCAAGGCTTTTCCGCCGATATCGCGGCGGCTCTCTCGCTTTTGTTCTGCTCGGTATTCAGTCTTCCCGTTTCTACGACTCACGCAAAAACCACTTCCATTATGGGTGTCGGAGCGGTCAAGAGAGTGTCGGCTATAAATTTCGGCGTGGTCAAGGAAATGGTGCTGACTTGGGTACTTACCTTCCCCGGCTGCGGACTCGTAGGCTTCTTAATGACAAAATTATTTATGCTAATATTTACCTGACGGAAAGGAATTATAAAAATGGCTAAGGGTGATAAATTTTATTTTGAAAATTTTGCGGAAAGCACCGCACTTTCCAAAAAAGCGGCAAACTATCTCGTAGAGTGTCTTGAAAACTACGACGCGAGCAATATCGAGCAGATGCTTACCGAAATGCACCAAATCGAGCACAGTGCCGATATCAAAAAGCACGAAATGGCAGAAGCTCTCGCAAAGGCATTCGTAACCCCCGTCGACCGCGAGGACTTGGATATGCTGAGCCATCAGCTTGACGACGTAATAGACATAATTGAGGAAATATTGCAAAAGTTCTATATTTACGACATAAAGACGATAGACCCTCACTCCGTCGATTTTGCGAAAAACATAGTTATATCCTGTGAGATTCTCTGCGAAATTATGAGTGAGTTTGAAAATTTCAAAAAGTCCAAGAATATCCATTCTCTTATTATCAAGCTTAACGACGTAGAGGAGGAGTGTGATAAGCTTTATCTGTCCTCTATGCGTGAGCTTACGAGGAACTCTACAGACGTTCTTACGACTGTATCCTGGCGTAAGATATACGAAAGCTTTGAGTCCTGCGCCGACGCTTGCGAGCACGTCAGCGAATGCGTTGGCTCGGTAATTATGAAAAATACCTAAAATACGAATTTACGAGAGAAACGGCAGAAGCCCAAGAGCTTCTGCCGTTTTCCGTTATAAATTATTAAATTAAAGCTTTATCTGAATTCCTTCAGCCCCGAATCAAGAGATCGTTTTCTGATTATTGAATACCACTCGCTTGAAAGGTCGCCGGAAAAGATTGCGAAGCGCTCCTTCAGTGCCGTTATCAGCATTTCGGGATTGAGAAAATTATCGGTTCCCGCACTCAAGACCGCATCCATACGCACCGCATTATCCTCGGCGCAAAAAGCAACCTCTATCGATTTTATCAAGGAAGCTATATCTATCTCTTTTTCACCCGACTTCGTCCTTTTAATCATATTCAATGGCGAGGTAGTAAAGAGCGTTTTGATTTCATCAGCCGCCTTCTCCGACGCGCCTTTGAAAAACAGCTCGTATTCGTATTCGCAAAAAGCAATATCCGAAAATTTTGCGTTCGGTATATAGACGTCGGTTATATACATTTCGTCGGACATCTCGGCGTTGAGCATTCGCTTGATATCCTCAAGGGGCATTTCCCTGTCAAGCCTTATGTCGAGAAACTCACACTCGCTCTGCGTTCCTATCGAGAGCGGGGTTGAAAAGACCAGCTTTGCGTGCGGATTGAAGCCCTTGGTGTACCATATCGGAAGTCCCGAACGGACGAGCACCCTGTTAAACGTCCTTTGCAGGTCAAGATGAGAAATGTACTGTAAGCTTCCGAGCTTGACGAATTTAAGCCTCACGGTTATCGGACTCTCTATTTCGGGAAGAATCCTCAAATATTCGGGGCGGGTTATTTTACTGCCTTCGGACAGCACGAGCGCTCACCTCCCAGCTTGTTCGCGCCGCAGCCGCTGCACTTTTCACGGCAGCTCGGCGTCGTTTTTTCATTCTTCGCGTTTTTATATTCTCTTATAAGAAATTCCTTTGTAACTCCGCAGTCTATTATATCCCACGGCAAGACCTCGTCAACCGAAAGCTCACGGTTCGCGTAAAATGCGGGATCGATTCCCGTCTTTTCAAAGACCGATATCCACCTGTCGTAATCGAAGCACTCGTCCCACGCGTCAAATTTAAAGCCTTCCCTGCAAGCCTCCTCAAGCGCCGCGGAAAGCCTTCTGTCGCCTCTCGCGAGCACCGCCTCGATTCTGCTGACCCTCGCGTCGTGATGCGTATATACTACCTTCCTGTCGGTTATCTTGCTTCCGAGATATCTCTGCTTTTCTTCAAGCGTCTCTATCGTATCCTGCGCTACCCATTGGAAAGGTGTAAAGGGCTTCGGGATAAAGCAGGACACGCTTATAGTAACCTGCGGCTGTCTTGCCTTATTGCGCGTCGGACACTTATAATAAGCGTCTACCACCGACGACGCGAGCCTTGAGATGCCCTCAAGATCCTCGTGAGTTTCTGTGGGAAGTCCCTCCATAAAATACAGCTTGACTTTATTCTTCCCTGCTTCAAAAGCGACGTTCACCGCGCGGAGAAGGTCCGCCTCGGTAACGTTTTTATTGATTACGTCGCGCAGTCTCTGCGTTCCCGCCTCGGGCGCAAAGGTAAGCGAGGACGAGCGCACCGACGCTATTTTATCCATAAGCTCCTTCGTGAAGCTGTCAACGCGCAGGGACGGAAGCGAAAGGCTCACCATATTGTCGTCCGTCCATTTGAGCAGCATATCCGTCAGCGCTTCAAGCTCGGTATAATCGCTTATGGAAAGCGAGGTCAGTGATATCTCGTCGTATCCCGTAGCCTCAAACAGACATTTTGCCTGCTCGTTCAGCACCTCGGGAGACTTTTCTCTTACGGGACGGTATATGATTCCCGCCTGACAGAAGCGGCAGCCTCTTATACAGCCTCTGAACACCTCAAGCATTACCCTGTCGTGTACCGTTTCGATATACGGCATAACCACCTTCTTCGGAAAATACGAGCTGTCCATATCGGTCATAATGCGCTTGCGCACCGTTTTCGGAATATCGTCGTATTTGGGCTTATACTCCTTTATCGTTCCGTCCTCGTTATAGCTTACCTCGTAAAGCGACGGAACGTATATTCCCTCTATCGTCCTTGCCGCCTCGTGCAGATAATCCGCCTTCGTATATCTGCCCTCGTCCTTCATTTTTATATAAAGACGGCAAAGCTCGGGAAGCATCTCCTCTCCCTCGCCGATGTTGAAAAGGTCAAAGAAATCCGCCACAGGCTCGGGATTGTACGCACAGGGACCTCCGCCTATGATTATCGGCGAATCCTCCGCTCTCTCGGAGCTTTTAAGAGGAAGTCCCGCAAGGTCAAGCATATTCAATACGTTGGTATAGCTCATCTCGTATTGAAGCGTAAAGCCTATCATATCGAAATCGGATATCGGGTCTCCGCTCTCGCAGGCAGTAAGCGGTATACCGTATTTTTTCATCTGCTCCTGCATATCGCTCCAAGGGTTATACACCCTCTCGCACCAAACGTCGCTCTCCTCGTTGAGAACTCCGTAAAGGATTCTCATACCGAGGTTTGACATTCCTATCTCGTAGGTGTCGGGAAAGCAAAAGGCAAACCTCGCCTTTACCTTGGTTTTATCCTTAATTATCTGTCCGTACTCTCCGCCCGAATATCTTCCGGGCTTTGAGACGGCTTTAAGTATCGTGCTTATATTTTTATTCATTCGCTTTTCTCTGTTTCTTTTGTTTTTTCTTTTTTATCGGAATCCAAGCTGCTTTGCATAGCCTCTACCGTAAAATAATCTCTCGGAGGCAGGCACAAGCCCATAGCCGCAAATACGGGAAGCATAGACAGCATTTGAACGAGCAATACGAAATATTGATTCAAATATCCCGAAAATCCAAGAACAAACGACAGCGTAAGAAGTCCGCATACGAGTCCGAAAACTACCCATTGGGCAATGTTCATAATCCTTGATATTTTATTTAATCTCTTGCACCATACTACTCCCTCGATAAGCTTGAATCTCGAAGAGGAAACCACCATACCCGTCATTTCCGCGGGCGCGCCGTTTTTCTCGGAATAAAGATCCATTACGTTTTTATGTATAACGTTTATCGGCACGTGTCTGTTTTTACGGCAGCGAGCGGTAAACGCGCTGTTTATTACGGGATCGTAGGTTTCTATCGCGCATTTGATTCCGTTTTCAGCCATTCTCGAAACGAGCATCTCAAACAGAGGCTCGGATTTATATCTCAGGCAAAGTCTTGCCGAGGGGCGTCCGTCGATAACGAAGCCGAGAATACCGTCGTCGCTTTCGGTCTCTCCCTTGGGAAAGGCTATTCCGTATCTTCTCATAAACGACTCGTCTCCGAGAATAATGCTGTGCGCGGAATCTACGAGAGCCTCGACGCCGTTGCGCGCGATTCTGCGTATTCTCACCGTATGCTTGCTTGCCGATACGCCGCCGAAAACGTCCTTCATAGGTCCGCCGATAACTCCGTAGAGCGCGTCAAGATATTCGACCACCGTTTTGGTATTTTTCTCGTCTAAAATAACTATTCCGTTATCCTGCGGCAACGCCTTTTTGAAAAGGTGCATATCGTTGAAAACGATATAATCGCAGTCGGCGTATTTATGAACCATAGATTCGCTCGCAACGGCTATCTCGCGCGAATACAGTCTTGAAGACGTTTTGTATAGCGGAAAGCTCCGCGACGCCAGAGAGGCGAGCGGGCATAGCGCCGTAAGCGTTATTATGAATATCGACAAAGCCGCGTCCGCCGTACTTCCGAGCATAGCGCTCACTATAAGCGCCGCGGTACTCAAAAGCACGATAGGCGTTATCATATAGCTTATCGAAAATCCCGCGCCCGACGACGAATTTATAGCCGAAAAATAGCCGTTCGGAAATTCTATCTCACAAGGCTCGAATACGTTTTTATCGTAAGGCAATCCGCCCCGATACATTTTTTCTGCCGACGAGCCGACGCCGCCTTCCGTATTGAAGGTGAATTTTTTCTTATCCGAGGAATATACCGCAAAGCACTTCATCTCTCTGCAAACCTCAAGGTATTCCGTAACGAGCGCAAAAAGGATATATACCGAAGCGAGCATTCCAAAGGTATACGATACCGTTTCGGGAGAAATAATAATGAGCGCCAGATCGTACACCAAAACGAACAGTACCGCAAAGGATACCGCAGACCATCCGTCGGCTTTAAGCGAAAATACCTTTTTAAAACCGCCCCAAAGCTCTCTCCACGCAAGAGCCGCCGAAAGAACGAGCATCTGCATTCCTATAAGTATATACGCCGTGGGATATCTGCTGTAACTCGGAAGCGTTTCGGTAACTATATCCAATACGGGAAACAGCTCGTAAATAAACAGCAAAAAGGTGAAAAAAGCACATCCGATAAGGCGCAGAAGCGTAAATTTACGCTCTCGCTTGTAGGATTCGAGAAGCGCGTCGGTCTGTTCGTCGGATTCAAACTCCTCACCTTCAAAAGCAAACGCCTCGGAGGGATCTATCTCTTCCCTTTCGTCCAACCTTGATGCGTTGACGTATTGCTCAACTCTCTCTGCGGCAACGTGGCTTCTCGCCGCGTTTATATCTCCTACCTCAAGCATAATTCCGAGCATAGCGTCGTCTATCTCGTCAATCTCTCCGATACCGTCATCACCGTCGTGAGGATTATCGGTATCTCCGAAATCCATAACTATCTGTTCCTCATCTTCGGTATCGGGAAGGCTTTCGTCATCGTAAGCGTATTCCCCGTCCGCAGAGGAAAGATTTTCAAAAAGAGCAAGCTGTCCGTCGTCGCCGCTGAAAAATTCCGCCTCGTCCTCCTCCGCTTCCTCAAAAGCGTCGGCACCGTCTGTCTTTTCGGTTATAGGCAAATCTTCCTCCGTCAGCTCCTCGCAGACCTCGGCGGCAAGCTCATCCACGTCGGCTTCCTCCTCGTCAAAAATATCTTCGAGGTCTTCCTCGTCCGCGCAGTTTTCTTCCGTGCCGCCGTGGGCTTCGGCGTGCAGAAGTACTATCTCTCCGTCCTCGTTTTCTATAAATATACCGTCCTCGGAATCGTCCTCCGAGTCCTCCTCAATATCCTCACGTTTGAAAAGAAGCTCACCCTCAAGCTCCTCCCCGCCCTCAAGCTCGGAAAAGGTCAGCCCGCCGTCATTATCCTCAAGCTCTGAATCCCCCAAGCTCTCATCTGCGTCGTTTTGTATAACTTCATCCTCCATATCGAACGGAGGAATACCGTCGTCATCGTCATCTATCTGCTCTGCCTCGCTGTCCGCGCCGTCCTCACGCTCCGACATTATCTCGTCGTCAGCCTCTTGCTCCAATGATATCTCGTCATCAGGGTCCGCGGTCTCCGACTCGGCAGCCGACTCCGACAGAAAATCATCGTCAAGCGTATACGAAAAAGAGTCCGCCTCGTAATCGGATTTTTTATCCTCGTTTATATCTCCGCTCAAAAAACGGTCCTTCAGCTTTTGCCGAAGCTCCTCGTGAGAAAGCGCTCCGCCGTCGTCCGTCGAATTCTTATCGTCGGGGGCTTTCTCCGCGGTACCGTCCTCGTACGAGCTTTTGAGTAGCTTCAGAATATCGTCTATATTCTGCTCTTTATTCATACTGCTTCTCCTCCTGACCGAGATTCGTTAGGATAATCAATGTCCTCTGTGCTGCTTTGACGCCTCCGCAAGAAGTATCGCGGCAGCGGTGGATACGTTAAAGGAATTTACCTTTCCGTACATAGGAATAGAAACTATATAATCCGATTTTTCTTTGGCGAGCTTGGAGACTCCGTCTCCCTCGCTTCCGAAAATTATTGCGCACGGGCATTTGAAATCGGTATCGTAATAAGCTTCTCCGCCTGCCTCGGCTGCAAATATCCAAAGCCCCTTTTCCTTAAGCTCGTCTATACAAGCCGCTATATTAGGAACCTTCGCTATGGCTATATGCTCGATAGCTCCCGCCGACGCCTTTGATACGACGGGGGTAAGTCCGACCGCGCGCCTTTTGGGAATTATTATACCGTGCGCTCCCACGCCCTCGGCGCATCTTATAAGAGCCCCCAGATTATGAGGGTCGGATATTCCGTCGGATATTGCCAAAAGCGGCTTTTCTCCCCGCTCTCTCGCAATCTCGAGTATATCGTCAATCGTGGAATATTCCTTCTCCGCCGCCATTGCGACGACTCACTGATGCGGTATACCGTCCGCCATTTTATCAAGCTTTATCTTGTCAGCCTCGACTATCGGTATCTTCTTTTCGATAGCCTCGGCGACTATTACCACGATAGAGCCCTCCCGCTCGCCTCGCTGAACGAATATTTTATCCACCGCTCTGCCCGAACGCAAAAGCTCCCTGACGGCATTGCGCCCCGCGACGATATTTTCAGAGACCTCCTCCGGTACCTCGTCGTATCTGGTTTTAGCATTGTCGCGCGTACGGTTCACTTTGCCGCCGTAAACACCCTTTCGGTTTCCGTATTTTTTATCGTTCATTAGTTCAGAGCCCTCTCAATACAATATTATTATCTAATTGTAACATATTTTCTCGATTTTGTATAGAGCAAGTATAAAAATAATCAAATTTTTCTTCTTTTTTCGATAAAATTCAGCCGAGACTTGACGAACGTAGCCTCGGCTTGAAATTATTTTCTTTTTTTAAGACTGCTGAGTTCCTTGATAAAGGTATCTATATCCTTAAACTCTCGGTAAACCGACGCAAAGCGGACGTAAGCCACCTCATCGCGTGCCTTGAGCTTGTCCATAACCATCTCGCCTATCTCCTTGGTTGAAACCTCGGCAGACAGCGAATTCTGAAGCTCGTTCTCTATCTCGCTTACTATCTCCTCGGCGTTGACGGGTCTTTTCTCGCACGCCTTAAGAATACCCGACAGCAGCTTGTTTCTTTCAAATATCTCTTTTGTTCCGTTTTTCTTTACTACGAACATCTGAACCGTCTCGATTATCTCGTAGGTAGTAAATCTTTTCTGGCAGGCAAGACACTCTCTGCGCCGTCTGATACTGTTTCCCTCGGGCATAGGTCTCGAGTCGATAACCTTACAATCGGCGTTTCCGCAAGCGGGACATTTCATATTCGCGTTCCTTTTGCGCCTTACGGCGCACCTTTCCTTCCGTTTTACATCTTAATTCATTATATCATAAAATTTCCGCAAAGTAAAGTTTTTTTGAAAATCTATTCCACATTTTCCAAATTATGAAAAAAATATGAGAATACTATATCTTTCTGCCAGAAGCATTCTTTTCTGCCAAGATTTAATCATAGACAGCGGCTGCTTTTTCAAGATATAATTATATCGTAAAATACGCGTTACTATAAATCAGGAGGTAAAAATGAATATTTTCAAAAAAGCTCAATCTTTACATATAAAAGAAGCCCTTTCGACTATTTCAAAATATTCCGGAAGAATTCTCAATATAGGTCTTCCGACAGTTCTTTTTTATTTCTCGGTAATTCTTAGCGATATGCTGTCGTCGGGTCTGCCCGGATATATTCTCGCAAAGACCTATTTCAACGCTCTCGAGCATATTCTAATGAGCACCACGCTGATAATTCTCGGAGCGGTTTTGATAGATTTTCTCGACAGAAGAAAAAGAAACGGTACGCTTTAAGCTTTTTTTCACCAATACCCGTCGGAAACGCATATACTTTCTATCGAAGCAATATATAGAAAGGAAGGTTATCCGATGAATAATAATTCTCAAATTCCTTCGGCAAACAGCGGTATGGGATATCTCGTCGTAAAGGTATCCACCGCCAGAGGAGCTATCCCGCTTGAGGACGCCTCGGTAAATATCAGAGGAACGGGAGCGGAAAGCTCCGATATAATTTACTCGCTGACGACCAACCGAGACGGGCTTACCGAAAAGGTCTCTCTTCCCGCCCCGCCGCGCGCATACTCCGAATCCCCGCAGGACAACGTCCCTTACGCCTTGTACGATATAGAGGTCTTTAAGGACGGATATCAAAACCTATCTTTTACCAACGTGGCAGTATTCGATTCTATAACGTCTATCCAGCCCGCCGTTATGATACCTCTGCGCGCCAACAGATTTCCCGACGCCTTCTCAACCGAATCTGACAATAACCCGTCGGACGCTGAATTTTCGGGTACGGGGAGGTAATTGATTTGGACGCTTATATACCATTTATTCCCGAAACCATAACGGTGCACCTCGGTCCTCCGAACTCCGATGCCGAAAACGTAACCATACCCTTTATCGACTACATAGCCAACGTCGCCTCAAGCGAGATATATCCCACCTGGCCCGAAAATGCCGTAAGAGCGAATATTTACGCGCAGATATCCTTTGCGCTCAACAGAATATACACCGAATATTACCGCTCGCGCGGTTATAACTTCGATATAACGAACTCTACGGGAATAGATCAATCGTTCGTAAACGGACGCGATATTTTTGAAAATATATATCAGATAGTAAGTGAGATATTCAATGATTATCTCTCCCGTCAAGGAAGCGTTGAACCTCTGTTCGCACAATACTGCGACGGTATTGAGGTCGTATGCGACGGACTATCTCAATGGGGCTCGGTAGACCTTGCAAATAACGGATATACACCGTACGAGATTCTGACCTACTACTACGGAGACGACATAGATATAGTCCGAAACGCCCCCGTGCAGAGTATTACGGCAAGCTTTCCCGAAACGCCTCTGCGTCTCGGAAGCGCGGGAGACTCGGTACGCGCCCTGCAGATACGTCTCAACAGAATATCCGACAATTATCCGTCTATACCGAAGATAGCCGTTCCCGACGGGGTGTTTTCTTACGACACCGAGGAGGCGGTAAAAAAATTTCAGGAAATATTCTCTCTCACTCCCGACGGAATCGTGGGAAAGGCGACGTGGTACAGAACGCAGTTTATATACAACGCGGTCAAACGCCTGAACGAGCTTGACTCGGAGGGTATTTCTCTGTCCGAGGTAAGCGATCAATACTCCGAATCTCTCGAAGCGGGAGATGAGGGCGTTGAGGTGGCTAATCTGCAATATTTCATAAATTATCTCTCCGCCTTTTACGATACGATTCCCTCTCTCGATATCGACGGTATATACGGTCCCTCCACCGAAAACGCGGTAAGAGCCGTACAGCAAGCCTTCGGTCTCCCCGTAACGGGGGTTCTCGACCTTGACACCTGGGAGGCTATATACCGCACCTATCTCGGCTTCGTAGCCACCATTCCTCTCAAATACGTTGAAGGAAATATCATTCCCTATCCTGGTATTCCGCTTCGTCTCGGTTCCTCGTCGGACGCCGTAACTCTGCTTCAGGAATATCTCAATTTCGTCGCCGCGGTATATACCGAAATTCCCACTATACCCGTAACGGGCTATTTCGGAACGCAGACGCAAAACGCCGTTCTCGCGTTCCAGCGCCTGTCCGGCATTCGTCCGACCGGCACCGTAGCCGCCGCCACCTGGCTGGCGCTGACCACTCTTTACAGCGATCTTTACAACGGCTCGCGTCTCAACGACGGACAGTTTCCGGGCTTTAACGTAGGCGAAGCTCAATAGCTTGAAAGGAGATATTATGGCTCAAATCAGCGAACGGGACGCGGTAACCAATCTTCAAAGATATCTGCGTCAGCTTTCATATACGGAAAAATCCATTCCGCCTCTCCCGATAGACGGAATATTCGAAAATGCTACGAGAGAAGCGCTTATAGCCTTTCAGCGTCTTTATTCTCTCTCTCCGAGCGGTGTTGCCGACAGAGAAACCTGGAACAAGCTATACGAGGAATATTTAAAATCAATATCGAAAAATCAGGCTCCCCGTATGCTTGACCTCTTTCCGAGAGTTCCAGACGACTACTCTCTGCGCCGAGGGGACGAATATTTTCTCGTAAATACGGTTCAATTTCTTTTGAACGAACTGAGGATAATATACGATTCCTTCATTCCGCTAGTAATAAGCGGCATATTTGACGAGGCTACCGAAACGAACGTGATGGATTTTCAGAAGAAGAACAAACTTGACGCAACGGGGCGCGTAGATAAAGAGACGTGGAATAAGATAATCGAAGCGTATGAAAATTACGCGGGCGGTTACTTAAAGTAACTTACAGTACTTCGACGGATATTTTTAATATTTGGCGTCGTAAAATAAAGTAAAGATAAATAATATTTATCGGATAAGTCAATAATCCTTTTGAATATCTTTATCAAAGAAAAGAAATTAAAGAAGGTCTTACGTTATGGCTAACAGATTTACGCAAAAAGCTCAAAATTCACTTAAACGGGCGTACTCTCTCGCGGAGGAGCTTGGACATACTTATATAGGCTCGGAGCATATCCTCCTCTCGCTTGTCTCCGAGAAGGATTCGATATCGGCAAAAATGCTCTCCTCTCACGGAGCTGACTTCGGTATGCTTCGTGATAAGCTTGCCGAAACGGCGGGAACGGGCGAGCCTTATCCCATACTTTCCTCCGATATGACACCGAAAGCAAAAAAAATAATCGAGGCCTCCGCTGCTGAATCGGGCAAGGGTTCCTCTTATATAGGCACCGAGCATATTCTGTTAGCTCTTCTGAACGAGCGTGAATGCTCCGCTGTAAAGCTTCTTGAGGTCTGCGGGGTTTCGGTATGCGACGTGCGTAACGACGTAACCTCGTATATATCCTCATCAGAGCGAAGCAGCGTAAATCTGCGGAACGGAAAAAAAGAGGATACCTCCGCTATTTCGGGTGCTCCCGCCCTATCGCTTTACGGACGGGATCTGACTGCTCTCGCGTCCTGCGGAAAGCTCGACACAATAGTCGGACGCGAGAGTGAAACCGAGCACGTCATACGCGTCCTGTCAAGACGAATAAAAAACAATCCCTGCCTCGTCGGAGAACCGGGTGTCGGAAAAACTGCGGTCGTCGAGGGCTTGGCTCAACGGATAATATCGGGGCGCGTTCCCGACGACCTGAGACGCAAAAGAATAATTACGCTTGACGTATCGGCTATGATAGCGGGAGCAAAATACAGAGGAGAATTTGAGGAGCGTATGAAAAACGTTATGGACGACGTTCTGAAAAATCCCGATATAATCCTTTTTATAGACGAATTTCATATGATAGTCGGAGCGGGTGCCGCCGAGGGCGCGCTTGACGCCGCGAATATATTGAAGCCCGCTCTCGCAAGAGGTGAGCTTCGTATGATAGGAGCGACCACTATATCCGAATACCGTTCCCATATCGAAAAGGACGCCGCGCTTGAGAGAAGATTTCAGCCCGTAACGGTAAACGAGCCTACCGAGGAACAGACTCTTGATATACTGCGCGGACTCCGCCCGAAATACGAGGAGCACCACAGGCTGAAGATATCCGACGAGGCACTTGACGCCGCCGTAAAGCTTTCGGTGAGATATATCCCCGACAGATTTCTGCCCGACAAGGCGATAGACCTTATAGACGAGGCTTCTTCAAAGCTTAAAATATCTTACTCGCCGTCAGACATCTCTGCCGAAACCTCCGATATAAAAACAACGGAGCTTTCAAGAAAAAAAGAAGAAGCTATTCTCGCGCAGGATTTTACTCTTGCCGCAAAGCTGCGGGATAAAGAAAACGAGCTTCGGCGAGATGCTGTGAAAGTCCGTTCGGAAGAAAACAATGCTATCGTTCCGCAAGCACTTACGGTAAGCGCGTCGGATATCGCGGAGATAGTTACCGCGTGGACCTCTATACCCGTAAACCGTCTGATACAGGAGGAAAGTGAAAGACTTCTTCGCCTTGAAGATACACTTAAAGCGTCGGTCATAGGACAGGACTCCGCCGCAGAGAAGCTCGCGCGGGCGGTAAGGCGCGGGCGCACGGGACTTCGGGACCCTCGGCGCCCCATAGGCTCGTTTATCTTTCTCGGAAAGACAGGAGTTGGAAAGACTGAGCTGTCACGGGCGCTCGCCGAGGCTATGTTCGGAAGTCCCGACGCGCTTATACGCCTCGATATGTCTGAATATATGGAAAAACACAGCGTATCAAAGCTTATCGGCTCTCCTCCGGGATACGTCGGTTACGGAGAGGGCGGACAGCTTACCGAAAAGATACGCCGCCGACCATATTCGGTATTGCTTCTCGACGAAATAGAAAAAGCGCATTCCGACGTTTTCAATCTTCTGCTCTCCGTGCTTGAGGACGGAGTTCTTACCGATTCCACGGGACGCCGCATAGATTTCAAAAACACGGTAATTATTATGACCTCTAACGTAGGAGCTAGCTATCGCAGGGCGGTATCTCTCGGCTTTTCATCCGCATCGGAAGTGAAGAGCCTCGACTACTCGTCTCGTATTACCGATGAGTTAAAGGAACGCTTCAGCCCCGAATTTCTAAACAGAATAGACGATATCATAGTATTTGAGCCTCTGTCAAAAAAAGATATCGAAAAGATAGCCGCCGCAATGCTCTCAAAGCTTGCGGACAGAGGAAAAGCCCTCGGATTTTCCCTTTCGTTCGATGACGATACCGCGTCGTATTTTGCGGAATACGCATACGACGAAACATTCGGCGCGCGCTCGGTTCGCCGAGCGATAGTTCACGAAATCGAAGATAAGCTATCCTCTCTGATTCTCGAAGGCAGAATATCGCAGGGCGACGAAATAAAAATATCTATGGAAACACAAAATCTCGCGTTTTTCAAAAACGGAGTGAAAATATAGATATTTATAGATATTTATAGGGGAGAAACTTTTTAAAAAAAGTTTCTCCCCTAACCCCTCTTCAAAAATTTTTAAAAGTTGGGTTTATTTTTGATTTTTACCTTGCTTCCTACGAAAAGCTTAATATAGATTCACGCTATACTCGGCAGGGGAGTGGCTTTTTGCAAAAAGCCACTCCCCATATAAATCCACTATACTAACTCAAGCGATAGTCATATCTATCTTAAATCTCATAATTTTTCTCAAGGTGTTCTTCGGGAAATCCTCGTTACGAACCTTGAGCACGGCTATCTTCTTATAAGGAACCGCCGTCTTGTTATAATCGTCGATATATTTTTTCAGATGTGCTCTGACGTCGGTTATTCCGTTTTTCTCGCAATATTCGTAATCGGGATAAATCTCTGCAACGATGGCGTTATGCTCCATTCCCCTTCTGCTCTGTCCCTCGTAAACGACTATCTCAAGAACTCCGGGAGCGGCTATAAGCTCGTTTTCTATTTCCTCTGGGTAAACGTTCTTGCCGTTTGAAAGGATAATAAGGTTTTTCTTTCTTCCCGTAATATAAAGAATATTGTTTTCGTCGAGCTTACCGTAATCTCCCGTTCTGAAATATCCGTCCTTGGTCATAGCATCGGCGGTCGCCTTCTCATCCTTGTAATATCCGAGCATAACGTTCGGACCCTTTACGAGTATTTCGCCCTCTCCGTCCTCGTTGGGAGAATCTATCTTTACGGTATCAGCGTCGATAACGTTACCAACGCTTCCGGGAACCACGTTTTTGCTTCTGTTTACCGCAACTATGGGAGCGCATTCGGTAATACCGTATCCGTTAAGCGTCTGGATACCGAGAGCCTCGAAGAACTCGAGAATTTCGGGATTTATGGGAGCGCCGCCGGAAATTATAGTCTTTATCTCGCCTCCGAATGCCTTTCTTACCGACGCGAAGAATTTCTTTCTTTGGTCTATACCGACCTTTCTGAGCGCGTTGCTGACCTTTATAAGCTTTGCGAGAGCCTCTTCCTTGCCCTGCTCCTTTACGTTTGCGAGAATTCGGCGGTAGAAGGTCTCAAGATAGAGCGGAACGAGAACGAGATGTCCCGGCTTCTGCTCCTTGAGTTCCTTGGTAATATAACGGAGTCCCGCCGAAATATACACCTCGCTTCCTATGAGCGCGTGTCCAACGAATATTATCGAAGAACCGTAGGTATGGTGAGGGGGCAGTACACCGATAGTTTTATCCGCGTAATCAATATACGGAAGAACACAGCAAACGTCAGACAGAATAGCGTGCTGGGAAAGCATAACTCCCTTTCCCTTGCCCGTCGTTCCCGAAGTAAATACGAGAAGCGAGAGCGCCTTGTTGTCGATAGGCGCATTGTAATAAGCGTCGGGATTCTTGTTATACTTCATCGCTCCAAGGGCAACGAGGGTTTTAACGTTTCTTTCGCGCTCCTTGGCGAGAAGATATACGGGCTCCGCCTCAAGCTTTACCTTTTCGGTAACTACCGCTGCCTTATCCGCGATATCCTCATCGCAGAACAGGAAGCTTGCGTCTGCCTTCTCCACAGTGTCGGCAAGGTCCTCCGCCTGCCAATCACGGTCAAGAGGAACGAGAACGGCACCTATCGAAAGGCTTGCGAAATACATAAGCGCCCATTCGTAAGATAACTTACCTATGACTATACAATGCTTGCCCGCGCAGCCCATTGAAAGAAGCTCGCTCGCAAGAGCGCGAACGTCGGTTCTGAGCTGATTGAAGCTTATTCTCGTAATATCGTTTGAGGTAGGCTTTGAACGGAAAGAATACGCGCACTTGTCGCCGTGAGCTTCTCCCGCCCACTCGATAAGCTGACGGACGTCCGCAAAATCTCTCTTCTCGTGTAACATCTGATTTTTCATAATAAAATCCTTTCAAAATTCATTTGTATTGTTTTAGTAATATTATCTATGTTATTTATAATCATATCCGATTATAATTATAATCTATTCCGCAAGATTTTTCAAGTATAAAAGCGTCAGGCTCTCATTCCGTCGAGCAATATACCGAAGCTGTACTTAAAATTGCTTACTGCCTCGTCCCTCGGAAGCCGCCTTCCTACCGCGTCAGCGTTATAGCCCCGTATAAAGCACCAGATAGAATAACTCATAACCTCCGAATCAACGTTTTTAATATATCCGTTTTCCTTGGCGTAATCAATTATTTTTCTGATTTCCGCCTTCCACCATTCGTAATTTCTGTGCGACACCGAATCGTTTTCAAAAACGTATTGATTGAAATTCATCTTGTTTTCATACGACATAACGAGGGTATTTGCGACAATTTCTATGACCTGCTCAAAGAAATCCTTATTCGGGTCAAGCTTTTGATATATGCTTTCGCGTATCTTCAATATCGTATTTTCATAAACGATTCCAAGCACCTCTTCGATATTGTGAAAGCGATTATAAAAAACTCTGTTGGTGATACCAAGCTCCTGCAATATTTTTCGGACGGTGATATCATCGGTTCCCGACGAGGTGGCTATTTTTTCTGCCGTGTCTATTATTTTTTGCGACATATCGTCGAATATCAAATCTTTCTTTACCGTATTCACGCTATCCTCCCACGCAGTTCAGCACACTGTGTGCTGAATTATTATAGCATAGTTATTCCCCTTTGTCAATAGCTTGATTTATAAACTTTTTATTAATTATCTTTTATGTCTACCATATGAAAACAAGGCTCGGAATTGCTTCCGAGCCTTTAAAATAAGTATTGTTTTATTATTTGCCGAAATATCTCTCAAGAAGTCCGGCGAACGCGCGGCCGTGTCTTGCCTCATCCTTTGCCATTTCGTGAACGGTGTCGTGAATAGCGTCAAGATTCAACTGCTTTGCCATCTTCGCAAGCTCAAATTTGCCCGCCGTTGCGCCGTTTTCAGCAGCAACTCTTACGGTGAGGTTCTCTTTGGTAGAATTGGATACGCACTCTCCGAGAAGCTCCGCAAACTTTGCCGCGTGCTCTGCTTCCTCAAGAGCCGCTTCCTTCCAATAAAGAGCGATTTCGGGATAGCCCTCTCTTGCCGCCACTCTGGACATAGCAAGATACATACCTACCTCCATACACTCTCCGTTGAAGTTAGCGCGAAGACCTTCCTTTATCTCCTCGGGAGCGTCCTTGGCGATGCCTACGATATGCTCTGCCGCCCAAGTCATCTCGGTCTCAACGACCTCCTCAAATTTCTCCGAGGGTGCCTTACACAAGGGACATTTATCGGGCGCTACCTCAGCCTCAACTATTTCTCCGCAAACCTTACATCTCCATTTTTTCATAACCGTTTTCTCCTTTTAATAAATAAATTTAATTGATTTTCTTTTCTTCCTCGGCGCAGGCACGGCAAATACCAAAGAATTCCAGCCTGCAATCCTCTACGGCAAAACCCTCGCAGCCTATCGCCTGCTTCGCAAACAGCTCGTCGTCAAAGTCAACCTCGACGTCAGCCACAGCCCCGCATCTCTTACATATTATATGATAGTGCTTTTTCAGCGTGATATCATATCTGTCGGATGAGTCGCTGAGCTTCAGCCTTAGTATCTTTCCTTCGTCTGCCGCTTCCGAAAGCAATCGGTAGACCGTCGCTTTGCTAATCCCCGGATAGCTTTCTCTGACCTTTTCGTAAACCATTCCTGCCGACGGATGATTGTGCATTTGACTCAATGTGTCAAATACGATTTTCTTTTGTAATGTGTTTCTTTTGCTTGTCATTTTAATAACTGTTCCTTATTAAGAATGATTACAAATAAATTATAACATTACTTTTTCGTTTTGTCAATAGGTTTTTGAAAAAATATTTTTATGGGGAGAGTTTTTTTGAAAAAGCCCCTCTCCTACCGAGTATGGTGAAATTTTTTAATATTCTTCACATAGGAATCAATACAAAAATTTTAAACCATAACCAACGTTTAAGATTTTTGAAGAGGGGTACGGGGAGAAACTTTTTGCAAAAAGTTTATCCCCGATAAAACACACCAATCTTTTGAATAGAGTGTTTTGGGGAGTGCCTTTTTGCAAAAAGGCACTCCCCCACAAATAAATATATATCTAATTAATACATTCCGCCCATACCGCCGGCGCCCGCCATAGCGGCGTTAGCGGCAGCCTCAGCCGCAGGATCCTTCTTATCCGCAACGACCGACTCGGTAGTAAGGATAACCGACGCGATAGAAGCCGCGTTCTGAAGAGCCGAACGGGTAACCTTGGTAGGATCGACGATTCCCGCCGCCATCATATCGCAGTATACCTCGTTGTAAGCATCAAAGCCGTATCCGAGCTTGCCGCTCTTCATAATCTCGTTGACGACTACTCCGCCGTCAAATCCGGCGTTCGCGGCAATCTGTCTTACAGGCTCCTCAAGAGCCTTGAGAACTATCTTAACACCCGTCTTTTCGTCTCCGTCAACGGTGTCAAGAAGCTTTGCAACCTCGTCTATAACGTTGAGGTAAGCGGTTCCGCCGCCCGCAACGATTCCCTCTTCAACAGCCGCCTTGGTAGCGTTGAGAGCGTCCTCAATGCGAAGCTTCTTTTCCTTCATCTCCGCCTCGGTAGCGGCTCCTACTTTAATTACGGCAACACCGCCCGAAAGCTTTGCGAGTCTTTCCTGAAGCTTTTCGCGGTCAAAATCGGAGGTGGTGGTCTCAATGCCCGCCTTTATCTGATTTATTCTTGCCTTGATATCCTCGGAAGCACCCGCGCCGCCGACGATTATCGTGTTTTCCTTATTTACCTTTACCTGTCTTGCGTGTCCAAGCTGATCTATCGTAGTATCTTTAAGCTCAAGACCTATCTCGGAGGAAATAACCTCTCCGCCCGTCAGTATCGCGATGTCGCGAAGCATTTCTTTCCTTCTGTCTCCGAATCCGGGAGCCTTGACGGCTACGCAAACGAAGGTTCCGCGAAGCTTGTTGAGAACGAGAGTCGTAAGAGCCTCACCCTCTACGTCCTCTGCGATTATAACGAGCTTTCTGCCAGCTTGAACAACCTGCTCGAGAACGGGAAGAACCTCCTGAATGTTGGATATCTTCTTGTCGGTTATAAGAAGGAGAGCATCGTCAAGAACCGCTTCCATCTTATCCATATCTGTAGCCATATAAGGCGAGAGGTATCCGCGGTCAAACTGCATTCCCTCTACGACCTCGGAATAGGTGTCTGCCGACTTGGATTCCTCAACGGTGATAACGCCGTCGGAGGTAACCTTTTCCATAGCGTCCGCGATAAGCTGACCTATTACCTCGTCGCCCGCGGAAATAGTTCCTACGCGCGCGATATCGTCGGTTCCGTTTACCTTCTTGGAGTTGGCAACGAGAGCGTCAACAGCCTTGTCAACAGCCTTCTTTATACCCTTGCGGACTACCATAGGATTAGCGCCCGCGGTAACGTTCTTCATTCCCTCGCGTACGAATGCCTGCGCGAGAAGAGTTGCCGTCGTCGTTCCGTCACCTGCCTCGTCGTTGGTCTTGGTAGCGACCTCTTTAACGAGCTGCGCGCCCATATTCTCCGCTTCGCACTCAAGCTCTATCTCTTTGGCGATGGTAACGCCGTCGTTGGTTATAAGGGGAGAGCCGTACTTTTTGTCGAGAACGACGTTTCTGCCCTTCGGACCAAGAGTTATTTTAACCGTGTCGGCAAGCTTGTCAACGCCTCTGCAAAGAGCGTTTCTTGCCTCAATTCCGTAAAGAATTTCCTTTGCCATATCAATTCATTCCTTTCAATCTGCAATTTTTATAAAAATTATTCAACGATAGCGAGTATATCGCTCTGACGTACGATGTTGTACTCTACTCCGTCCGCCTTTACCTCGGTTCCCGCGTACTTGGACGTTATTACCTTGTCGCCGACCTTAACTGTCATAACAACCTCCTTACCGTCAACAAGTCCTCCCGGACCTACTGCGATAACCTCCGCAACCTGCGGCTTTTCCTGAGCAGAAGCAGTAAGTATGAGTCCGCTTTTGGTTTTTTCCTCCGCCTCAACAAGCTTAACCACAACTCTGTCAGCCAACGGTTTAATAGTCATTTTCTGTTCCTCCTTATAATAATATTTATTATATACAGCATTTTAAGATTGGCACTCAAAATGGTCGAGTGCTAATCTATAAACATATTTTACACTTTTTTTTGGAAAAATCAAGTACTTTTTTTAGATTTAACATTTAATTAACAATTAAAGCGGAACGATAGAGTGCTAATTGCTTTTCAGCGGAAAACGAGGTACGGATATGATAGCGTTTATTAATAAATATATACTCGGAACTGCGGTTCCGATACTCCTCATTACGGCGGGAATATTTTATATTATTATATTGAAGGCTTTTCATATAAGAAAGCCCGGGCTTATTATTAAGGCTCTGACGAGAAAAAACACCGACGGCGGTATATCTCCCTTCCGCGCCGTTACGCTCGCTCTCGCCGGAACGCTCGGCGTCGGCAATATCGTCGGGGTAGCGGCAGCCATATCCCTGGGCGGATTCGGCTCGATATTCTGGATGTGGATAAGCGCGCTGTGCGCTATGCTGCTGAAATACGCCGAGATAGTTCTCGCAATGCGGCACAGAAGGTACGGCAAGGACGGCTCGCCTCACGGAGCGGCGACTTATTATATAAGAGACCATTTTGACTCGGTTTCCCTTTCGGGTATAGGCAAGCTTCTCGCGGGGATATTCGCCGCCCTTTGTATAGTAAACGCCGTAAGCATGGGAAGTATGATACAGGCAAACGCGATATCGGAGGCATTTGAGGGAGTATTCTCGGTGTCTCCCGCCGTTTGCGGAGTACTGCTTGCCCTTCTCTGCTTTATAATCGTAATACGCGGAACCGACGCCATGGCAAAATTTACCGAGATACTCGTACCCGTTATGACGCTTGGATATATAGTAATATCAATAGCCGTACTCGCGGTGCGCGGCGATATGCTCGGAGAAGCGTTCCGCCGTATTTTTTCCGACGCATTTTCTCCGTCGTCTGCGGCGGGAGGCATTATGGGCTTTCTCCTATCCCGCGCTCTCCGATACGGTACTATGCGCGGACTTATTTCAAACGAGGCGGGCTGCGGAACGGCACCTGCCGCTCACGCTTCCTCAAACTCAAAAAGCGCGGCAGAGCAAGGTCTTTGGGGGATATTCGAGGTGTTCACAGACACCATAATCCTATGTACTATGACCGCGCTCGTCATAATCGTGAGTTTTGACGAGTTGAAATACAGAGGAAGCTGGATCCTGCTGACTATCGACGCCTACTCAAGCGTTCTGGGGAACGCCGCTTCGGTCTTTCTCGGCGCGGCGGTGCTTTGCTTCGGTTTTGCCACGATAGTATGCTGGGGGCATTATGGAATAGAATCGGTGAGATATTTCAGCGATAAAAAGGCGATTAAGAATATTTTTATCGCCGTTTATTCCGCGTCGGTGCTCGTCGGCGCGGTATCGGCATCCGAGGCGATATGGGAGATTGCAGATTTTGCGATAGGAATTATGACGGTGATTAACGTAAGCGTGCTGTGCATTATGAGCAAGGAGGTAAAAAAAGAGACCGAAATATATCTCTCCTCTCAAAAGAAAAAGCGAGCCAAAGTATATTCAAAGAGAGGCGAGACAAAATAAAGTAAAGCGAAAAATATTTTAAAAAAGTGTTGACAAAGCGAGATAGTTATGATATAATAGTCAAGCGTTCGGCAAAAGCCGAGCGAAAACGGCGGAATAGCTCAGTTGGCTAGAGCAACCGGTTCATACCCGGTAGGTCATGGGTTCAAGTCCAATTTCCGCCACCAGGCCCGTTGGTCAAGCGGCTAAGACACCGCCCTTTCACGGCGGTAACGGGAGTTCGATTCTCCCACGGGTCACCAAAAATAAGGACACCACTTTTTGTGGTGTCCTTATTTTTGGTGACCCTATAAGAAAAGCGAACCCGCGATGTTTTGCATATGCAAAACTCGGCGTTTCGGCGAGCATTGCGAACCGAAACAGATTCTCCCACGGGCTCCAAATCAAACGCACCACAAAAAGTGGTGTCCTTGTTTTTTGGTGACCCTATAAGAAAAGCGAACCCGCGATGTTTTGCATATGCAAAACTCGGCGTTTCGGCGAGCATAGCGAGCCGAAACAGATTCTCCCATTTCAAAATTAATTGCTCTAAATGAAGATGAATTTGCTGATAATGTAAACCGTTTTGTTCCCACTAAAGATAGTTATATTTAAAAAACCGCCAACACCGATATAACGGTGTTGGCGGTTTTGGTGACCCACCGGAGACTCGAACTCCGGACCCCTTGATTAAAAGTCAAGTGCTCTACCGTCTGAGCTAGTGGGTCGCTATCGGTGTTACCAATATATGATATCACAAATAGGTATTTTTGTCAAGAATTTATTTGGTGTTATTTTGAACAAAACTGTGCGAGTTTATACGCTGACAAATTGTGTCAATTTACGAACTCTCTCACCTGTTAAGTATCTTATCCGCAAGTATGGAAATATGCTCGGGCAGTATCTCGGGCAGCATTCCCTTGTAATTTCCGTCCTCAAAGTCGTGCTCCGTTATCGAGTTTCTTATCATCTTTACGAGCAAGCGTTCAACGCCCTTTACTTTTTCGGGCTTAAGCTCGCCGCCGAAGCAATATACGTCAAATGAGGGTACAAAGCCTTTGGGAAGCTCGGTTCTTATATATTCATCGAATTCGTCGGGAAATCCGCAGCACAAAAAAACGGCGCACGGCATAGATTTAAGAGAGTCGATATTGGCTTTTATATATTTCTTTATTTTTTTAGAAATGCGCCCCATTCTCACAGAGCTTCCGAGAACTACCATATCGTACTCCGACGGCGCGCCCGCCTCCCCCGCGTTCATATCCAAAACGGTAACCTCGCAGGCTCCGCGCAGCTTGTCAGAGAGCATTTCGGCGCATCTTTTCGTCGTCCCGTGCTTTGACGTATAAGCTATAAGTATCTTCATTGCCCTTCCCTCTTGATTTTATAATTACACAATATTATATACCAAATCCAAACGTATGTCAATAAGCCGTCAAATCTTTTGAAAAATGCTTTACAAATATAAATCGTTGTGATAAGCAACACAGCCACAGCGGCAAGTTTATTGTGCGAAAAGTATTATATCAGCGAAAGCACTATTTGCGGATATGATTGGACAAAAGAAGTTTAATCCGTTTTATGCCGCAGCTTCTTTTGTAAAAATACTCAATTCATAAATTATTAGGGTGTCTCAAAATTTTGAGACACCCTAATTTTTATCCCTCGGTATTTATAAGCCCGTAGGCTCCGTCCCGTCTCTTGTAAACCACGCAAACGTCTCCGCTCTTATCGTTCTTGAAAACGAAAAACTCGTGCTCAAGCAGATTCATCTGCATTATAGCCTCCTCGGTGGACATAGGCTTGAGCGGAAAGGTCTTTTCTCTTATGATAAATTCCCCTTCCTCGTCGAACTCCTCGTTGGTATCGACTATTCCGTTGTCAAACGCGCCCTTGCGAAGCTTTCTCTGAAGCCTCGTTTTATTCTTTCTTATCTGTCTTTCTATCGAATATATCGCTCTGTCAAGAGCGTTTCTGAACGTTTCGTCCTCAACCTCGCTGCGGAAGATGATTCCCGAAGCCGTTATCGTAATTTCAAGGCATTTCTGATTGTGCTTGGAGCTGAGAGTTACCGTTGCCGAGCACTCGTCGCTGAAATATTTATCGAGCTTTTTGAGCTTGATATCTATCGTTTCCTTCATTTCATTCCAAACGTTCATTTGTCTGCCGATAATGTTGACCTTCATTTGATTTCCTCCTTGAAACTAATATGGATAGAGATACGAAAATATCTCTATCCATATTGTAACACACTTTTATATATTTGTAAATAGTATCTTATAATTTTTAATTAAATTGATTAATTTTGTATATATGCAACAAAGATTCGGCGCATTTTATGCAAAAATTACAAGTCAGATTTTGTAAAACGAACTAATCGAAATCAAGCGTCCGCCTCATCAACGCTTATTATATTACTCCACGCGTATCTTCCCTCCCCGTCAATGACGAAGGCTCTCACGAATCTATCGGTGGAAATGGGCTTATATTCGGCAAAGGTGAGTTTTTCTCCGTGGAACGACCTGCGGCACCACGCGCTTCCCGACGCGAAATATATATGGCTGACGGGCGAGCATCTGACGGTAAATTTTCCGTCCTCCCGCGTCAAATGTATCTCGGGGCCTTGCGTGGCGTAAAAGCGTTTTTCAAGTATCGCCTTTTTTATCTCCTTGCCGTCGGGGGTATCGCACTCCGCCATAATATACGCCACGCAGTTATCCTTGCCGTTATAAAAATGAGTATCGTCGGTAGCAAGAAGCGGATATATAACGCCTCTTACGGCAAGCATATCGACTATGATTGAAGAATCGGCTCTGAACGACTCTCCCACCGCCGACACCGCGTTGTATATTTCGGTCGCGTCGATGCCATCAAGCTTCATTATCATATCGGGAGTATTCAGCGACCACGCGGGATGCGCCAGAACGGCTATTCCGCCCGCCGCGTGTATCTTGTTTATTATAGTCTGCGCGCCGTCGCTCTTTAATACCTCGGGATCCCTCTCCACGAGAAGTCCGAGTATATGATACACTCCTCCGAGGGTATCGTTACCTCCAATATTATATTCCGCGCCGGATAATATTCCAAGCCCGTCAGCCTCTCCTGCGTCGTTATGCAGCCAGTGGTCTGTAAGAGCTACGGCGTCGTAGCCCGCCTCCTTATATATTTTAAGCGCCTCGTCGGGAGACGCCGCGCCGTCCGAACGCGTGGTATGTATATGCAAGCCTATCTTCTGTCTCTTTTTTCCGAAAATATCAACGTACATAATATGCTCCTCAACAGATTATTTTGATATAATTTTAACATAAATCGACCGATTTTTCAATATACTTATTGAAATTATATTTTATAATACGCGCATTTTCATATACTCCTTCAAAGCCTCATATATTTTTATAAGAAACACTTTGGAGGGGGCTATGCGAAAATCCGTTTTAATTACCATAATAGCTTTTTCGGTTTTGCTCTCGCTCCTCGTCGGCGGACTTCGCGTATTTTTTCCGAACGGTCTTTCTTCCGAAAGCTCGTCGAAGGAAAGCTCCCGAACACCGCAAACAGACGCGAAAAGCCAAGAAAACGAAAGTTCTCCGTACGAGGCGCTGAATTATGAAACGGTGAAAGCCGTATGGATATCTCAATTCGACGCGTCGCAAATCTATACCGAAAACGGAGCGCAGCGTTCAAAAGCAGACTATACCGAAAAAATCAAAACCGTTATAAAAAATCTTTCCTTTCTCGGCATAAATACCGTGTTTTTTCAGCTTCGCCCCAACGGAGACAGCATATACCCCTCAAAACTGTTCCCCACCTCAAAATACGTAAGCGGAGCTTACGGCAAAGATACCGAATACGACGCTTTTCAAATATTTCTCGAATACGCTCACCAAGCCTCGATATCGGTTCACGCCTGGATAAACCCTCTGAGGTGTATGAAAAATTCCGAGATATCCTTGATTTCCAACGAATATCAAATAAAAAAATGGTATACCGAAGCCTCCCCGAATATCGTAACGGTAGACGGATACTGCTATCTTAATCCCGCTTACGACGAGGTAACAGAGCTTATTTGCGGAGGTGTTGAGGAGATAATGGAGAAATACGACGTTGACGGAATACATATAGACGATTATTTTTATCCAACTACAGCAGAAAGCTTTGATGCGGAGGCGTACTCCGAATATAAAAAAAGCGGAGGTATTCTCTCGCTTGCCGATTTTCGCCGTGAGCGGATAAACCGTCTCGTGCGTGAAATATACGCGGCTGTCAAAAACTCCAATCCGTCGGTTCTGTTCGGAGTAAGCCCTGCGGGAAACGTTGAACGGAATTACAACGAGCTTTACGCCGACGTTGCGGAATGGTGTTCGGTAGGCTGCTATATAGACTATATATGCCCTCAGGTGTATTTCGGCTTTGAACACCAAACACACGCCTTTAACGAGGTATGCGACACTTTTTCAAATATGATAAAGACTGACGGAATAAAGCTTATTATCGGTATGACTCTCGGAAAGGCGTACGACGCCTGCAACGGAAGCGTTGACGTGTGGGCAGGCGCGGGAGAGCGCGAATGGATAGAAAACCGCGACGTGCTGAAACGGTCTCTCGAATACATTAAAACTATCCAAAACTGCGAGGGCGCGGCGTTCTTCTCGTATAGGTTCTTCTTTGACGCCTCAACGGGCGCCCCCGTAACGGAGACAAAAGACGAGATTGCGGCTTTTCTGCCGATATTGAACGGAATGTAAAATCACGATATAAAAAAGCAAAAGGAGCCTTGTTAAACAAAGCTCCTTTTAATCTCCTCAAAATCAAATCTTTATCTCATCGAATTTACCGTTTTTCATAACGGTAAGCTTGCGTATTCCGCAAGCCTTCGCGTATTCCACAGCGTCCGCAAATCCAAAAAACAGTGTTTCTATCGAATGAGAATCGCTGTTGAGCATAACTCTTCCTCTCTTCTCCGCGATATATTTCAATATAAAGTCGGCGGGATACGGATTTTTCCGATATCCTCTTGAAACCGCTCCCGTATTTATCTCAAGCACAAGCTCTTTTTCAAGCAGGAAGCCGAGTGCGGCGTAAGCGCGGGAACGATATCTTTCATCAGTCTCGTCAAAATAGCGTCCACCCTCGTTGAATTTGGTAACGAGGTCGAAATGACCTATAATATCGCATTTTGTATGCTCGGGTATATAATACATATTATCATAATAATCCCTCGCAAGCGCGTAAAAATCTCCGCCGTAGAACTCGTTAACCCCCGCTTCAAGAATCGAAGCCTCGTCATCAATAGATATCTTATTCCCCTTAAAGTCAACGTAATGCGACGAACCGATTATATAATCAAACGGAGACGTATCGCAGTCTGAAAAAAGGTCGTATTCGAGACCGAGCAATATTTCTATCCTTCCACGGTATTTCTCACGCAGGCGGGATATCTCGCGGATATAGTCTCCCATTCCCTCCTCGGTCATACACCACCAATTGTCAAAAGGTATAGGTGAATGACCCGAAAAGCCAAGCGTCTCACAGCCCGCGTCTATCGCTCCGAGCACCATCTCCTCCGCGGTGTTCTTACCGTCACAGAAGGTGGTATGGGTGTGAAGATTGCACCGCGGCGTCATTTCGTCATCTTCTCCTGCTTTATCTTGTGGTCTATGACGTGTCTTGACGCAAGCTCCTTGTTTATATCGTCAAGAGATATACCCATCTCTATCATAAGCACCATAACGTGATATACGAGGTCGGATATCTCGTATATCGTCTCCGCTTTATCGTTTGCCTTGCCCGCGATTATTACCTCGGTACACTCCTCGCCTACCTTTTTGAGTATCTTGTCTATTCCCTTCTCAAAAAGATACGTGGTGTACGAGCCTTCCTTTTTCTCGATTTTTCTTCCTCTGATAAGCTCCATAAGAGACTCAAGCGAAAAATCCGCGATAGTATCACTCTCAAAAACGTAATCGTTAAAGCAGGAGTCCGCCCCCGTATGACAAGCGGGACCGTCCTTGCGGACGAGCACCGTAAGCGCGTCCTTATCGCAGTCGGTCATTATATTGACTATGTGCTGTCTGTTGCCAGAGGTCGCTCCCTTACGCCAAAGCTCGTTTCTTGAACGCGACCAAAAGCAGGTCGTCTCTTCTTTTATGCTTATCTCAAGGCTCTCTCGGTTCATATACGCAACGGTAAGCACCTTCCTTGAATCAGCATCGACCACTACCGCGGGAATAAGTCCCTTTTCATCAAATTTCAGTTCATTAACGTTTATCATAAATTTACTCCTTTTAGGATTTCGTTACTTTTCTTTTGCAAAAGAAAAGTAACCAAAAGAAAACACTGACAAATTAAATAAAAACCAATTTCTTATAGCGTTATTCTAAATTTTATTTGCTAAAACTCTTTCTTCTTTTAAAAAAGATAGAGTAACCAAAAGAAAACACTGACAAATTAAATACTATCTTTATTATCCCCAAACTTTTAAAGTTTCTTGGACGGGTGGGGGTATGGGGGAGGGAGACCTTCTTGCAAGAAGGTCTCCCTCCCCCACATAAAAATCTCACATAAAAAATCAAACTCTGACGTTTATTCCGTTGCTGCGCAGGGTTTGTTTAAGGTCTTTAATTTCAACCTCTCCGAAATGGAATATAGAAGCGGCAAGCCCCGCGTCAACCTTTGGAATGGAATTAAAGAGGGTAACGAAATCCTCCTTACGTCCAGCTCCGCCCGACGCGATAACCGGAACGTTCACGGCGCTGCAAACGGCGTCGAGCATTTCGAGGTCAAAGCCCTGCTTTACACCGTCGGTATCTATGCTGTTAAGTACTATTTCGCCCGCGCCCGAAGCGACGCCGTTCTTTATCCATTCGATAGCGTCAAGCCCCGTGTCCTCACGGCCGCCCTTGGCGAATACTCTAAAGGAGCCGTCAACGCGCTTTGCGTCCACCGAGAGAACTACGCACTGGTCGCCGTATCTCCTCGCCGCCTCGTATATAAGGGAGGGATTTCTCAAAGCTCCCGAATTTACGCTGACCTTGTCCGCTCCGCATTTAAGCACTCGGTCAAAATCGTCAAGCGTATTTATACCTCCGCCTACCGTAAGCGGAATAAATATCGTCCTTGCTACCTCGCAAAGAATATCGGTAAAAAGCGCTCTTTCCTCAAATGACGCCGTTATATCGTAAAATACCAGTTCGTCGGCTCCGCTGTCGCTGTAATATTTTGCGAGACTTATAGGTGAGGATACGTCTGAAAGTCCGAGAAAATTAACACCCTTTACTACCCGTCCGTTACGGACGTCAAGGCAAGGAATAATTCTTTTGGTTATCATATCTCTCCCTCTCCCGCGGCTGCCAGAGCTTCGCGCAGGTCTATATTGCCCGCGTATATCGCCTTGCCGAGTATCGCGCCGTACATTCCCATTTCAGACAGCTTTTTTACGTCGTCAAGCGAAGATACGCCTCCCGACGCGGTAATATCCATACTGAATCTATCCGACAGCTCGGCGTAAAGCTCCATATTCGTTCCCGAAAGCAGACCGTCCTTTGATATATCGGTGCAAATCACCGTCTTTACTCCAAGAGACGCAAGACGTTCGCAAAAATCAAAGCAGGTCAGCTCCGATTTTTCGGTCCAGCCCTTGATTGCCACCGCTCCGTCTTTTATATCCACTCCGACGGCTATTTTCTCGCCGTACCGTGATACCGCCTCCTCAAGAAAAGCGGGATCGGTTACTGCGGCGGTTCCGATTATAACTCGGTCGGCTCCCGCTCCAACGTAGGTTTCAACCATATCGAGCGAGCGTATTCCGCCTCCGACCTCGACGAAAAGCTCGGTTTTATCTATAATTTCTTTTATCGTGGCAAGATTTACGGGCAAACCGTCGCGCGCGCCTTCAAGGTCAACGAGGTGCAGATATTTCGCTCCGCAGTCCTCAAAATATTTAGCAACCTTCAGGGGACTGTCGCTGTATACAGTCATTTTTGCGTAATCGCCCTTGACGAGACGCACCGCCTTGCCGTCTATAATATCTATCGCAGGAAATAGCTTCATTCGCGTCCTCCTATCTCACAAAACGCGCGGAGAATGGAAAGTCCGACCTCTCCGCTCTTTTCGGGGTGAAACTGCGTGCCGTACACGTTGCCCGAGGCAACCGCCGCCGTTATATCGGCTCCGTATTCGGCAGTCGCGATAAGCGAGTCTTCGCAGTCCGCGCCGTAATACGAGTGAACGAAATATACGAAATCCCCCTCGTTTATATACTTAAAAAGCGGACTCTTTTCTCCGTGAAATTTAAGCGCGTTCCAGCCTATCTGCGGTATTTTCAGCTCCGCGGGAATAACGTCCCGCATAGGTTTTACCGAGCCTTTTATAAGACCGAGCCCCTTGTGCTCACCGTATTCGCAGCTGCGCTCAAAAAGCATCTGCATACCAAGACATATTCCAAGTAAAGGCTTCCCCGCCCTTGCCTCGCTGCATACGACGGCGGCGAGACCGCTCTCTTCCAGCTTTTTCGCCGCGTCGGCAAACGCTCCGACACCGGGGAGTATTATCCTGTCTGAAGCTCTTATCTCCTCCGCGTCGGAGGTCAGCTTTGCCTGCTCACCGATATAGCCGAAGGAGCTTGCAAGTGAAAAGAGATTTCCAACGCCGTAATCTACGATAGCCGTCATACTATCACACCCTTCGTCGAGGGTATCTCGCCCGCTCTCGCGCTGTCAACGGCAACCGCGCCGCCGAGCGTTCTTCCGAGTGCCTTGAATACGCATTCTATTATATGATGAGTATTTTTACCTTCAAGCTGTCTTATATGTAAGCTTATCTTCGCGTTACGGACGAATGCCGCGAGAAATTCCTCAACCAGCTCGGTATCAAAATCTCCCACTCTCCGTGACGGTATATCGAGACGGCAGACGAGAGTATCGCGTCCGCAGATATCGACCGCGCACATAACGAGAGCCTCGTCCATAGGAAGCACGACGTCCCCGTATCTCGCGATACCTCCGCAATCCCCAAGCGCCTCCGAAAAGACCTTTCCGAGACATATTCCTATATCCTCCGCGCTGTGGTGAAAATCAACGCGGACATCCCCCGCGCACTCAACCGAAAGATCGAATCTTCCGTGCTTTGCGAAGAGAGTCAGCATATGGTCCATAAATCCGCAGCCGCTGTTTATCTCGCTTTTGCCCGTACCGTCAAGCTCAAGAGAGAGCTTTATATCGGTCTCGCCCGTTTTTCTGACTATTTCACTCTTTCTCATAATTTCTTATATCCTTCCGAGAATTTCTTTAACGGAACGAAGAAAAACGTTCATCTCGTCGTCCGTTCCGATAGTTATTCTGTTAAAGTCCTTTATTCTTTCGGTCTTGAAATGTCGTATGAGGACTCCTCTTTTTTTAAGCTCCGAATAAAGCTCCTCTCCCGATATATCGGGCGTTCTTGCAAAGATAAAGTTAGCGCGGGAATCAAGCACCTCAAAGCCGAGCGCCCGAAGCTCCTCGGTTACGTTTCTGCGTGTACGCGCGATTATCTTGCAATTATTCATATAATACGCGTTGTCCTCTATGGCGCGGCAGCCCGCAATCATAGAAAGACGGTTTATATTATAAGGATTGGTTGAAAACTTTATCTTGTTGAGGTCGGAGATAAGCGACTCGGATGCGATAGCGAAGCCAAGCCTTGCCCCTGCCAGAGAATAAGACTTTGAAAAGGTTCTTACCACCATAAGATTGTCGTATTTATTCACGAGTCCAACGGCGCTCTCCGCTCCGAAATCAACGTAAGCCTCGTCTATAAGCACTAAATTATCGGGGTTTGAAGCCACTATCCGCTCTATCGCCGCGCGGGACAGCGCAAGTCCCGTGGGCGCGTTTGGATTTGCGATGACTATATTCTTACCTATTCCAACGTAATCCTCGGGGTCTATCGAAAAATCTTCTCTGAGCGGTATCTGCGTATACTCGGCGCCGTGAAGCTCGGCGTAAACCTTGTAAAAACCGTAGCTTATATCGGGAAATACCACCGAGTGTTCTCCGCGTCCGCAAAAAGCCATAAAGGAAAAATTAAGTATATCGTCAGACCCGTTTGAAACGAAAACGTTCTCTTTTTCGTAACCGAAAAGCCCCGCGATTTTTTCTCTCAATTCCGAGGCATCGGGATCGGAATAAAGCTTTAACTGCTTTACAGCCTCGGAGTCTATCGCCTCGACCACCCTCTCGGACGGCGGAAACGGCGACTCGTTGGTGTTGAGCTTGACGTATCTCATATCCTTCGGCTGTTCCCCGGGAACGTATTCCTCAAGAGAGACGTATTTATTATTAAGATATCGGCTCATTTTATTTGCTCCTGCCTGCTCTCTATTTATTATTTTCCTTTTTCGAACGCACGACCGCGCTTGCGGCGTGAGCCGTCAATCCTTCTTTTTTGGCAAAATACTCAACGTCCTTGCAAACCTTCGCGAGAGCTTCCGCGCTGTAATAAGTAAACTGCGTTTTCTTTACGAAATCGTCTACCGACAAGGGACTTGAAAATCTCGCCGTACCGCTCGTGGGGAGCGTGTGATTAGGACCCGCGAAATAATCTCCGAGCGCCTCGGGGCAGTTCTTTCCAAGGAATACGGATCCCGCGTTCTCTATCTTACTTAAATAATCAAACGGATTGTCAACGCATATTTCAAGGTGCTCGGGAGCTATCCTGTTCGCCACCTCAACCGCGAGATCAAGATTCTCGGAAATTATTATCTTGCCGTTGTTGTCTATCGACGCTCTCGCTATATCGCTCCTCGAAAGCGTGGGAATTATCCTCTCCAAAGCCTCGCTCACGTCTTTCGCCAGCCTCTCGCTGTCGGTAACGAGAACCGCGCTCGCGAGCCTGTCGTGTTCTGCCTGTGAGAGCAAATCAGTAGCCACCACATCGGCATCACAGCTTCCGTCGGCAACTATCATTATCTCGCTCGGACCCGCTATCATATCTATCGCGACCGCTCCGAATACCTGCTTCTTTGCCTCCGCGACGAAAGCGTTGCCGGGACCCACTATCTTATCTACCTTCGGTATCGACTCTGTTCCGTACGCGAGAGCCGCGACTGCCTGCGCGCCTCCGGCCTTGAACACCCTGTCCACTCCCGCTATCTTCGCCGCCGCCAAAATGACGGGATTTACGCGTCCGTCGGCAGAGGGAGGAGTTACCATAATTATCTCGCGGCAGCCCGCAATTTTGGCGGGGATACAGTTCATAAGCACCGACGAGGGATACGCCGCGGTACCACCCGGAACGTAAAGTCCCACGCGCTCGATAGGCATAACCTTCTGTCCCATAACCACGCCGTCGTTATCGTTGATCACGAAGCTGTTTCTTTTCTGCTTTTCGTGGAAGGCGTATATATTGGCAGACGCCTTTTTCATTATTTTCCTAAACTCGTCCTCAACCGACGCGTAAGCCTCGTTCATCTCGTCCTCGCTTACCTCAAGGCTCGAAAGCTTTGCCTTGTCGAACCTCTCACAGTATTCCAAAACCGCTCCGTCGCCTCTCTCCCTGACGTTCTTTATAATATCCGACACTATCGAAGCAACGTCCACCTCGGGTACTACTCTTCCGAATATCTCGCTGTCCTCTACTTCTCCGTATTTATATACCTTTATCATAATCTTTCCTCTTTTCAGCGCGCTTACAGAGCCTTGACCAGCTCCGCTATCTTCTCGCACATCTGCGATATCTCCGCGTTTTTGAATTTGTAGCTTGCTTTGTTTGAGATAAGCCGAGCGCTTATATCAACTATCGTCTCTCTCGGCTCGAGATCGTTCTCGTAAAGAGTCTTTCCCGTCTCCACAATATCAACTATAACGTCCGAAAGTCCGAGAATCGGAGCTATTTCGATAGAACCGTTAAGCTTGATTATATCTATCTCCCTGCTTTGTGAAGCGTAATATCTCTTTGCGATATTCGGAAATTTCGTTGCGACGCGGAGCGTTCTGTCTCTGTCGTCGCAGAAATCCTTTTTGCAGGCAACTGCCATTCGGCACTTGCCCATTCCGAGATCCGCCAGCTCGTAGATATCGGGCGAGTATTCAAGAATTATATCCTTTCCCGCGATACCGATATCCGCCGCTCCCCTCTCGACGTATATTACTACGTCCGAGGGCTTTACCCAGAAATATCTGATTCCCTTTTCCTCGTTTGCGAAGATGAGCTTGCGGTTCTCCTCTTTTATCGAGGGACATTCGTATCCCGCCTCTTCAAAGACCCGATACGCCTTTTCTCCGAGCCTTCCCTTCGGAAGAGCTATATTAATCATTTGCTTCAAGAGTCTTCACTCCTTCCTTCGTTACCGAAACGAGCTCTCCGTATCTTACCTTGGTGCTCTTGTATTCCGTTCTAACCGTTTTTCCTTCCGAGCGAAGCTTATCCGCAAGCTCCGCCACGAGCCTTATGTCGCTCTCGTCGTCGTAAAGAAGCACCGTATCAACGTCGTAACGGCTCTTGCCCGTTTCAAGTCGGTCGAGCAGGTCAAGATAGACCGCAAAGCCGATAGCCCCCGTATGCTTTCCCATCTTTTGCATAAGGCTGTCGTAACGTCCGCCCGAAAGTATTCCGTCGGGAATACCATTCACGAAGCCCTTGAAAATTATACCGTTGTAATAATTCATATCGTTTACGGTAGAAAAGTCAAGGCGTATGCTCTCAGTCTCTCCGAAATTTTCTATCAACGAGGCGACCGCACAAAGCTCGTCGTAAGCCGCCCGCATCTTCTCTCCCTTTACGATATCGCGTATCGAAGCAAGCGCCTCGGAAAGCGGAGCGTAAAGCGCGGTCACAGCGCACATATCCTCTGTATCGCTCTCCGACACGCCTCTCTCGGCGCAGAACGCCTTTATCGCGGGAATATTTTTGTGTCCTATGCAGTCAAGGAGAAAATCGGCGTCCTTTCCCTCGATTCCCACGTTTTCCATAAGCCCCATCAAAAAGCCCATATGCGATATATCGAGTATGTTATTCTCGCTTATAACCCCGAGACTTTTACGCGCGAGCATTATGACCTCGCACACCGCGTAAATATCAAGCTCTCCGATACATTCAAGCCCCGTCTGCATTATCTCCCTGAATCCGTCGGACGCCGCCGAGGTCCTGTATACGTTCTCGTTATAGTAGAGCTTGTGAGTTCCCTTTGCCGAGTCTCCGAGATTTTTTATTATAGAAAGCGTTACGTCTGGCTTCAGCGCCATAAGCTTTCCGTCGGTATCGGTGAAAGTAAGAATATTCTCGCTTATAAGAAAGCTTTTGTTTCCGGCGTACAGGTCGTACTCCTCGAACTTGCTGACCTTATATCTCGAATATCCGTATTTGCTGTAAAGCTCCCTGAGCTTGAATATAGCCTTTTCGTCGTTTTTCAAAACCTTGTCTGAAATACTCATTTCCGTTCCTCTTTTATCTTTTCAAGGATTCTGGCGTATCCGCCCGCGCCGTAATTATACGCTCTGTTTACCCGGCTTATCGTGGCCGTACTCGCGCCCGTTTCCTCAACTATTTTATTATAGACGGCTTGCTCGGACAGCATCTTGGCGACTATTATTCTCTGTGCCACGTCCTCTATCTCTTTTCTCGTCATAACGTCTTCCAAAAAATTTACGCATTCCTGCTCGTCCTCGATAGCGAGCAATGCCTTGACAAGCAGCTCCAAGCCTTCGTTTCCGTGAAAATCCATATCAGAATATCTCCTTGAATATCCATATTCGCTTTAACACTTTAGTATGATAACACAATAAAGCGTTTTAGTCAATCCATTTCGTAAAACTTTTTCATTTTCCGCAAAATGCACTTAACGGGGGATTATTGCGCCTCGGTTGTGTTCACCTTATACAAAAAACGATAGCAAGGGGTCGCCGCGCGTCGCGGCAACCCCTATACTCAGCCGATTTACATCAACGCTCTATCCAGCCATACAAGTCCGATTCCCAAAGCATCGTAAAATCCCTTTTTTGAACCCTGATTCTTGATATCACCCGAATTCTGCGGATTTATTATCTGAATAAAGATATCATCGGGAACGCTCGTACCGTCAACCTCTTTATATGACATAATTTCAAGGATAAGAACGTATTTATCCGTCATATCGCCGTAGCATATAGTATCTCCCTCGCGGACCAGCGGCTTGCCGCGGTACTCAAGATACTTGCCGCCGACGACGGCTCTTTCTTCTGCCATTATTATCCCTCCCTGTAAAATCGTTATATTTATATTGATTATATCACAAAACCAACTCAAAGTCAACGATATTTTCTCGTCAGACGCCTTTTTTATGATTTTATTTAATATATTTTCCAAAAAAACCGCTTTGTTTACAATGCGTTCAAAAATTGAGTATATAATTTATATTATATATACGTTTTATATATCGTTATTTACGAGGTATTTATAATTATGGAAATAGCCAACGAAAAAAAAGCCTTGCGGGGGCTGCGCATCCTGCTTATCGGAACGGGAGCCGCAACTGCCGCGGGAATCGCTCTGCGTATAATATCACTCTTGCTTTTCTACGACCGTAATATCGGATATTATTCGGCGGGAGCGGTGCTTCCGACCGTTATGAATATACTTTTAGTATGCGCCGTCGTCCTTATATTAGCGGGTGTTCTTCTGCTCGCAAAAAATTCGGATATACCGAAGGGAGATGATAAAGGCATCGCGGTAAAAATATCAAGTACGCTATGCGCCCTCGCATTTGCCGCGCTCGCTCTGATGACACTCTATTCTTTCGTATCTCTCTTTTACGCGCCCTCTTGGAAGAGCCTTCTCTTCCTCGCCGCCTCACTTCTTTCCGCCGCGTATTTCGTTATGAATTTTCTGAAAAAAGGCTCTGACGTTCAGTCGCTTTTATCCATAGCCGTAATAATTTTCGCCGTATACGTTCTCGCGATTTCTTATTTCGACGTATACACGCAGATGAACTCACCAAATAAGCTCATTCTTCATATGGCTTGCCTTTCTTCTATGATATTTTTCCTGTCGGAAGCGCGCTGTCTTATCGGAACGCAGAAAAAGAAAACGTATATCTTTTCTCTCTGCGTCTCCGTGCTTCTTCTCGGAACCTCCTCTGTCCCCTCTATAATCGCTTTTCATCTCGGTATTCTTGAAAATTACGAGTACGTTCTTTTTGATTACGCTTTCCTCTTCCTTTGGATATATATTCTCGTAAGATTCGTTTTCTGCTTTATTAAGCCGAAGAACGAGTCCGCCTCCGAAATTTCGGATACGCCGAACACCGAGCTTGACTCTGCCGAAGCCGCAGACTATGAATCTCCAGAGGACACGGTATCCGAGAATATCGCCTCTGACGGCTCCGTACCGTCCGGCACCGATAACAGCGATGACGTTACGAAAGGCAACGACCGAATAAATAACGAATAAATATTGAAAGGACGCTCTAATGAACGCCGACCTCCGAATACAGTGGCTCCACAAAAAGCTGTGCGAGAACCGATATCCGAACGCTATGCGCCTATCCGAAAAATTCAATATATCTCACAGGCAGGCGCAAAGAGACATAGAGCATTTGCGCCGTAAGCTTGGCGCGCCCCTGAAATACAGCAATTCAAAAAGAGGATTTTACTATACCTCCGAGTTCTCGCTCCCTACCTTCATCGCCACGGAAAACGATTCGGAGTACTCTGACCTCGTAAACGGTATAGACCCGTTCTACTCCAATCTTGCCGACCGCGCCATAATACAGCTTCAGATTCCGTACACCGCCACGCTCGAGATAAAGGATAAGCTGACCGTTATGAATATGCAGTCCTTTATTATAGCTCAAAAGCCGAAGCACTTATACGAATGTGAATTTCAAAGCATAGAGACTTTTCTCGGAGCAATTATGGCTATGGAATCTGACATAACGATAGTTGCGCCCGACTGGCTCAGAGAAAAGCTCGTATCTGCCGCCGAACGTATACTGAAAAACAATAAAAATTAATTTTATAATTTTTGCAAAAACTATTGACAAACCGTTTCGTTTGTGTTATCATATCTAATGTTATCCAAAGACAGCAGGTTTCCGTAAAAGCTATGCTTCCCTGCCGAGGAGAGATTTTAAATCATTTTGCTTTATATCTTTCTTCGCGCAAAGCTGTGCCTTTCGGAAGAAAGATTTTTTATTTTCCTGCTCATTTCACATTTGGGAGGTGAAAAACAAATGCCAAGCAAATCAATTCTTGAACAGAAACAGGCTGTCGTTGCAGACCTTGCCGAAATGCTGAGAAATTCTCCCGCGGGCGTTCTCGTAAACTACCAGGGAATCACCGTTGACGCTGACACGAAGCTCCGTAAGGCTCTCCGTGAATCGGGCGTTAAGTATATGGTCATTAAGAATTCTCTCACGGGCAGAGCGTGCGACGAGGTTGGTCTGGGCGATATGAAGCAGTACCTCACGGGTATGACCGCTATCGCTATCAGCGAATCCGACCCTATTGCTCCCGCAAAGGTAATCAAGGAATACGCTGAAAAAATCGAATCGTTTGAGATCCTTGCAGGTTATCTCGACGGCGCGGTAGTTTCAAAAGACACCGTAAACGCTCTCGCTGATATTCCTTCAAAGGAAGTTCTTATCGCAAAGCTCCTTGGAAGCATCAAGTCCCCGCTTTACGGCTTCGCTTATGCTCTTCAGGCTATCATCGACAAGGACGGAGAGGCTGCTCCCGCAGCAGAGGCAGAAGCGTAATTCTGCCAAACAATTTTTCATCGGCATACCTTGCCGAAAAATGCGTATAACGCAAATCTAAATTTAATTAAAATCCATTTTATAGGAGGAAATTTAAAATGGCATCTGAGAAAATCACAAACATTCTTGAAGAGATTAAGTCTCTTACGATACTTGAGCTTGCTGACCTTGTAAAGGCAGTTGAGGAGGAGTTCGGCGTATCCGCTGCTGCTCCCGTTGGAGTTGCCGTTGCGGCAGGCGCTGCTGCTCCCGCAGCTGAAGAGAAGACCGAATTTGACGTTGTTCTTAAAAGCTTCGGCGCTAAGAAGCTTGACGTTATTAAGGCTGTTCGCGAGATCACCGGTCTCGGTCTTAAGGAAGCTAAAGAGATGGTTGAAGGCGCTCCCAAGAACGTTAAGGAAGGCGTTTCCAAGGACGAGGCTGAGAGCATTAAGAAGGCTCTCGAAGAGGCTGGCGCTGAGGTTGAGGTTAAGTAATTTAGCCTTATACAACATAGAAAAAGCACGGGATATAATCCCGTGCTTGTTCTATGTTGTATTGTTGGTTTTTGCGGGGGAGGAGCTTCTTTCAAAAAGCTTTAAACGGTTTTGGTTTAATTTTAGGTTTTCGTTTTTCTTTCTACAGAGGGATTAATTCCGGTTTCACCATACCCGCCCCTACCCTGCCGAGTATGGTGAAAATTTTAAATAAGCTCTCGGTAGGAAGCAAGACAAAAAAATAAAGCCATACCCAAGTTTTAAAATTTTTGAAGAGGGGGTTAAGGGGGAGGGACTTTTGCAAAAGTCCCTCCCCCTTATTATAAAAGCTTCTCACTTTCAAGCGTTGTGAACGCCTATTGAAGCATCGGATTCCGAATCTATGCCGTACTTCTTTGCTTTTCTGTACTCAAAGAATTTAAGGGCGACCTGCTCGAAGAGCGCATAGGAGAGAACGTCCTCGTCCTGCTCCATATACTGCGGAATCTTCGCGCGCAGCTCATCAAGCTCCGCTCCGAGCTTATCCGCGGGACGGCAGGTAATTCTCTCTGCGTCTCCGATTATCTTCTTCGCGAACTCGGGGTCTATCTCAACGGGCGTCTTACCGTACTGACCCTGAATAAGTCCCTTGAATTCCTTCGTTACCATTTTGTATCTTTCTCCGCCGATAACGTTGAACACCGCCTGCGTTCCGACTATCTGCGAGGAAGGAGTTACGAGCGGAGGATATCCCGCGTCGGCTCTTACTCTCGGAACCTCCTCAAGGACCTCGGTAAGCTTATCCGACTTTCCTGCCTGCTTAAGCTGGGAAACGAGGTTGGAAAGCATTCCGCCGGGAACCTGATATATAAGCGCGTTTACGTCTACCTTGAGCATCTTGGGGTCGAGCAAGCCCGACTTCAGATATCTCTCGCGGATAGGCTCGAAGTATTTGGTTATCTCGTCAAGCTGTGCGAGGTCGATTCCCGTATCGTACTCGGTTCCCGCGAGGGTAGCGACGATAGACTCCGTGGGAGGCTGAGACGTTCCCATAGCCATAGGAGATATAGCGGTATCAACGACGTCAACTCCCGCCTCGATAGCCTTAAGAAGAGTCATTGAAGCAAGACCCGAGGTATAGTGCGTGTGCATCTGTATCGGTATCTTTACGGTCTCCTTAAGCGCCTTAACGAGATCGTAAGCGTCGTAAGGCTTGAGCAAACCTGCCATATCCTTGATACAGATGGAATCCGCTCCCATCTCCTCAAGAGTTTTGGCGTAATTTGTATAATATTCGGTTGTGTATACCTCACCCGTAGTGTAGCTTATAGCCGCCTGAACGTGTCCGCCCTCTTTCTTGGTTGCGTTTATAGCGGTCTTGAGATTTCTCGGATCGTTGAGAGCGTCGAAAATTCTCAAAATATCTATTCCGTTAGCGATAGATTTCTGAACGAAATATTCAACCACGTCGTCAGAATAATGACGGTAGCCGAGGATATTCTGTCCTCTGAAAAGCATCTGGAGCTTGGTATTCTTTACGTTTGCGCGTATCTTGCGAAGTCTTTCCCACGGGTCCTCGTTGAGAAAGCGCAAGCAAGAGTCAAAGGTAGCGCCGCCCCACGCCTCAAGCGAGTGGTAGCCTATCTTGTCAAGCTTTTCAAGTATCGGAAGCATCTCTTCCGTTGTCATTCTCGTAGCGACGAGCGATTGGTGCGAGTCGCGGAGAACGGTTTCTGTTATCTTTACCTGTGCCATATTTACCTCCGTTTAACCTTTAAAACCACGACAGGAACACACCTGCCGCTACCGCCGAGCCTATAACTCCGGCAACGTTGGGTCCCATCGCGTGCATAAGAAGGAAGTTTGAGGGATCCTCACTCTGCCCTACCTTCTGTGAAACTCTTGCCGCCATAGGAACTGCGGATACTCCCGCAGAACCGATAAGGGGATTTATCTTTCCGCCCGTCAGCCAATTCATTATCTTTGCGGTGATAAGTCCGCCGCAGGTCGATATACAGAACGCTACGAGACCGCACGCGATAATAATAAGCGTTTCGACCTTAAGGAAGTTTGCGGCGCTTGCCGTAGCTCCTACCGATATACCGAGGAATATCGTAACGATATTCATAAGCTCGTTCTGCGCGGTCTTTGAAAGCCTGTCGGTTACTCCGCAGACGTTGAGCAGGTTACCGAACATAAGACAGCCTACGAGCGGTACCGCGTCGGGAACGATAAGTCCTACGATAAAAGTAACGACTATCGGGAAAATTACCTTTTCTACCTTTGAAACGGTACGAAGCGAGGTCATTTTTATCTGACGTTCCTTCTTGGTAGTAAGCAGCTTCATAAAGGGAGGCTGTATCAGCGGTATGAGAGCCATATAGCTGTAAGCCGCGATAGCGATAGCTCCGAGAAGCGCCGGCGCGAGCGTCTTTGTAACGAGAATTGCCGTAGGTCCGTCAGCTCCTCCGATAATACCGATGGAAGCCGCCTCCTGCGGAGTGAAAAATCCCGAAAGCAGAGCCGCCGCGAAAGCGACGAAAACTCCAAGCTGTGCGCCCGCTCCGATAAGCAGACTCTTCGGATTGGATATCAGCGGTGAGAAATCGGTCATAGCTCCTATACCCACGAATATAAGACACGGGTAGATACCGAGCTTTACACCGAGGTAAAGAAGGTCGAGAAGTCCTCCGTCGTGAAGAACCTCGCCGTAATTTACAGACGTCAGGCTTTCCATAAGGGCTTCGTACGTGCTCTCTTGGAATCCGCCCATCGCAAATTCGGTAAGCGCCTCCATCTCGATTCCGTTATCGAGCAGGATATTTACCGCGTTGGGAACGGAGTCGGGTGTCAGGCTCTGCGCCCCGAAGATAGCTTCAAGCGCCTCGACCGCTTCTTCGGCAGGTATGAACATATCCAGATGGAACATATTCGCCCCCGGAAGATTCGTCAGAAGCATACCTATCGCGATAGGAAGCAGGAGCAGAGGCTCGAACTTCTTCACGATAGCGAGGTATACGAGAACGAAAGCAATAACGAACATAATAGCCGTCTGCCACCAATTCTCATCTCCGAACAGTCGGGCAATGCCTGTCGTACTTAAGAAATTTTTAATACTATCAATAAGCATTTCCTACTGTTTCCTTTCAATAAAATAATTTAACTTTCTTTGAAAGAAAATCAGTTGAGAGTTACGAGAACGGCGTCGGTCTCAACGGTTGCGCCCTGCGCGACCTCAACGCTCGCCACTACTCCGTCGGAAGGAGCGCAAACGTCGTTCTCCATCTTCATAGCCTCAAGAACTACGAGGACGTCTCCCCTCTTGACAGCTGCTCCTGCCTTTACGTTAACCTTGATTATATTGCCGGGCATAGGAGCCTTAACGGTAACGCTGCCTGCCGCAGCCTTGGGAGCGGCGGGTGCCGCTTTGGGTGCTGCTGTGGGAGCGGGTGCTGCTGTGGGAGCGGGTGCCGCCGCAGGTGCGGGTGCGGGCGCTGCTGCGGGAGCAGAAACGGGTGCGGAAGCGGCGGATGCGCCTACCTCCTCAACGTCAACAGTATAGGTAACGCCGTTTACGGTTATATTATAAGTTTTCATTTTTTATACCTTAACCTTTCAATTTTATCTGTCTATTTCTTATTCCAGGAGCGAGCCGCGCCTGCTCTGCGGAAGGATACCACTCTGAAGCTTCCGTCGGGAACGCTGTTTCCCGTCTCCTCCGCCATATAAGCGGCAACTGCGGCGGTGATAACGGCGATAAGCTCGTCGTCCGACGTATTGACCGCGGGAGTTACAACCGTCTGCGGAACGGTATTTACAACGGGAGCGGGGGATTCGGTCTTTACCTTTTTAGGCTCTTTACCCGCGAATATTACTTTGAATATCGCAAGCACAGCCCAAAGTATCGCGAGGACCGCAAAGACCATCAACATTCCGATAAGCGTCATCTGACCCGCGTATATCCATCTCTCGGCGGAAAACGCTCCGCCGAGAGAGTCAGTGCTCGAGCTCACAGCCAACGCATAATTGTTTACCATATCAGACCTCCGAATCAAAGAGGCATTACGGGGTGTTTGCGCGAGGGCTTATCCTCAGCCTTAAACGCAAGCATTGAGAGAGACGCGCATATTCTCTTGCGAAGCTCGGACGCCTCTATAACGTCGTCTATTTCTCCGCAGTCCGCCGCGTCTGCCGCGGAGGCGCACTTTTCTTTCCACTCCGCCTCTACTTCTTCTCTGCTCTTTTCCCCTACTTTATCGTTCCATACGAAAGCTACCGACGCTTCGGGAGAGAGCACGCTTATGCAGGCGTCATCAAGAGCGTAAGATATATCCGCTCCGAGAGCCTTTGAGCCAAGCAGGGTAAACGCCGCTCCGTAAGCCTTGCCTACGACCGCCGTTACCTTTGCGTTGCTTGAGGATGCGTAAGATGCCGCGAGTCTTGAAAGCTCGGACGCGTAAGACGCGCTTTCGGCTTCAAGAGATACGTCAAGTCCCTCGCTGTCAACGAGCGTTACGAGCGGAATGCCGAAGCTGTCGCAGAAGGAAACCGTCTTTGCGGCAACTCTTGCCTCTTTTATACCAAGCTTTCCGCAAAGCGCAATAACTCCCGCCTTTATTCCTCCGAAGGAGGCAAATCCGACACATATATCGGAGGCGTATTTTTCATAGGCTCTTACGAACTCTCCGTTGTCAGAAAGCTCACTTACAAGCTCGCTTACCTTATAATTTTTCGGGTCGAACGAGACCTTTCTGTTTATATTATCGGTAATTTCCTCCGAAACCGCGCCTTCGGCGTTATTCTGAGGAATAAGCTTCAAAAGCTTCTTTATATACGATACCGCGTCTGCCTCGCTCTCACACTCCGCAGCCGACGCTCCGACCGATGCCGCAAATTCGCTCTTGCCCGCGTCTCCACCGACAACAAAGGGCGAGTTAACGTACAGCTTGGACTTGTCTTTTACGGTAACGGTAAGATCGAACATAGACGCTATAACGGCAGAGGAACCGCCGCAAACTCCGTCTATCAAAGCTATCTGCGGAATTATTCCCGACGCCTCGGAAACGCATTTCATAACCCTTCCGTACGCCGCAAGTGCCGCCGCACCGTCGTAAACGACTGCTCCCGCGCTGTCAAAAACGCCTATAATCGGCGCTCCGTTCTTTACTGCCAACGAATACGTATCGGCAATTTTTTTCGCGTGGCGTTCACCGAACGCGCCCTTCGTTCTTCCGCTGTCCTGCGCAAACGCAAACACGAGACGTCCGTCGACGGCTCCGTAGCCGCAGACAACGCTCTCAAAGTCCTCGGAAGACGCAGAACGTCTGGTATACGCGCCAAGCTCGACAAAAGTTCCGACATCAAAAAGAGACTCTATTCTCTCCTTTGACACTCCGTACACTTTTTCGTCAATCTGTACCATAAGTGTGCCTCCATTTTGTACAATAGTGGGTAAAAATTATTTTAAATCAAAAAACAACCCTTCTACCCCAATTTTACTAAATTTTATCATAAATATTAATTTTTTTCAAGCAAATACAATTATTTATATTTGTTAATTTTATGTGAACCTATTTTTTGTAAAAAAGCAATCCGCAAAAGCTTTTGCGGATTGATTTTATATAATTATTCTACCGAAATGCGATTTATAATCATAACGCTTCAAAATCGCGTCTGTTTTTATTTGAAAGTCAGTTTTTAAGCGAATGTATCGGCGCGGGTATGCGTCCGCCTCTCGCGATAAAATCGGCGCAGGAATAATCGCTAAGCTTCATAATCGGAGCGTAACCGAGAAGTCCGCCGAACACCACGCTGTCTCCCGCCTTCTTACCGTAAGCGGGGATAAGTCTGACGGCGGTAGTTTTGGTATTGGCAACGCCTATTGATATCTCGTCGGCGATTATACCGCATATAACCTCCTCGGGCGTATCTCCCGGAATGGCTATCATATCAAGTCCCACCGAGCAAACGGCGGTCATCGCCTCAAGCTTTTCAAGAGAGAGCGCTCCGCATTCTACCGCGTCTATCATTCCAGCGTCCTCAGAAACGGGTATAAAGGCTCCCGAAAGTCCGCCGACGTGCGAGGACGCCATAACTCCGCCCTTCTTCACCGCGTCGTTGAGGAGCGCGAGCGCGGCGGTTGTTCCGTGTCCCCCGCACCGCTCTATTCCCATAGCCTCAAGGATATGCGCCACCGAGTCTCCTACGGCAGGCGTGGGAGCGAGCGAGAGGTCAACGATACCGAAAGGAACACCGAGTCTCTTTGACGCCTCGGCAGCAACGAGCTGTCCCATTCTGGTTATCTTGAAGGCTGTCTTTTTGATTATCTCGGCGAGCGTCGAGAAGTCGCACTGCCCCGCTCTTCGTATAGCCGAATTTACAACGCCGGGACCCGAAACTCCAACGCTTACAACGCTCTCCGCCTCGCCTACCCCGTGGAATGCTCCCGCCATAAAGGGATTATCCTCGGGAACGTTCGCGAACACGACGAGCTTCGCGCAGCCGATAGATTCCTTGTCTCGCGTCAGATACGCCGTTTTTTTGATAACGCTTCCCATTTTCGCGACGGCGTCCATATTTATTCCCGCCTTCGTGGAGGCTACGTTTACCGACGAGCATACAAGCTCGGTCTCTGAAAGCGCGTAAGGAATGGATTCGATAAGATTTGCGGCGTTCACCGTAAAGCCCTTCTGAACGAGCGCGCCGTATCCTCCGATAAAGTTTATACCGAGAGTATGCGCCGCTCTGTCAAGCGTTTTGGCTATGCGGACGTAATCCTCGGGCGAATATTTTCCGCCTACGAGAGATATCGGAGTTACCGACACTCTCTTATTGATTATCGGAATCCCCAGCTCCTTTTCGATATCACAGCCCACGCTGACGAGGTTCTCCGCCGTCCGCGTTATCTTATCGTATATTCTGTCGCAAACGACGCTTACGTCGTCGGAAGCGCAGTCGTAAAGAGAAATTCCCATCGTTATCGTTCTGATATCAAGGTTTTCCTCTTTTATCATATTTATAGTTTCAAGAATATCGTTTACGTTAACGTTTATCATTTCGCCGCCCTCAGATTCTGTGCATAGAATTGAAGATATCCTCGTGCATAGTGCGTATGTCGAGGCTGTTTTCTTCGCCGAGCTTTCTCATAGCGTCGACGAAATCGGTAAACTGCATAGTGATATCGTCTATATCTATGACCATTATCATAGCGAAATATTCCTTAAGCACGCTCTGGGATATCTCGGTAATATTCGCTCCAACCTCGGCGCACTTCGCGCTGACCTTGGCAATTATTCCTTTATTGTCGTGTCCGACTACTGTTACAACAGCTTTCATAATTAATAGGTCCTCTCATAAAATTTTCTTTTAATTGAAATATATTCAATATTATAACAGCTTTCGGGAAAAATTTCAATAGAAAAAAAGCGAAGAGCGGCAAGAATTTTTTCCTGCCGCCCAAGCTTTTTATTTATTTTTGTTCTCCACGTATTCGGCGTTTCCTTCAATCACCGCCGTACCGCCCGTCAGGGATATCATTTTGACGGCGTTCGCGCTGAAGCTCTGCGCCTTTACAACGAGAGGCTTGTTTATCTCTCCGCGCGCAAGCACCTTAAGGAAGCAAGCGCTTTGCGGAACGAGCTTCTTTTCTTTAAGCTCGGCGAGCGATACCGTATCTCCCGACTCAAAATTATCCGATATGGTATCTACGTTTATAAAGGTCTTTTTACAGCCGCGGCATATCTCGGGTCCTTCCTCGGAATGAACTATCATTTCCGCAATCTCACTGTCAGAGATAAGGGTATCAGCCTCCTCCGCGCTCACAGAGTCGAGTATTACGGGAAGATGCGCAGCGGTATCCTGCGTATCCTCCTCGGAAGCAACGTCCTCCGAAAACGCCTCCTCACCGAATTCTTCGGCAGTCTCCTCGTTTGTCTCTTTAGCCGCGTCAAGCAAACGCTTCGCCGCGAATACTATATAAACCGCGAGCAGTACGTCCGCCGCCGCAAGAACGCACACGAGTGCGATTCCCGCCTTGGGAACTATCACCTTAAGCGCCGCCGAGGGCAAGAGCATAACCGAAAGAAGCGTTCCGCGCTTTTTATTGGCAGCTATCGTCAGCACTACGGCTGCCGCCGCTTCTATCAGCGCCGCTATTCCGAGAATTATTATGACGGGGGTAAGATTTAGCGTTTTCTCACCTACTATGACGAATTCCGAGAAATGCTCGGTTTCGAATACGAGGAACGCCCCCTCGATACTCGCGTCGTAATATTCCGCTCTTCCGTCAGCCGCAAAGTATATAGCGGCGGGGCGGCTTATGTCTCTCATATCCGAGGGCAAAAGCACCTTGACGGTATATTTTCCCGAAAACTCGTCGTACAGAACGCTCTGTCTGATAAGCTTTATATCGATAACGCCCCTGATAACCGAATCCTCAAGTATATCGGCAAGCTCCTTGTCGTTCAAGGCGTTCTCTCCGAAATAAGCTATACTTGAATTTTTAATCGCGTACTTAAGAGCTTCCGAATGTGCGGAGGAAGCATCCTTGACGGAAACTCCGAGCTTTACGTCCGAGCTTATTCCGTTGCTTCCCGAGACGACCGCCCAAAGACCGTCGTCGTAATCAAAGCCCGCGGGATAATCGGTATATCCGCTGTTATTCGGAGTCAGATTTCCGCTGCTCACCCAATCGACCTTTACGCTCTGCATAAGAGCTATTCTTTCGTCCGCAAGCTTTTGTATATATTCCTTGCCCTTGGATTTATCAGACAGCTCTATCTCGCTGACGGTGCGCTCGTATATCTCCTTGACACTCGTGAAATTCTTCTCCGAATACCTGTCGGATATTTTTTCAAGAGCCTCGTAAGCGTCCTTCAAGCGCTGTATAACGTCGCTCTTTACATCCTCAAAATCGGTGCTTACCGCAGACATATCGGCAAAAGCCGTCTCCATTATCTCTCCAAAGGTCTTTATGTCGCTTCCCTCGTCAAGAAGCTTCATCGCCTTTTCGTAAGCTCCCTTTATTATATCGTACTTTTCCTTGGTATAGTCGGCGGAGTTGAATTCGTTGAACTTACTCTCTACCTTATTCTTTATATCTTCTCTCGCGTTCTCGAGATTCTGTGAAACCGTGGTTTCCGCGCTGTTCTCAAGAAGTCCGAGAGCCGTATCTCTCTTGGTTTCAGCGGCAGAGACGTCGGCTGACGAATCTATATCGCTCAACGCGGCGGAGAGAATATTCTGCACGGCGGCTTTAGCCGCTTCGGTCTCCGCGTCTAAAAGATATTCCAGCGCGTCGATAACCGACGTGATTTCGTCGGCTTTAGCCTGAACCTTTTCCTTTGCGGCAAGCTTTGCGTTTTCAAAATTACGGCTTTCAGCCTCGTACTCTATCTCGGCTGCCGCCAATCTGAAATTAATCCACGCGGTTTCCGCGTCCGCTACGGTATTTGCCGAAGCCAGCTCGCTCTTGGCGTCAAGCACCAGCGCGTCAAGCTCGGACTTCGCTTGGGCTTTATAGGCGGAGTCAAGATAGCCAAGCCACTTATTCATTCCGCCCAGCGTTTCACCCGCCGAATTATCAATGGTTTCGGCGTAATGCTTCTTCGCGGCTGAAACGTTTGCGGTATCCGAAGCCGTATCGAGAGCGGCCGACTCGGCGGAATAAGTCTCAAGCGCACCGAGAACGCCGTCTACACTGTCGGCACTGTCAACCGACGTATTAAGCTTGCTTATAATCTCCTGCGCGTCCTCCAAAAAAGCGGAACGGACAGTATCGTCGATATATTCGAGAGCATTTATTTTTGATTTGAGAGCGGTATCGGCTTTCTGTGCCTCTGACTTTGCCGACGCCTTGGCGTTGGTAAGATTTTTACTCTCCGCCTCGCCGTATATAACGTCTGCCTGCGAAGCGTAACTCTCTGCCATATCCTCTATCTCACTCACGTCGGTCATAGAGGCAATACTCTGCTTCGCGCTGTCGGCTGCGTTCGATATTCTTTCCTCGTAAGCCGTTTTATCGGCGGCTTCAATATAATCCATATCCTTAACGCCGTCGATAAGTTCTTTCTTCTTATCGTCTATCGATTGAGAATGATATTCTTTCGCGCGGGCAACGTTCTGCGCGTTCGCGTCGTCGTACGCGTTCTTCGCGCTTGTCCCGAACGCAAGCACCGCTGAATCCACGCCGGCAGTTCCCGAAGCGGTCTTCATTGAATTGATCGCCGACGCCAAAGCGTTATCAAGCGCCGTCTCCGCGCCCGTAATATCGGCGGGCTTAAGATATTCAAGAAGAGCTATGTCCTTCTTGTAGCCGTCTATTACCGCAGACATCTCCTCGGTCTTTCTCTGACGGTAAACGTCAAGCTCGGTGTCGGATACTATCTCCTCGAGAGCCTCTACCGAATCGGCGTAGTTGAGCGAGGTTACGGCGTTGTCTATCATAGCTTTAACCGCGTCGCTGTCGGAATCGCTTCTGATAAGATTCAAAAGCGCTTCCGATTCACACCTGCAAAGCTCAAGCTTTGCGGACGCGAGTATCGAATCAAGCTTCGTTTTAATATCGCTTGAGGTATGATCCGCCGCGCAGGCTCTGCCAATGTAGGTATCGAGCTTTTGCGAAAGAGCGGTTTTCTCTGCTTCGGAAAAGCTCGGATAATCGCCTGACGAAACTATATCCTCGTACTCGTCTCGTATAAGGAAAGCGGTTTTAGCTTTTTCAACTATATTTTCCGCTTGTAAGATAAACGCGTCTGCCGTATCGAGCGTAAGTCCGTCTATAAGGTCGGTATACTCTTTTGCCAGCGCTTTCCTTTCGGTTTCAAACTGCGTATCTCCGACAAGAGCCTCTATTTCAAGCGACTTTGCCTTTTTGTATTTGGATACAAGATCAGCCGCCTCGTCCGATACCTCGGTCTTAGCCTTGACGCTCAATGCTCCGAAATCGGATATCGCGCTTTTCAGCTCCTGCGCGTCGGAAGCCGTAACGCCGTCCGCGCTCTTGGCTATTATATCGGCGTGATTTTTCAAAAAGACCTCTACCTCGAAATCGACCTTCAAATCGTCAACCGACGTCTTCGCGTCTCCGAGAGCGTCTCTTGCCGCCTCAAGCGTTACCGCCGAGCTTATCGCCTCGTCGGTGGGAGCGTAAAGCGCCTCAAGCTGAGATATCGCCTCGCTTGAATCGAGCGTACCGAATATTTCGGAAACCGCGTCCTTGGAATCCGAAATATAATCCAGCCAATCCACGCGAAGCTTGGCGCGTCCAAGCTCAAATTCTATCTCCCGCGCGTCAGAGGCTTCGTCAAATATACCTCCGTCAGAGTTATATTCATTAAGAAGAGAGGTAAGCTTCTCTCCTCTGTCTCCGTCGGGAAACGCCTCGTCGGCGTATGCCGCGAGCGCGTCCTTCGCTCCCGCCTTGGAAAGCTCCGCTTCAAATCCGTCGAACATAGTACCCGACGTAAATATCTTTCCATCGGCGTCGGCGGTATTCACCGCGTACTCAAGTGCTCCCACGAGCTTCGTGTGAAGGCTTGCTGTATAGCTTCCTTTAGTATCGTCAATAACCGCGTTCAGAACGCTCTTCACGGCGGTTTCTATATCCGAGTTAAATCCGCTCACGCTTGAGGACTCCGATATCGACTCCAAAAAGCTTTTTATAGTGTCGTCGCTTTCGGACTTGGCGGCAAACGAGCCCGCTCCGTATATCTCGTCGTATATCTCTTCAAAGCTTGTCCTTGCCGCCTCTCTCAAAAGCTGCGTCGCCACGTCGTTTTCAGCCTTTTCGTACACCTCGGAGTAAGACTCCTCCGAAAAGGTTCCCGACGACAGCGCTTCAACCGCGCTTACCGCGTTTTGGGCTATATCCTTTACGTCGGCAGAGCTTGCGGAGGAATAAAGTGTTTCTATTTTTTCGGTATATACCGCTCTGCACAGCTCGTGCTTCAAAGCGTTCTCTGCCGCTTCAAGCGAAGCGCTGTCAGTATACGCATCAATGCGTGTGATGATATCGTCGTAAACAAGCTTGACTCTTGCCTGCGCGTCCTCACCGTAATCCCCCGAGTGATATTCGTATATCCACGCGCATTCGCCCGCAATTTTACCTTTTATATAATAGAGATTGACCTCGTCGACGAGCGACTCGGTATTAACCCGCTCGTCAACGCGAAGGTTGTTTATGGCGTTGTAATAGTTCAATATTACCTTATTGGTGTTTATCGCCGCCGTTTTATCCTCCGACGTATCGCTGGTGTCGTAAAGCGTCATCATCTCATTAAGCAGCGTTCTTTTCTCGTCGATAGCGGCAATATTCGTATCGTAAACGCTTGCGGCTCGGGCGTAAACTCCCAAAAATCCGCACAGCGTCATAAGTATCAAAGCAAATAAAGCCACAACAATTATTTTTCTATTCTTCATCGTTCAACATCCTCCGAGCGATTGATATTAACATACTACATATTGTAGCATTTTTTGGTAATTCAGTCAATAACTTGTGTGATTTTTTATTTTCAATAAAAAAATTTTTTAAAGAAAAAACGAAAAAAAGCGAATTTTCTATCTTATACTGAGGAATATTGACAGATAAATGCGAAAAAAGCGGTGCTGTAAAATATAAAAATCCGCAGCGGAAAGGTCCGCTCTCAAATATCACGCGCCAAAGATTGACAAAAGAGACGGTTTATGATAGAATATAGTTTGATTTTCATTACAAGCGAAACGGAGCTTATTCTATGGCAAAACAACAAAAAAAGAAATCGGGGCTGTCTCTGCTCAAACGGTTTCTTCCCTATTATAAAAATTACAAATGGATAATGATAGCCGACCTGTTCTGTGCCTCTCTGACGACCGTGTGCGAGCTGATACTGCCGCTTATCGTAAGAGAAATAACCGAAGCGGCATCCTCGGACGTAGTATCGCTGACGGTGGATATGATACTTAAGTGCGGCATACTCTACCTCGCCCTGCGTCTCGTAGATACTGCGGCAAACTATTATATGGCGTCGGTCGGACACATAATGGGCACGAGAATAGAGACCGATATGAGACGGGACTTTTTCGGTCATCTTCAAAAGCTCTCCTTCTCCTACTACGACAACGCCAAGGTCGGAACTCTTATGTCAAGGATAACGAGCGACCTTTTCGACGTTACCGAGTTTGCCCACCACTGTCCCGAGGAATTTTTCATCGCGGGCATCAAGATAATCTGCTCGTTCATAATTCTCTGCACTATGAGCGTTCCTCTCACTCTAATCGTCTTCTCGGTAATTCCGCCTATGCTTATCGTTCTCACGATATTCAACCGCAAAATGAAAGAGGGCTTTAAGGAATCTCGCGCGCAGGTCGGAGAGCTGAACTCGCAGATAGAGGACAGCCTTCTCGGTATACGCGTGGTAAAATCCTTTGCGAACGAGGAAGTCGAGGAGAGAAAATTCAACGTTGGAAACCAAAAATTCCTGACCATAAAGAAAAAGGTTTATCACGTTATGGCGGGCTTTCAGTCCTCCACGAGATTTTTCGACGGGCTTATGTATATAGTAGTAGTCGTCGCGGGTGCTTTGTTTATGCTTTACGGAAAAATAACCCCCGCCGATTATATCGCATACCTTATGTTTGTTACCACCCTGCTCACCTCTATACGAAGAATAGTTGAATTTGCCGAGCAGTTCCAGCGCGGACTTACGGGAATAGAACGCTTCTGCGAGGTTATGGATACCGAGCCGGATATCACCGACTCGGAAGGCGCGGAGGATATTACCGGCGTAAGCGGCGACATAGAATTTCGCGACGTGTCCTTCTCATACGAGAGCGAAAACAAAAAGGTTCTGTCTCATCTCAATCTGAAGGTAAGAGCGGGCGAAAGCATAGCTCTTGTCGGTCCTTCGGGCGGCGGAAAAACGACCCTCTGCTCTCTCATTCCGAGATTTTACGACGTTACCTCCGGCTCGATACTCATTGACGGAAAGGAAATAAAGGATATAACCACGAAGTCTCTGCGCGAGCATATAGGCGTCGTAGCGCAGGACGTATATCTGTTTTCGGGAAGCATACGCGAAAATATAGCTTACGGAAAATCGGACGCCTCCGACGAGGATATAGAGAGAGCGGCGCGTCTCGCGGGAGCGCACGACTTTATTTCCGAGCTTCCCGACGGATATAATACCTACGTCGGCGAGAGAGGGGTCAAGCTCTCGGGCGGTCAGAAGCAAAGAATATCTATCGCGCGCGTATTTCTGAAAAATCCGCCTATACTTATTCTCGACGAGGCGACGAGCGCGCTTGACAACGAAAGCGAAAAGCTGGTTCAAAAATCTCTTGAAACTCTCGCAAAAGGAAGAACGACCTTTACGATAGCGCACCGTCTTACGACTATCAGAAACGCCGACAGAATACTCGTGCTTACCGAAAACGGAATTGCCGAGAGCGGAACGCACGAGGAGCTGCTCGCAAAGCAAGGAATTTACAGCGAGCTTTACAGAATGTATTCCGAAATATAATATATAATAATTTTATGGGGGGAGTGCCTTTTTGCAAAAAGGCATTCCCCCCATACCCCCCTCTTCAAAAATCTTTAAACGTTGGGGTTTAGTTTAATTTTTCGCCTTGCTTTCTACGGAAAGCTTAATTTGGATTTTCATTATACTCGGTAGGGGAGGGGCTTGCTCCTCCCGTGGAAACGATGATTAATTACTATATCCGTAGGGGCGA